>DASPRK010000097.1:0-26617 GCA_035624495.1 Methylomirabilis sp. (SeqCode) | reverse complement strand
CGGACTATACCAATCAGGCTGATATCGATAATGCAATCTGGAAAATCATGGACCCGAGCGTACTGTTGGCCAACGCCAATGCCACGTCGTATTACAACACGGCGACTAGTGGTGCCTATGATACATTCAATTGGTCGGCTTACATGCAAGTTCTGACGCCACAACCGCTCTCCTCGAGCCAGGAATTCCTGATTCCGGCGGCCCCGGTACCGCTTCCTGCCACTGCCTGGCTCTTCGGCAGCGGTCTGCTCGGCTTGGGCGCATTGGGGCGCCGGAAACGCTCAACCTGAGAGGGGAGCAATCAAAAAGAAGAAATGACAAAAACCCCGGCCTTCGTGCCGGGGTTTTTGTTTGGTCGGCGCGCACGGCCTTACTTCGAGGCCGAAATGTCCTGCTCGAACAACCGCTCCAGTTCTTCCGCGCCCTGCTTGGCGGCGGCTATGAGCTGCGCTTCGTCGTGATAGATCTTGTGCTGCCGTTGCAGCAAATTCTCGTCGTGCTCGCGGAACCGGCGCACCGCCTCGTCGGCCTCGTTCCGGGAATATCCGAGCCCGATCAGCACGTCGCGCGCCAGCTCCAGGCTCGACAGGAAGGTCTCCCGGATCAGTTTGTCCACGCCGATGTCCATCAGCCGGTAGGCGTGCACGCGGTTGCGGGCGCGGGCGTAGATCTTGAGGTGGGGATAGTGCTTCTTCACCATTTCCGCGGTCCTGACCGAGGCCTCGACGTCGTCGATGGCGAGCACGAAAATTTGGGCAAGGTCGGCGCGCGCCGCGCGCAGCAGGTCGAGGCGCGAGGCGTCGCCGAAATAAATCTTGTTGCCGAAACGGCGCACGAAATCCACCTGTTCGAAGCTCGCCTCGAGCGCGGTGAACGGGATCTTCGTCATGCGGAGGGTGCGGGCGATCATCTGGCCGAAGCGCCCGAAGCCGGCGATGATCACGCGGTGCTCGCGCGGCTCGATCCGGTCGAATTCCGGCGGCTTGTCTGTCGCCTGTCCGATGCGCAGAAATTTCTCGTTGAGCGCCACCAGCAGCGGCGTTATCGCCATTGAAATCGAGACTACCAGGACGAGCCGATCCGCCAGCGCTGGGCCCAGCAGCCGTGCGCCGGCTGCGACACCGAACAGCACGAACGCGAACTCGCCGCCCTGCGAAATGTACAGCGCGAGATTCACCGCGGCGCCGTGGCGCTGGCCCGCCAGCCGCCCGAGGCCGTAGAGCAGCAAGGCTTTGATCGTCATCAGTCCGAGCACTAACCCCGCAATCGCGAGCGGTTGCTGCTTCACTAGCCGCAGGTCCACCGACATGCCGACGGCGATGAAAAACAGGCCGAGCAGCAGCCCCTTGAACGGATCGATGTCGGCCTCGAGTTCGTGGCGGTATTCCGAGTCGGCCAGCAGCACGCCGGCGAGGAACGAACCCAGCGCCATCGACAGCCCCGCCTCCTGCATGAGCAACGCCGTGCCCACGACCACCAGCAGCGCGGCGGCGATGAACACCTCGTGGCTGTTGGCGGAGGCGGCGAGCCGCAGATATGGGCGCAGCAGCCAGTGGCCGCCGACGCTCACCACCAGCACCACCGCGACCGCCTTGGCGATGCCGAAGATGTCCCACGCCCGGTCGATCCCGTTGCTGCCTTGTCCGAGCAGCGGGATGAGGGCGAGCAGCGGAATCGCAGCTAAATCCTGGAACAGCAGGATCGTGAACGCGGCGCGCCCGTAATGCGTTGTGAGCTGTTTTCGCTCGGCCAGGTTCTGCAGCGCGAAGGCCGTGGAGGAGAACGACAGCACCACGCCCACGACGATCGCCGCGGTCAAGGACAACCCGAAGAACAGTCCGGCCAGCGCGAACACGAATCCGGTCACGGCGACCTGGGCGCCACCCAGACCAAACACCGGTTTGCGCAGTGCCCACAACCGCGACGGTTGCAGCTCGAGACCGATGATGAAGAGCAGCAGCACCACGCCGAGCTCCGAGAAGTGCAGAATGTTATCGACGTCGTGCACGACGCCGAAGGCCCGTGGGCCGATGAGCACGCCGGCGGTGAGGTAGCCGAGTACGGCGCCGACGCCGAGGCGCTTGAACAGCGGAACGGTGATGACGGCGGCCAGCAGGAACACGACCGCTTCGCGCAGCAGGGATGCGTCCATGGCTTTATCCTCTCGCTTGCCGGCCGGGAGCGTGCCGGTGCCGCAAGGGTACCGCAACGGCGCGGTCGCCACTAATCGCACAGCCGGTTCGGGACCGGCGCGGATACGCCGACGCCCGGCCGGCGTTAATGACCGACTGCCGCCTGTTCGCCGATTATCAGCGAGGTCATCGAGATCGAACCCATGACCACCTGGTCATTGAAGAAGGTGGTGCTCTCGTGGTCGCTCTGCAGCGCCAGGACGTAGAGCAGCGGCAGGTAGTGTTCCGGCGTCGGGACCGCGTGTCGGGCATCATCGCCGAATTCGTCGTAACGGATGAGCGCTTCATGATCACGCGCCTGAATGCGCGCCTTGACCTCGCGGTCGAAGCGCACCGCCCAGTCGAAGCCGTTGGGGCGGCGGTAATCCAGCAGCCGCAGGTTGTGCACGATATTGCCGCTGCCGAGGATGAGCACGCCCTGCTCGCGCAATGGCGCGAGCCGCTGCGCCAGTTCGTAATGTGACGATGCCGGTTCGCCGGTGTCGAGGCTGAGCTGCACCACGGGGACGTCCGCGTGTGGATACATCGGCGACAGTACGCTCCAAACGCCGTG
Organism: Methylomirabilis sp. (SeqCode); assembly: GCA_035624495.1. GTDB lineage: Bacteria > Pseudomonadota > Gammaproteobacteria > Acidiferrobacterales > Sulfurifustaceae > Sulfuricaulis. The sequence goes on along the minus strand of DASPRK010000097.1, from coordinate 23,872 downwards.
GTCGAGGCCGCGGCGCGCGTCCAGCTGTGCGCCCCGGGGCGCCAGTAATTTCGCCGCAGTCTGCGCCAGTTTGGGGTCACCGGGAGCGGGATACCGCACGGCGAACAGCGCCGGCGGGAAACCGTAGAAGTCGTGAATCGTTTCAGGTTGTTCCGAGGCGGTCAGCGCCGCGCCGCGGGTTTCCCAATGTGCCGAGATGCACAGTACCACCCGCGGCCGGGGCAGGCGCATCGCCAGGCCCGCCCAGGCGCGCCGGAACGCGCTGTCCTCGATCGCGTTCATGGGCGAGCCGTGTCCGAGAAAAATCACTGGCATTCTGTCGCTCAAGTTCTCGTTCCTCCACCGCTCGGGCCAAAAGGCGGCTGGTTACTTGATCAGGCCTTCCGCTTTCATTGCCTGCTGCACCGCCGGGCGGGCGGCGATGCGGGTCGTGTAGCTTTGCAGGACCGGCCATTTGCTCATATCGAGCTTGAACAGGTTGGCCCAGCCGAGAATCGTGAACAGGTAAGCGTCGGCGACGCTGAATTTGTCCCCCATCAGGTATGGTTTGCCGTCGAGCGCGCAGGCCAGGATGTCGCAGCGCCGGTCGAAGAGGGCAATCTGGTTATCCTTCCATTCCGGCGTGATTTTGGGATTGAACAGCGCGCCGAGGGTCTTGTGGAGCTCGCTGGCGATGAAGTTCAGCCATTCCATGAGGCGGTAACGCTCCATGGTTCCGGCCTTCGGCGCCAGGCCCGAATCGGGTTTGTGGTCCGCGAGGTATTGCAGGATCGTCCCCGCCTCGGTCAGCACCTGGGCGTCGTCGAGCCGCAGCGCCGGGACGTAGCCCTTGGGATTGACCTTGGTGTAGTCCTCGCCGCCGGCGGTCTGTTTCTTGGCGAGATCCACCTTGTCCAGGTCGAATTGGTATCCGGCTTCGCGCAAAATGATGTGAGGGGCCATGGAGCAGGCCCCGGGATAAAAATAGAGTTTCATGTGTTTCTCCTGTGACTTGTTTGTGGCATATCCCGCGGCAAGCGGGTTCCGAAAAATCTGGATCAGAAATCGATCTTGCCCATCCGGCCTTCCTGATAATCGCGGATCGCCTGGATGATCTGCGTGCGCGTGTTCATGACGAACGGCCCATAGCGTTCCACCGGTTCGTTGAGCGGCACTCCCGCGAGCAGCAGCAGGTCCGCGGATTCGGCAGCGCCGTTGTCGACGGCGAGACGAACAGAGTGTCCGGCACCGAAGCGCGCCATCTGGCCCTCGCGCACGCGCCGGCTTTCGGCGCCCGCGCGCAAGTCGCCATGAATGACGTAAGCGAGCGCGTTGTGGTTGTCCGGCACCGGTTGCACGATTTCACCACCGGGCTGCAGGGTGAAATGCAGATACATGATCGGCGTGTGCGTGTCGATTACCGCCGATTGGCCCAATGCTTCACCGGCAATGACACGCACCTTGACCTTGCCATCGACGCTCACCGTCTCCGGAATGCGCGCCGCGGGGATGTCCTGGTAACGCGGGCGCACCATCTTGTCGCGTGCCGGCAGGTTCACCCAGACCTGGAACCCGTGCATGGTGCCGCCGTTCTGCATGAACGCGTCCGAGGGCAGCTCCGAATGCACCACGCCCGCGCCCGCGGTCATCCACTGCACGTCGCCGGACCCGAGCCGGCCGCTGTGGCCGGCCGAGTCCTTGTGCTGCATCTCGCCCGAGAGCAGATAAGTCACGGTCTCGAAGCCGCGGTGCGGATGGTCGGGCGCGCCGATGCCCTGGCCCGGACCCCATTTCACCGGGCCCAGGTGATCCAGCAGCAGGAACGGGTCGACTTGCAGCAGCCGGGCGGTTGGAAACGGCCGCCTGACCGGGAAACCTCCGCCTTCCAGAGTGTTTTCACCGGTTACGATGTCCACGACGGGACGAACGGTGCTTGCCTGAACGGTTGCTGTGGTCATGACGTTCTCCTTTTTGCCGTGGCTGCGGCGAAGCGATCGCGATCGTGCGCCCGGTTGAAATCGAGGATCGGACCCAGCGGCACCAGTCCGGAGGGATTGAGATGCCGGTGACTCAGAAAATAATGCCGCTTGATGTGATCCAGATTCACGGTTCCGGCCACGCCTGGCACCTGGTACAGGTCACGCAGGTAATTGGACAGGTTGGGATAGTCCTCGATCCGCCGCAGATTGCACTTGAAGTGCGCGACATACACCGCATCGAAGCGGATCAGCGTGGTGAACAGCCGCCAGTCGGCCTCGGTCATGCTGTCACCGATCAGGTAGCGCAATTGCCCGAGGCGCACCTCGAGCTCGTCGAACGCGCCGAACAGCCGCTTGACCGCGGATTCGTACACGCGCTGGCTGCCGGCGAATCCGGCCTTGTACACGCCGTTGTTGATACGCTCGTAGGCGAAGGCATTGATCGCGTCGATCTCCGCCCGCAGCGGGGCCGGATAGAAATCCGTCTTCGCGCCGGTGAAGGCGTTGAATTCGCTGTTGAGCATGCGGATGATGTCGCTCGATTCGTTGTTAACGATCCGTTGTGTCTGCCGGTCCCACAGCACCGGCACGGTCACGCGTCCGCTGTAGTCGGGCGTCGTGTGGGTATAGGCCTGATGCAGATACGTGAAACCATTGACCACGTCGAGCGTGCCGCCGCCGTCCATGAATGCCCAACCCTGGTCGGACATGACCGGGTCAGTGACGGACAGCGAGATCACGTCTTCGAGCCGTTTCAGCTGGCGGAAGATGATGGTGCGGTGCGCCCACGGGCAGGCGAGCGAAACGTATAAATGATAGCGCCCGGGTTCGGCCTTATAGCCGCTCGATCCATCCGCACTGACTCGTTCGCGAAACTGGCTTTCAGCGCGGACGAATTCGCCCGCGGTCTTGCTGGTGTCGTACCAGCCGTCGTGCCACCGGCCTTCTTTCAGATAACCCATGCTCGCCTCCGTGAAGCGCCCGTCAGGGCGATTCCGCGCCGACAGGCGCGCGTTTACTTACGGTCCAGGCTGTACGGCCCGGCGCCGAACGTCATGACGTAGAGGAACCCGCCCATCATAGCGAGGTTCTTGAGGAACATGATCTGCTGGATCATGTGCTGGTCCGCGGGTGCCGCCCAGAAATTGTGGAACATCAGCGTGACCGGAATCATCCACAGAAACAGCACGCCCGCCACGAACCGCACGTTCCAGCCGAGGATCAGGAGCGCCGCTCCGCCGACCTCGATGACGATGGTGATGACCAGCGCCAGCTCGGTCAGCGGCACGCCCTGGTGCGCCATGTAAGCGGCGGTTCCGGCGAAGTTGCCGATCTTGCCGACGCCGGACAGCAGAAAAATTACCGCCATCAGTATGCGCCCGGCCAGCGGGCCGAATTTGTTCAGGACTTCGTTCATGGTTTTTTCTCCTTCAGTTGCGGGTTTGACGAAAACTCAGGACCGGTTGCGTGCCGTGGTCATTGTGCGAACGCCCGGACGCCGCTTGATCCCGGGGCGTGAGCGTGAGATCCACGACCGCGCCGGTGTCATGAATTCGTTCAGGCAGCGGCAATCGCGGGACTCAACCTGATGACGCGGTTTGATAAGACCCATGGCGATGTCGCTCCGTGATTTATGGCAGATCGAACAACAACACTTCGGCCGCGCCGTCGGCGGCGAGCCGCAGACTCGCTTCGCCCTCGATGCTGGCGCCGTCGCCGACGTGCAGCGTCGTGCCGTTGAGCTTGGCCGTTCCCCGCGCCACATGCAGCCAAGCACGGCGACCGGGGGCGAGCGCATGGCTGATATCGCCGCCGTTGAGGCGCGCGGCGTACACGCGCGCATCCTGGTGGATCGTGACTGAGCCGTTGGCGCCATCAGGCGACGCCACTAGCCGCAGCGCGCCGTGGAGCTCGATGCGCTTCTGTTCGTAGCTCGGCCGCACGCCCTGGACGTTTGGCAGAATCCAGATCTGCAGAAAGTGCACCGGTTCGTTTTTGGAGTGGTTGAATTCGCTGTGGCGGATGCCCTGGCCGGCGCTCATGCGCTGAACCTCGCCGGGCCGGATCACTGAACCGGTGCCGAGGCTGTCCTGGTGCTCGAGCGCGCCCTCGAGGACGTAGGTGATGATTTCCATGTCGCGGTGCGGGTGTGTCGGGAAGCCCCCGCCCGGGGCGACGCGATCCTCGTTGATGACGCGCAACGCGGAAAAGCCCATGTATCGCGGATCGTGGTAGTCCGCGAACGAGAAGGTATGTCGGGTATCGAGCCACCCATGATTGGCATGGCCGCGGTCCTTGGCCTTGCGAACCTGTATCATCGAATTCTCCTTGTCCGGTGCGGATTGTTCATAATCATTGAACACGCCGCAAAGCCTATTCTTGTAATTGCCCCGTTGATAGCGAAGAATTCTGCTCATCTTGTTCGAATTCGTTGAATGACGATGCGTCTGACTCTCGATGCCCTGACCGTGCTCGAATCCATAGACCGCAAAGGCAGTTTTGCCGCGGCCGCGGAGGAATTGCACCGGGTACCGTCGGCCATTACCTATGCAGTGCAGAAGCTGGAGGAGGACCTGGGAGTGGAGTTGTTCGACCGCCGCGGCCACCGCGCGGTCCTCACCGATGCCGGGCGGGAACTGCTGCGCGAAGGGCGTCACTTGTTGCAGGCCGCGACCGAGCTCGAGTCGCGCGTCAAGCGCGTCGCCACCGGCTACGAGGTGGAACTGCGCGTCGCCGTCGACGATATCGTTCCCAAGGAGCGGCTCTATCCGTTGTTGCGGGAGTTCTATCGGGAGGCCTGCGGCACGCGGTTGCGCCTGCTTACCGAGGTGTACGGCGGGGCGTGGGACGCGCTGGTGACGGGGCGCGCGGATGTTGTAATCGGCGCGCCGGGCGAAGGACCGGCCGGCGGCGGTTATTCGACGCGCCCGCTCGGCACGGTACAGTGGCAGTTCATGGTGGCGCCGACGCATCCGCTGGCGGCGGCGCCGGAACCGATCCCGCCCGAGGAGATCCTCAAATACCGTTCGATCGCCGCCGCCGACAGCTCGCGCAATCTGCCGCCCCGCACCTCCGGGCTGCTCACCGGGCAGGACGTGCTGACGGTGCCCGACATGCGCGACAAAATCGCGTTTCAGTGCGCCGGGTTCGGCGTCGGCTACCTGCCGCTGCACATGGTGCGCGACGAAGTGAAAAGCGGGCGGCTTGTGGCAAAGCAGGTGGTCGAACCCAAGCCCGGCGCGCAGGTCTTCGTCGCTTGGCGTACCGCCGACAACGGCAAGGCGCTGCGCTGGTTTATCGATCGCCTGGAAGACCCGCAGCTACTCGAAAGCCTGTTGACCTGATGGGGATGTGATTTCACGGGCGCGGTTGGCGCGGGATCACTGCGCCATCTACACTGACATCAACCAACCCTATCTTGGGTGACAGCGCAACTCTCCAGGGCGGTTCCGATGCGAAAAAACTCCCAGGCTCTTTCCAAATGCGGCATCCGGTGGGCGCCCGTGGTTGTCGTGTTTGGTGCGTTTCTGGTTGCCTGTACCTCCGCCACGCCGCCCGCGGCGCCGGAACAAGTTGCGGCCGGGAATCCGCGCAGCTCGCGTTCCTCCGGCATGACCTACGGTGAAGCACCGCCTGCTTCTGTGACCGCGGCGGCGCCGCAGGTCAGTCTGGTTCGCGACCATCGGTTGGGCGACCCGCAAGCCGGCATCGGCATCGTCGAATTCTCCGATTATCAATGTCCCTATTGCCGTGGTTTCCATCAGGAGTTGTTTCCCCAACTCAAGCAGAAGTACATCGATAGCGGCTTGGTGCAGTTCATCCACAAGGACCTGCCGCTGACGACGATCCACGCGCAGGCGATGCCAGCGGCGTTGGCGGCCGTGTGCGCGGGAGAGCAGGGCCGTTTCTGGGTCATGTACAACGCGTTGTTCGAGAATACGCTGGATCCGGCACTTTATCCCGGATTGGCGCAGCAGCTGGGATTGGATGCCGCGAAGTTTGCCGCGTGTCTGAAGAACCCGGCGAGCGGACGCGTCATTCTGCGTGACCTGTCCGAAGCGCGGCGGCTGGGCATCAGTGGCACACCGTCGTTTCTGATCGGACGTATCGAAGGCAACGTCTTGACGGTGGTGGCGATGGCCAAAGGGGCGCCGAGCCTGGACGCCTTTTCGCGCGAGATCGATGCTTTGCGTCATCCAAAGGCAAGCGTCACGCCGCAAACAAAATGACCGCGTAGCGTGCCGCCTTGCCGGCGGCGATGAAGCACGCCGATAGCGCGGCGTTCATCCGCAGCCAGCTGGCGGCAAAACACAGCGGATCGCCCACCACTGTTAGCCACGAAAACAGCAACAGCGGAATGCCCCACTTTTTCACGCGTTCGACCGCGCGCCGCCTGTGCGCCTGGCACGGATGATCCAGCGGAAGGCGCCGGGCCAGCAGCCACCCGGGGATCCACGTGCTCATGCCGCCGAGCGTGTTGCCGAGCGTGGCGACGCCAAGCAGGACCCAGGGATCGTAACTGTGCCGCAATGCCAGTACCGCCAGCACCACCTCGGAGCCGCCCGGGAACAGCGTCGCGGAGACGAAGGCGCTGAGAAAAAGCCCCCACAGGCTCAGGTCATTCACGATATCCGGTCGGCGGGTGGGGGTTCATTTTCATCCATGATGCCATGCTTTATATAATGAATGAACGAATCCGGATGACATTCCGATGGCAGGCAAAAATTCCGGTCCGCGCAAACCCGCCGGACAGCTCGATGGCAAGAAACTGGATGACTTGGTTGCGAAGGCGCACAAGGAGCGCGACGCGCGCCTGGCCGGTTACCGCGAACAGTCGTTGCGCATCCATCCCTGGGTCTGCGGCCGTTGCGGCCGCAGCTTCACCCGCGAGAACCTGCATGAGCTGACCGTGCATCACAAGGACCACAACCACGACAACAATCCGCCCGACGGTAGCAACTGGGAAAACCTCTGTCTCTATTGCCACGACAACGAGCACCAGCGCTTCGCGCATCTGGTGCGCGGTTATGACGTGAGCCCGGGCGCGGAGAAAAAGGGGCCGGCGACGCACAATCCCTTCGCCAATCTCAAGGACTTGCTGAAGCAGCCGAAAGGTTAACGTTTCGGAACGGCCAATCGTGTGCGTGACGTTGCGCCGGCGTCATTCCGTACAATTTGACTTCGGGAGGGAGGTGAACCTTTGTCCGCGCTAGAAAACTGGCAGGAAGAAAAACAGTCCGCCTGGCTTTACCGCGTCATGGCGGAGGTCGAAACCGACGCCGTGAAGCGCGACCTGTTCACCGCGCTCGGCAATGCCGCCGAGTCGCAGGCCGCGATCTGGCAAAAGCAGATGACGCCGGCTTCCGGAGCAGCACGCCTGTTTCGGCCGGCGTCGCGCGCCCGGGTGGTGGCGTGGCTGATCCGGACGCTCGGACCGCGCGCCATCCGTCCGGTGCTGGCGGCGATCAAGGTGCGCGGCATTTCGGTCTACAACGGAGCCGCGGCGATTCCGGGACACGCCATGCCGACGGCGGTCGCGCAGGTCGGTCACCGGCACCGCGGTGTCGGCAGCGGCGGCAACCTGCGCGCTGCGGTTTTCGGCGTCAACGACGGCCTGGTGTCGAACACCAGTCTGATCATGGGGGTGGCCGGCGCGACGCACGACGTGGCTTTCATCCTCACCTCCGGGGTGGCCGGTTTGCTGGCCGGGGCTCTGTCCATGGCCGCAGGCGAATACATCTCGATGCGTTCGCAACGCGAGATGTACGAATACCAGATCGGGCTGGAACGCGAGGAGCTTACACAATATCCGGAAGAAGAGGCCGAAGAGCTGGCGCTGATTTACAACGCCCGCGGCATGAGCATGAAGGACGCCCGCGCCGTGGCGGGCAAGATGATCGCCGACCCGGAGCATGGCCTGAATGCCCTGGCACGCGAGGAACTGGGCCTGAACCCCGATGACCTCGGTTCTCCGTGGGGCGCGGCGGTTTTCTCGTTCCTGTCCTTCACCGGTGGCGCGCTGATCCCGCTGGTTCCGTTTCTGCTGGGACAGAAAGCGGCGGTGACGGTGTCCGCGGTTCTGGCCGGCGTCAGCCTGTTCGGCGTCGGCGCAACGCTCAGCCTGTTCACCGGGCGCGGCGCCTGGGGCGGGGGCCTGCGCATGGTGTTGATCGGCGGCGGTGCCGGGCTCGCGACCTACGGTCTCGGCGCCGCCCTGGGAGTCGGGCTTTCCTGAGCCCGTCGCGACGCCCGATAAATTCTTGTTAAGATGCCTTTCCCCAGCGCCATGCGTGACATTCGTCTCATCAATCAGGAGTTGCTCGACCAGGTCTCGGCCCAGGCACTGGCGTCGCCGCGGCGCCGCAAGAATTACAATTTCCACGTTTCCGAAACCGACAACTGCAACCGGTTGTTAAACGCGATCGAGCCCGATTCGTACATCCACCCGCACTGTCATCACGACGCCGAAAAGGATGAAAGCCTCGTGGTCGTTCGCGGCCGCCTCGGCGTCGTATTTTTCGACGCGCACGGCGCAGTGACGTCCAAGGCGGTGCTGGAACCGGCAGGCGCAACGGTCGGTGTCAACATTCCGCACGATGTGTTCCACACGCTGGTGGCACTCGCGCCGGGCAGCGTGTTTTTCGAGGCCAAGGCCGGTCCTTACGCGCCGCTCACGTCGCACGAGAAGGCGGCGTGGGCACCGGCGGAGGGCGAACCGCAGGCGGCGGCTTATCTCGCGCGCCTGAAACAGATGTTCATCTGACGTTCGCCACCGCCCGGCGGCGGGCGTTCACGTTTTCTTGCATTCCTTCTGATTTGTTTCCAAAGCATGGCGCGAACGCGTCGTCTATCACTATCGGTATATCCCGAAAAAACCCGCCGCCGACCCGCCCGATTTGATTCAGGTCAAGTGCATTCCGCGGCAAAGCGGTTACTTATCCGGCGGATATGCCAGTGCCGCCGTTCTGTTCAACGGATGATCCCTCGTCACGTCTGACGGTGGGGCGGGGGAAACAAAACGGGATTCAGGGAAACCATGCCGTCGAATAAAAGCGTTGTCGTGTATTGGGTGATCATCGGTTTGCTGCTGCTCACGACAGTCGGGCTGGTACTGAGGTTCGTGGTGCTCGGCAAGACCGAGCCCGCCGCCGACGGCCGGGTCGTGATCGTACTTGATGCCCCCGAGCGTGCGGTGGTGCTTGACGAGATGCGCCAGTTCCTTGCCGGAATCCAGGTCATGCTCGAGGCCGCCGAGCGCAACGACCCGGCAGCCATCGCCAAGACGGCGCGCCCGCTCGGCATGGCCGCGGCCCGCGACGTCCCGTCGGGGCTGGCGGCCAAGCTGCCGCTCGAATTCAAGACGCTCGGTTTCAGCGTGCATGCGGATTTCGACCGCATCGCGATGGACGCCGAGTCGATGCAGGACGTGCGCCTGTCGATGCAGCAGTTGAGTAAAACGATGAACAAATGCGTGGCCTGCCACGCCACGTACCAGATCGCGGTCGAGGCACTAGCCCCCCGGGCGCCCTGATAGCCCGTATTTTTTCCGGAAAATTTCCACGCGTCACGAAAGGTGTTTCCGGGCGGCGGAGCGCAATCTTTGATTTGGGTCAAGCGCGCCGAAGGCGGATGTGCCTATCATGCAACGTTTTTCGAAGAGGTGCGTGGCATGCAGGGCTTGCGGGTCATGGAAAATAAAACCGGAGCGACACAAACGGTCGGCTACACGCTGCGCGACAGCCGCTATCTGAACATCACTAATCGCTGCACGCTGCGCTGCGCCTTCTGTCCCAAATTCAACGGCGAGTGGACGGTGCAGGACTATCCGCTGCGGTTGACCCGCGAGCCGACGCTGGAGGAAATCGTGGCCGCGGCCGGCAACCCGGAGGACTATCGCGAGATCGTGTTCTGCGGCCTGGGGGAACCGACGCTGCGACTTTATACCCTGCTGGAAGCGGCGGCGCGGTTGCGTCCGCGCACCAAGCGCATCCGCCTGAACACCGACGGCCTAGCCAATCTCGTGTACGGTCGCGACGTGACGCCGGACATGGAAGGTTTGATCGATGCGCTGTCGGTGTCTCTCAACGCCCAGGACGCCGAAACCTACAATCTGCATTGCCGCCCGAAGCTGCCGGGCGCGTTTGAAGCGGTGCTCGATTTCGTCAAATGCGCGCGTGATTTCGTGCCGGAGATCACGCTGACGGCGATCGATGGGCTGCCGGGCGTGGACGTCGTCGCGTGCGAGAAAATTGCCCAGCGGCTCGGCGTGCACTTCCGCCGGCGCGTGCTTGACGTGGTGGGCTGAGTTTCACTATGCCGTTAGCTTCCCGCGAGCGCCTGGAACTCGTCTGTCCGGCGGGCAGCATGCCGGCGCTGAAGGCCGCGGTGGATAACGGCGCCGATGCGGTTTACCTCGGCTTTCGCGACGGCACCAACGCACGCAACTTCCCCGGTCTCAATTTCGATCTCGACGAGGCACGCCAGGCGGTGGGTTACGCGCACCAGCGCGGCGTGCGCGCGTTCCTGGCGATCAACACCTATCCGCGCCCGTCACAGTGGGACAAATGGTGCCGCGCCGTGGATCAGGCCGCCGCCCTCGGCGTCGACGCCCTGATCCTCGCCGACCCCGGACTCATGGATTACTGCGCGCGCACCCATCCCGGCCTGCGCCTGCATCTTTCGGTGCAGGGCTCGGCGACCAATCGCGAGGCGATCGATTTCTACGTGCGCCATTTTGGCGTCCAGCGCGTGGTGCTGCCACGCGTGCTGTCGCTCACGCAAGTGAAGAATGTGATGGAACGCGTGAACGCCGAGGTGGAAGTATTCGGTTTCGGAAGCCTGTGCGTGATGGTCGAGGGGCGCTGCACCCTGTCGTCCTACGCCACTGGCGAGTCGCCCAATTCGAGTGGTGTGTGCTCGCCGGCCAGGGCTGTGAAATGGGAGGAATCGGCGGCGGGGCGACGCTCGCGGCTGAACGGTGTGCTGATCGACGTGTACGCGCCGGAGGAGCCCGCGGGTTATCCCACGCTCTGCAAGGGCCGATTCGAGGTCGCCGGCCATGTGTATTACGCGATGGAAGAACCGACCAGTCTCAACGCACTCGACATCCTGCCCGACCTCTACCGTGCCGGGGTCGCGGCGATCAAGGTCGAGGGCCGCCAGCGCAGTCCGGCGTACGTGGCGCAGGTCACGCGCACGCTGCGCGCGGCCATCGACGCCTGCGCCGCCAATCCGGCGAATTTCGCACCGCATCCTCAATGGGTCGAGCAGCTGGACAATGTCGCCGAGGGGCGCTGTCACACTCTCGGCGCGTATCACCGACCCTGGCAATGAAACTCTCCCTCGGACCAATCCAGTATTTCTGGGATCGCAAGCGTGTGACCGAATTTTACGCGCGCGTATCCGAAGCGCCGGTGGCTATCGTCTACCTCGGTGAAACCGTGTGTTCCAAGCGCCGTGCGCTGCGGTTGCCGGATTGGCTCGAAATTGCCGAACGCCTGACGGCCGCCGGCAAGGAAGTCGTCCTGTCGACGCTGACGCTGGTCGAAGCCGAATCGGAAGTGTCCTACATGCGCGGCATCGTGGAAAACGGCCGTTATCCGGTCGAGGCCAATGACATGGCGGCGGTCGGCATGCTGGAAGATGCCGCGCCCAAATCCGCCCCCGGCGGATTTGTCGTCGGCCCGCATATCAACGTCTACAATGGGCGCGCGCTCGAGCTCATGGCGCGCGCCGGCGCACGGCGTTGGGTCATGCCGGTGGAACTCGACCGCGACACGCTCGTCGCATTGCAGGCGCAGCGCCCCGCCGGCATGGAGACGGAGGTGTTCGTCTTCGGCCGGCTTCCGCTGGCGTTTTCGGCGCGCTGCTTCACCGCCCGCGCGCATAACCTGGCGAAGGATGTCTGCGAGTTCCGCTGCGGCGACTATCCTGACGGATTGCCGTTACGCACGCCCGAGGGCCAGCCGTTTCTGAATCTCAACGGCATCCAGGTGCAATCGGGCGAGACGTACAATCTGATCAATGAGATCGCATCGCTGCGGGCGCTCAAGGTTGACGTCTTGCGGCTCGCGCCGCAGGCGCAAGGCATGTTCGAGATTATCGACACCTTTCGCCGCGTGCTCGATGGCGGGCTCGATACCGCCGCCGCGGCCGAGCGGCTCGCGCCGAATCAACCGGCCGGGCCGTGCGACGGTTACTGGCACGGCGCACCGGGCATGTACCGGGTGCATCTCGAATGAGGGCGAACGCCGGCATCGCCACCGACACCGGCCTGCACGCCGGGCCGGAGAATCTGCGGCTGGATCGCGTGCAATGGCGTGCGGCACAGGCAGCGCTGGCGCCGGCCTGTTACGTGCGCTTTCATCGCTATCTCCCTACCGCCGCGCTCGGCGCGTTCGAAATCGCCGGCCACGCGCTGCGCGTGGAATTTTGCCGCCGCCACGGTATCGACATCGTGCGCCGCGTCAGCGGTGGCGGGGCGGTTTATCTTGATCCCGGCCAGCTGTGCTGGACGCTGACGCTCTCGCAACTGGAGGCAGGCGATCGGAGTCTGGCATCGTGGCTGGCGCGGTTGGGCGAAGGCGTGGCGCTGGGTTTGCGCGCCGTGGGTCTTGACGCGGTGTTTGCAGCGCCGAATGACGTCGAGGTGAGCGGCCGCAAGATCGCCTCGGGATTTCTCGCGCTGTCGGACACGTCGTTGCTGTATCACGGCAACCTGTTGCGGGAAATCGAGATCGATTCCATGATGAAGGTGTTGCGTGTACCGACGGAGAAGCTCTCCCCCAACGGCGTGCGCAACGCGCGCGGACGTTTCGCCACGCTGAGCGACAGCGGCGTCTCGGTGGCAGACGCCGTGGTTCAGGATCACCTGCTCGCGGCGTGGTCGGAACAGTTGGAGCTGAAATTTTCCCGCACCGCGAAGGCGACCCCCGATTTCGAGGCGGACATTGCCGCGGAAGCCATGGCGCCGGAGAGTTGGGACGAGGATACCGATGCCTGGCAGCAGGCCTTCATGAAAACCCCGGGCGGGGTGTTGCACGTTCGCGTGCAGCTGAATCCTCCGGGTGACGTACTCGAAAGGGTCGAATTCGCCGGCGCCCTGCATCTGGGACCGGGGAATCTCCTCGCAATGTTGGCGTCATGGCTTGCCATGACGCCGCACGCCGGGCTCGACGACCGCTTCGAGGATTTTTTCCGCACGCATCGATGCCACATGTTGGCGATCACACCCGCGGACATCCGGCGCGGGCTCGATCTCGCGCTCGAGCGGCGCGCGCAGCGGCGACAATTTTCTCTCAGTGGCGAGCAGGTGAATTCATTGATGGTTTACGCGCCGCACGGCGTGGCGGCGGAGGGCATCGTGCGCCGGGCGACAGTGATGCTGGTGCCTTACTGCGCCAAGCCCACCTGGTGCAAGTGGCGCCATCGCGACGGCTGCCCGGAGTGCGGCGGTTGCGAAGTCGGCGAGGCCTATCGCCTGGCGCGCGAACACGGCATGCGTGTCGTGACCATCACCAATTTCGAGCACTTGCAGCAGACACTTGCCGGGCTGCGCGACAGCGGCACCGGCGCCTATGTCGGCATGTGCTGCCGGAATTTCTTTCTCAAGCGCGAATTCGCTTTCCGTGAGGCCGGCATACCGGCGCTGCTGATGGATATCACCGGCGCGAACTGTTATGAGCTGCAGCAGGAAGATCTCGCGTACGCCGGCCGGTTCCAGGCGCAGGCGCATCTCGATCTTGACGTGTTGCGTCGGGTGATGGCGCGCGCGTCGGCGGCAAAGAGAGCCGATTAGTGACCGCAGCGGCGCGGGATCAGGCGGCCGAGCGTGCGATCCAGGAGGTCATGGGCGGCACCCCCGAAAGTATCACCGAGCACGGCGCGGAAATGCTCGGCCCAGTCGTAGTCGAGCGCATCCAGCAGGTTTTTGACGTGCACACCGGTTTCGGTGTCGCCCTCGATGCTGAGCCGGCGGCTGAAGAACAGCGTATCCGGGTCTTCGCCGCGAGTGGCGAGGCGCCAGAAGTCTTCCAGCGTGCCGCTGATGCATACGTCGGACTGACCGGGAGCGCCGGGTTGCAGGCGACCGTGTTCGATTCGGAAATAGATCATGCTTAAGGCATCCTTAATATGAATGCACACCGATTTGCCGTCCAGCTCGGACAACCGCGCGCCGACTCGCTGGCCGCGCAGCAGGTGGTTGAACACGCGCGCCAGCAGTTGCGCATGCGCGGCGTCCGGGATGAGTCGCAACGGCAGTAACAGGGGATGGGGCGGCATCGATGACCTTTTTCAAAACGCGGTGGCTTTATAACAGGTCTAACCGCCGAGGAGTATTGATCTGGGTCAAGTCATGCGCAGCGCCGGCACCCTATCGTGGCATCCCATGAAATACCGGAACCTGCGAGAGTTCGTCACCCAACTCGAAAGCCGCGGTGAACTGCGCCGTATCGCCACGCCGGTCGATCCGTGCCTGGAGATCACTGAGATCTGCCAGCGCACGCTGCGCGCCAATGGGCCGGCGCTGTTGTTCGAGCACCCCAAAGGTTCCCAGATGCCGCTGCTCGGCAATCTCTTCGGCAGTACGCGTCGCGTGGCGCTCGCCATGGGGCACGAGTCGCTCGAGGAACTGCGCGAGGTCGGCCGGTTGCTCGCGTTTTTAAAGGAACCGCAAATTCCGAGCGGTTTCGGCGATGCATTCGACAAACTGCCCGAGTTCAAGCAACTGCTGCACGTGCTGCCGCGCATCGTGGGCAATGCCCCGTGCCGGAATCAGGTGATCGAAGGGCCGGACGTGGATTTGTCGAAGCTGCCGATTCAGACCTGCTGGCCGGAGGACGCCGGGCCGCTCATCACCTTCGGTCTCGTCATTACCAAGGGTCCGTACAAGGAGCGACAGAACATCGGTATCTATCGCCAGCAGGTGATCGCCCGCAACAAGGTCATCATGCGCTGGCTGCACCACCGCGGCGGCGCGATCGATTTCCGCGAATGGAAGGAGGCACATCCGGGCGAGCACTTCCCGGTGGCGGTCGTGATCGGCGCCGACCCGGCCACGCTGGTCGCCGCCGTGACGCCGATTCCAGACACGCTCTCGGAATTCCAGTTCGCCGGTCTGCTGCGCGGGGCGCGCAGCGAGGTCTTGCAAAGTCAGCACGGGGGCTTGTATATCCCGGCGTCGGCGGAATTCGTGCTCGAGGGCCATATCGACCCGAATGAGGAGGCGCTCGAAGGGCCGTTCGGCGATCACACCGGCTATTACAATTCGCAGGAGCGCTTCCCGGTGTTCACCATCGATCGCATCACCCACCGCCCCGAACCGATCTACCACGGCGCCTACATGGGCCGCTCGCCGCACGACGAGCCCTCGGTGCTGGCGATGGCCTTGAACGAGGTGTATATCCCGCTGCTGCAAAAGCAGTTCCCGGAGATCGTGGATTTTTATCTGCCGCCCGAGGGTTGCTCGTACCGCGTGGCCTGCGTCAGCATCAAGAAGCGATATGTCGGCCACGCGCGGCGCATCATGTTCGGCGTCTGGTCGTACCTGCGGCAGTTCACATACACCAAGTTCGTGATCGTGACCGACGACGACATCGACGTTCGCGACTGGAAGGAAGTTGTCTGGGCCATGACCACGCGCATGGATCCGGTGCGCGACACGGTGCTTGTGGACAACACCCCGATCGATTACCTGGATTTCGCCAGCCCGGTCTCCAGCCTCGGCGGCAAGATGGGCCTCGACGCCACCAACAAGTGGCCTGGCGAGACCCAGCGGCAATGGGGCCGGCCGATCGTGATGAGCGAAGCGGTGAAGCAGCGCGTCGATGCGATGTGGGTCAGACTGGGGATCAGCTAGATAGTCGAGCGGCCTGCGGCCGCGTGGTAATTGCGGTTCCCGCACCGCGGGCGGGTTCCTTTCTTTGCTCGTGCAAAGAAAGGAACCAAAGAAACACGCCCGCGAAAGTATTCCGTCGCGCGGGCGGAACCTCGCAATTATTTACGCCGCCGAAGGCGGCTCGATCGAATAGTTCAAGTCAAGGGGCGGCGAACTGATCGAGAATCGCGCGAATGTCCTTTTCCCAGCGGCGCGTCTGGTCCTGCAACGCCGCTTTTTTGAAGAAGGTTTGCAGAATAGCGGGGTTGTATGCGAGCGCCAGGGTTGAATCACCTTCGGCGAAAATCACGATCTTCAACGGCAGGTACGGCAGCACCTCCGGGTGGCGACTCTCAAGCTCGCGCATCTCCTCCGGTTTGCCGAAGAAAACCAGTCGGTATTCGGCCGTTGTGTAGCCCCCCGAGGCCAGCCCCACGTCCACGCGCTGGATGCGCGCTACCTGGTAACCGCGGTCCTGGATCGCGATCTGCAAATCGCTGATGGCGTCGCCGAACGGGCGCTCGGCGCGCACCATCAGCAATTCATCCGCTCGCGACGGGGCGATGAGAAGCATCAGCCACACCAGCAGTAAAGACCCGAAGATTGTCCGGTTCACATCGTAGCCTCGTCGAGAATGTCAGCGTACACGTGATACATCCGGTCACACAGCTGATTCAGCTCGTTGTTATTGAAAATCGCGCTCAAGCGCTTGGGATTGATGGTGCTCACCGATACCTTGCCGTCGTGTTCGTTCAGTATGAAGCGGCACGGCAGGAACAGTCCGACGCGCGGGTCGATCTTCAGCGCCTGGTCGAGGAAGTTGAAATCGCACGAGTCCACGACCACGTGATGTTTGTTTTCCTTGCCTTTGTCGACGAAGGTCTGGTCGAAGTACTCCACGCGGATCAGCCGCAGATTCGCCGCGCCGATGGCAATTTTCAGTTTCTCGACGGTTTCATCAATGCCGTACGGCGACTCGCGCGTGATGACCGGTGATTCATCGGCGCCGGAATTAGGGCCGACAGGTGGGGGTTCACGCCCGAAAGTGCGGACGTAAGCGACGACGTCGTCGATGTCGTTCTCGGTCAATCCCTGTTTCAGGAACGACTGCATCGGCGTTCCCTGGCGTCCGTGCATCAGGGTGGTCCTGATCATGGCATCGCTCGCGGCGGCGAGAAATCCGGGGTTGTTGAGCGCCGGAGCGAGGATGGGCAGATCGCGCGGACGCGAGAAGGTCACGCCGGTGCCGTGGCCGCCTTCGCCGCGACCGCCGTGGCAGACGGCACAGTGCTGGGCGAACAGCTTTTCGCCGTGCCCGGAGTTGCCCTTCACCGTCGGTCTTGCGGGAGTAGCCGCGGAGACGGTGCGTGGTGCCCAGCCGCGGATGTAAGCGACGATGGCATTCACCTCCGTGTCGCGAAGCTGCTTGAAGGCCGGCATGACCCGCCCCGGTCGTCCCAGGCGAATCGTCGTACGCAGGTAAGCGTCGTCAACCGTGGCGAGAAAATCGGGCAGCGCCAGCGGTACGCCGACGCCGCCGGTGCCGTGACTGCCGTGGCAGGCGGCGCAATAATGCGCGTAGAGTCTGGCGCCGTCGTCCGTGGCCCAAGTCGGCGAGCATGCCGCCCATAACAGAATCAGAAACACAAAGCGGCGGATCAGTGGCATCGGTCGGGATATTAACAATATTTGTCCGGGTTAAGCGCAATCTAAATTCAGATTTATGGTACAACATTGACGGAAATCAATTCAGCCGTCGTCAACTTTCAGGGACAATAATGCTACTTATGCGCGACATGCATTCCTCGCACCAGCTGAAATTCGATCCCGAGCTGATCCGTCGCTACGACAAGAGCGGTCCGCGCTATACCTCGTATCCGACCGCGGTGCAATTCCACGCCGGTTTCACTGAATCCGATTTCCGCGCCCAGGCGGCCACCACCAACAAAGCCGCCGCGCCGCGTCCGCTGTCGCTGTATTTCCATATTCCTTTCTGCGACACGGTCTGTTTCTACTGCGCCTGCAACAAGGTGGTCACCAAGGACCGCAAGCGCGCCGCGCCGTACCTCGGCCGGCTGCACCGCGAGATCGCGCTGCAGGGCGAGCTGTTCGACCGTTCGCGCACGGTTGAACAGCTGCACTGGGGCGGCGGCACGCCGACCTTCATCAGTCACGAGGAGATGCAGGCGCTCATGAACGTCACGCGCGAGCATTTCCGCCTGCGTGACGATGACCGGGGCGAATACGGGATCGAGGTGGATCCGCGCGAGATACGCCCCGAAACGCTGGAAGTATTGCGGCGGCTCGGTTTCAACCGCCTCTCCATGGGCGTGCAGGACTTCGACCCGGTGGTGCAAAAGGCGGTCAACCGCATCCAGAGCGAGGCCGAGACCTTCGCGGTCCTGGAACGGGCGCGTGCGCTCGGTTTCCGCTCGATCAACATGGATCTCATCTACGGGCTGCCGCACCAGACCGTGGAGAGTTTCGCGCGCACGTTGGGCAAGATCATCGCGGCCTCCCCGGACCGGCTGTCGGTGTTCAACTACGCGCACCTGCCGGAGATGTTCAAGCCGCAGCGGCGCATCGCCGCGGCTGACCTGCCGAGCCCGCGGGCCAAACTCGATATCCTGCAGATGACAATCGAACGCCTGACGGAGGCCGGTTACGTCTACATCGGCATGGACCACTTCGCGCGTCCGGACGACGAGCTCGCCGTGGCCCAGCGCAACGGCACCCTGTATCGCAATTTCCAGGGTTATTCCACGCACGCGGAGTGCGATCTGGTGGGGCTCGGAATGACCGCCATTGGCATGGTCGGCGACTGTTACAGCCAGAACCAGAGGACACTGGAGGAGTACTGCTCCGCGCTCGACGCCGGCCACCTCCCGGTAATGCGCGGGATCGTTCTCAACGCCGACGACAAGCTGCGCCGCGCGGTGATCATGCAGCTCATCTGCCACTTCACGCTCGATTTTGCCGCGATCGAGCGCGCTCACGATATCCGCTTTGCCGAGTATTTCGCACCGGAGCTCGGCGAAATCCGGAAGATGCAAGCGGACGGTCTGCTCGACCTCGACGCCACCTCGATTTGCGTCCGGCCCGCCGGCAAGCTGCTGATCCGAAACGTCTGCATGGTGTTCGACCGCTACCTGCGCGAGAAACAGGAAAAGCGTTATTCAAAAGTTATCTGAGCAGACGGCGCCCACGATGAAGACGTCGGTGAATCTTATGGTACGCGTGGCGCTAGTTTTTCTGTCGGGTCACACGGCGCTGGCGCACTCGGGCGGCCAGGCTAATGCCGCTTACCTGAATGACAGTCGCGGACGTTTGGTCACGGATTCGTTCGGTAAATGCGTGCGCACTTCGTCCTGGACCCGCGAACTGACCCTCCAGGGGCGCAACCCCGACGTGTTTCCCAGGAAGGCGGAACAGACGGACCTTGCGCCTCTGTCGGAGGCGAAGCCCGCGCCGATCGTCATACCGGTGGCGCAACCCGGGACGGTCGTGGAGCAGGTGACGCTTTCATCGGACACCCTGTTTGACGCGGGCCAGGCGGATCTCAAACCGCAAGGTAAAGGGGAGCTGGATGCGCTCGTCGCCAAACTCAACAGCGAAAAGCTCAGCATCGGGCGGATCACGGTGACGGGACACACCGATTCGACCGGAGCGAAGACTGCCAACCAGACCCTGTCGCTGCGCCGCGCCGAGACGGTGAAGGCGTATCTGATTCAAAAGGGATTTGACCCCGAGCGAATTGTCACAAAAGGGGTGGGCGACAGACAGCCGGTGGCCAGCAATGAAACCGCCGCCGGACGCGCGCAAAATCGCCGGGTGGACATCGATATCCAGGGAGAACGGACGGAAACGTCCGTGAATTAGTCGGCCAATCAATTCGCCGCAACCCAATGGCGGTCTTGCGTGCGGCAAGAAATGAAAAATATTTTTCGTGACGCCTCTTACGTGGCGGTCACGGCAACCGGCATTATGAGCCCGGGCTTGCTGCGTTCACTTGGGCCTCAAGCCATGTGGCACCTGACCCGCTTCATTCTCAGGACCGATGGTTTATTCATGATTAAATTGCTAAGGTTACTTCGCGCGCTTTCCCCGTGATTTGTCGACTAAATCCATGTTTCGTCGAACCCTTAATTATTCAATGGGATTTGATAGACTAGCCTAGACATTCCTGTTAAAAAATACATCCGCAACGAAAGAGATTGGCCGATGCCAAAAAAAGAAGCCGCCACGGTGATCAACATCTCCAGCATCAAAGCGGCCTGCAAGGACTGCTCGTTGCGCGAGTTGTGCCTGCCGCTCGGGCTCAGCGACCCCGATATCTCCGCCCTCGATAAAGTGATCCGGCGCCGGCGAACGCTGAAAAAAGGCGAGCTGCTCTATCGCTTCGGTGATCCGTTGCGTTCGCTCTACGCCATTCGCAATGGCAGTCTCAAGACCACCGGGCTTATCGAGGACGGCCGGGCCCAGGTGACCGGTTTTTACCTGCCGGGGGAGTTGCTCGGGATTGACGCCATCAATGCCGACAAGCATCCGTGCAGCGCGGAGGCACTCGAAACCTCCGAGGTCTGCGAAATTCCTTACAACGCCCTGGAAGAATTGGCGCATCAGGTCCCGGGACTGCAGCACCAGCTGCTGCGAATTATGAGCCGCGAAATCGTGCGCGATGAAGAAATGCTCATGATGCTGGGACGCATGAGCGCCGAAGAGCGCCTGGCGTCCTGTCTGATGAGTTTTTCCCGCCGGCTCGCCCGGCTCGGCGGCCCGTCGGCCGATTTCAAGCTCAGCATGTCGCGCCAGGACCTGGGCGACTACCTGGGACTAGCGCTTGAGACCGTCAGCCGTCTGCTGTCGCGCTTTCAGGAGGACGGCCTCATCGGCGTACACGGCCGCCAAATCGTATTGCGCGACGTCGATCGCCTGCGTTCCATGGCCGCCGGTAACGGCCGCGAGCACAGCGCGCGCGCCTGAATATTTCCGTCAACCCGTTCGCGGGCAGGGAGTTGACAAGCGGCGCGGCTTCCCCTAGCGTGCAGATTCATTCTCCGGAAAATCCCGATGTCCCAAGACGTTGCTGCCATTGCCGCGCTGTTTGATCTCTCGTTCAGCGATCTGATGTATCGCGCGCAAACCGTGCACCGACGCCATTTCGATCCGAACGCGGTGCAACTTTCCACGTTGTTGTCCATCAAGACCGGCGGCTGTTCCGAGGACTGCGGATATTGCTCGCAGTCTGCGCGTTTTCATACCGACGTCGAAAGTCGGCCGTTGATGTCGCGCGACGAGGTGATCGCGGCCGCGCGCGCGGCGCGGGACCGGGGCGCAACGCGTTTCTGCATGGGCGCGGCGTGGCGCGGGCCGAAGGACAAGGATCTGGCCCAGGTCACGGAAATGATCCGCGCCGTGAAGACGCTCGGCCTGGAGACCTGCGCGACCCTGGGGCTGCTGCGCGACGGGCAGGCGGAGCAGCTGGCGCAGGCCGGCTTGGATTACTACAACCACAACCTCGACACCTCGCCCGCCCATTACGATCACATCGTTCACACTCATTCCTACAATGACCGGTTGGCAACCCTGAAAAAGGTGCGTGGCGCCGGCATGAAGGTCTGTTGCGGCGGGATCTTGGGCATGGGCGAATCGCGTGCTGACCGGGCTCAGTTTCTGGCCGAGCTCGCGGCGCTCGATCCGCCGCCGGAGTCGGTGCCGATCAACCTGCTGGTGCATATCCCAGGCACGCCGCTGGCGGATCGGCGCGAGCCGCCGCTCGACCCCATTGAATTCGTGCGCACCGTGGCAGTCGCGCGCATCGTGCTGCCGACCTCGTTCGTACGGCTGTCGGCCGGCCGCGGCCAAATGCCAGATCACTTGCAGGCGCTTTGTTTCCTCGCCGGCGCCAACTCCATCTTCTACGGCGACCGGCTGCTCACCACGCCCAATCCCGAGTCCGACGCCGACAAAAAGCTTTTCGACAAGCTCGGCATCCGGCCGCTGCCGCTCGAGGCAGCGGTGCCCGCACGAAAATCCGCCGAAGCCTGACACTGCGCCGTTCGGCGGTTAACCCTGTGCTAGAATCTAGGCGCCCGCCGCGCGCGGGCGTCAACAATAATTGTCGTTGCCGTTTTTTCTCCGGAGTGCTTATGCGCAATCTTATATCGTTTGACACGCTGATGACGCCCACCTTCATCCATGTCTTTTACTGGCTGGGCATTGCGGTGGCGGTTTTGGCGGCGGTGGGCCCGATTTTGGGCGGGGGCATCGTCAAGGGATTGCTGATCATGGTAGTGGGCCCGATTCTGGTGCGCGTCGGTTGCGAGGTGTTAATCGTGCTGTTTCGCATCAACGATAATCTCGCCGCCATCCGCGCTGGCAAACAGGTTTGACGCCGTCCGGCCGGGGGCAGGAGCGCCCGGGCCGGTTTCGGTACCGGGACTAGCCCCGCCCGTCTTGGCGGCGTGGCGCGTCGAGTTCAAATGCCGCGTCCGGCAGCAATACCGTCCGGATTTCGAACTCCATTTTCATCAGATCGCCGAGCACATACGTGGCCGGCGCGCTCACCCCGCCGACGCTGCCGGGATCGATGCGCAGCGTTTCCCCGCCTTTGATGTTTCCGATCCGCTCGATAAGGGCGCGGTGTTCGTGGCCGTTGCAAATCAGGTCGTAATCGCCGGTGAGCGCCATGGCCTTGGCGTAATGCGGGTAGTGCACCAGGAACAAGCGTTTGCCCGCGAGCGCGAACGAGCCGTCCTGCCCGTAGTAGTGCACGCGGTTTTCCGGCTTGTGCGCAAGCTTCGACAGGTGAAACAGATCGCCGGCGTTGTTACCGTGCACCAAATGGATCGGCAGCCCGAGCGGGATGACCGCGTGCAACGTCGAGGGGGCCACCAGGTCGCCGCAGTGAAGCACGGCCTGTGCGCCCAGGCCCTTGGCTTCCGTCACGGCCGCGGCGAGATGGTCGCGATGATCGTGGCTGTCTGAAACGATGCAGATTTTCATAGGAAGATTTTACCGCAGTAAATGAACAATCCCCAGCAAGATTATGCTTTGTAATACTTATCGTATAATGTAGTAAATAAAATTATTTGTAGCACAAAATATATTTGACTTACTTTATATAGAAAGGCATACTTCCAAAAAATGGAGATCAAGCTATGGACACTTACATGACAGTCAAAGGTCAGATCGTGATTCCCTCGAAAATCAGGCGGAAACTCGGAATGACGGAGAACACCCGTATCCAGGTGGATGTGGATGAACAAGCGCACAAGATTATCCTGACGCCCATTACCCGTGAATATATCCAGAGCCTGCGCGGTAAATACAAAGGCAAGGGACTCCTAAAAGCGTTAGCGGCCGAAAAGAAACGCGAGAAGGAACTGTAAATGTCGCGCAAGCCTAAGGCGTACATCCTCGATTCGTGGGCAGTGCTGGCGTATCTGGAGGATGAGGGCGCGAGTCAGAAAGTGGCGGACTTGATTGCCGACGCTCACGAACACGGGGTACCACTGCTGATGTCAGTCGTGAACGCGGGGGAGGTCTGGTACATCCTTGCACGGGAGGTATCTGACGGTGAGGCTGATAAAGGCGTCGAAGGCCTGCGGCAGTTGGGAATCGAATTTGTTGACGTTGATTGGAAACTGGCGCGACAAGCAGGGACGTATAAATCAAGAAACCGCATGTCTTATGCCGATTGCTTTGCGGCGGCGCTGGCGAAGGAGCATAAGGCCGAACTTGTGACAGGAGATAAGGAATTTCAACAAGTACAAAATGACGTGAAAATTTGCTGGCTATAGAGAACGTTGTCTAGCCGATGGAGGTTAACCTGTAGTGTCTTCTCGCATACTCAACTCGGACATCAAGCAGCTATGCTTGAATCTTATCCATGCGGACTGGACTTCCCAGCCTTTCGCGGACACCTTTAACTTACCATCCCACAAGGAGGAAGCCCATGGGTGTTCAACGCTATTCTCACGATGTCCGCGCCAGGTACGCCTTCATCAAATCCCAGCAAATCAAGTTCGATACGGCG
>DASPRK010000052.1:0-29255 GCA_035624495.1 Methylomirabilis sp. (SeqCode) | reverse complement strand
GGCGAACGACAGTCCCGGTGGCGGCGATATCCGCTGCTCGCCGCGCAGAATCCAGCCGATCGCCAGCGCGACCGCCAGCGAGGCGGCCATCGCGGAATAACGCCACAGCCGACGATCCGGAGACGTCTCCAGTACACGCGGCAGACGTTCCGGCACCGGTTGCGCCAGAAACGGATCGAACAGCGCCTGCAGCATGGCGTTCTGCCGCGCGAAGGCGCGCACGCGATCTGCCTGATCAGGATGCGCCGCCAGGTATTCTTCCACCTCGGCACGATGCGCGGGGTCGAGGCGACGATCGACGTAGGCCTGCAGATCGAATTCTTCAACGGGCTTGCCGTGACTCATTTAATCCTCCGCAACACCGGCGGTTGTCCTGACAGAAGCGCGCGCAACCGGTCCCGACCACGAGACAGGCGTGACATCACGGTCCCCAGCGGGACGCCAAGAATTTCCGCCACGTCTTCATAGCGCATCTGCTCCAGACCCACGAGCAGCAGCACTTCGCGATATTCCGTCGGCAATCGCTCCAGTGCGCTCGCCAGATCGCGCAGTTCCAGCGCCTCGTCTGGCGAGCTCCCTGAGGGTGGATCAAACACCTCATCGAACGGCACGTGCCCCGGGGCCGCCGAGTTTTTTCGCAGCTGATTGACGAAGACATTGTGCATAATCGCGAACAGCCACGCCCGCAGATCGCTGCCGCGGCGCCACAGGTGGCGCCGCGACCAGGATCGCTCGAGCGTGTCCTGCACCAGATCGTCGGCACGCACGCGGTTGCCCGTCAGAGCATGGGCGTAGCGTCGCAGGCGCGGAATCTGCTCCGTGATCAATTCCTTGATGTCATCCACCCGCTCAACCTGCTTTCGTGAAAATAATCACGCGGTCGGTCAGCAATGAAGACCGGCGATTGAGCGACGACGCCGATTCCACCGCTGGTTTTGGATCGATCAGTGAATCGCCAGTTTCGGATCGATCTGCCAGATTTCATTCACCAGCTTACCATTGCGGTAGGTCAATACGTAACGCACCTTGATGGTGCTTTTGCCTTTGAACTCGACGTTCGCCGTCACGGTCTCGCCGGCCGGATTGGCGCTTTCCTCGACTCTGCTCGCCGAAATCTCGAGCGGCGCATTGGCCTTGACGAATTTGGTCCAGACCTCCTTGATCTTGTCCGTGCCGACATAGGCGCCGTTCAACGGACCACCAACCCATTCAAAATGGGCGTCGGGCGCGTAGTCCTGAATGATCTTGTCCACCTGACCCGCGGCAACGGCCTTAAAGTGGCTCCTGGCATCGTCGACGGCGCCCGCGAACGCGGCACCGGGGATGGCAACGAACAAAGCAAGCACAATTATACGATGACGATTCAGCATGATGACTCCTTAATATCTTTTGATTGGATTGCGACGAAATTCGGCGCGCCACCCGCTCTCACTGCGAAACATCGTGAAGCGGGTGCCTTCTGAGGCAAACACGACGGAAACCGGTTTTATTCCCGGCGCTCGGAAAAATAACCAAAGTCCAACGATTGCATGCGAGGAAACCGCCGATCCTTTTTTAATTCGGATGCCCGCCGATATCGGCGGGTGTATCGACATCCGCGAGGACTCCTTCATCGTCGACGGGTAATAAGACCAGCTGCGAGGCGTGACGCATCAATAGATCTCGCGCGCCCTGGTCGCCCCGGAGCGCCAGCAATTGATCGCGAAACGCACGGCCGAAACCTACGGGGTGGCCGCGCCGGCCCTGATGACAAGGAGCCACCAGCGGCGCGCCCTGTTGCAGGAGTGCGACGACATTTTTGATCGTCTCGACTTCGATGAACGGCATGTCCGCAAGCGCGATGACCCATCCCTGCGCATTGCGGTCCGCGGCAACGCCAGTACTGAGACTCACACCCATGCCCTGATCCGCACGGTCGCACACGATCACGCGCATGCCCGCCGCGGATAACCGGGCAGACAGGATTTCATCGTCCGATCGCACGACGGCGAGGGAATGCGGCAAGGCCGCCAGAAGATGGCGTGCGGAGGCAACGCCGAGAGGCGTGGCGTCATTCAGGGGGTGGAGCAGTTTGTGGCCGCCGAAACGCGCCCCACGACCTGCCGCTAGCAGAATGCCCGCGATGTTTCGCACGTTGATTCCGGCTCCGGCTCTTCGACCGGCACCGGCGGCGACACTGGTTGTTCCTGCGCCGCCTGCAAATGAATTCCGTGACGCACCGCGGTCAGCTCCGCCAGAATGGCGACGGCGATTTCCGCTGGGGTTCGACTGCCGATCGGAAGGCCGACCGGGCCGTGCAGGCGCGCGAGCGCCGACTCGGGGACACCCAGACTCTTCAAGCGCGCGCAGCGCTTGGCGTTATTCGCCTTCGAGCCGAGCGCGCCTACATAGAACGGCGTCGACTCGAGCGCCTCCATCAACGCCATGTCGTCGAGCTTGGGATCATGCGTGAGCGCGATTACCGCCGAACGGGCGTCGCCAACGCAATCGCGCACCGCTTCATCGGGCATGCGCGCGTCGAGCTCGGCGGCGGCGACCCTCCATGCCGCAGCATATTCTTCGCGCGGATCGCACACGATCACGTGATAGTCCAGCGCCAACGCCATCTCGGCGACATGGCGTGACAACTGACCGGCACCGATCAGCAGCAGCCGCCACACCGGGCCGAACACACGGGTGACGTTGTCACCGTCGAACTCGAATACCTGGTCGCGCCGCGCCGGATGCAGGCTCGCCTCGCCGGTGCTCAGGCACAGGCGGCGCGCAATGAGCTCGCGCGCATCCATGCGACGGAGGATGGCGCGCAGCGGTCCGGCGCTTGTCACCGCCTCGACCACGAGATCGAGGCGTCCGCCGCACGGCAGGCCGAAGCGGTGAGTTTGCTCGTCCGTGACGCCGTAGCTTTCCAGGCGCGGCGGCGCGGCGGACAATACCCCCGCGGCCAGTCGCGCGGCCAGATCGTCTTCCACGCAGCCGCCGGAAACCGAGCCGGCGAAGCGCGCGTCGTCGCATACCGCCAGGAGGGAACCGACGGGTCGCGGCGATGAGCCCCAGGTGCGCACTACGGTTGCCAGATAAACACGATGCCCCTGTTCCAACCACTGGCATGCGACCGTGAGCACTTCGCGATCTGCACTTTCCATCGAATTAGGCTTCCAGATGAATCGGCAGCCGGCGCACGGACTTGCCGGTCGCCGCGCGCAGCGCGTTGGCCACCGCCGGCGCGATCGGCGGAACGCCGGGCTCGCCCACCCCGGTCGGGTTCTGGTCGCTCGACACGATGTATACCTCGATCCGGGGCGTCTCGTTGATGCGCAAGACCGGATAATCGTGGAAATTCGACTGTTCCACGTGACCGTCCTTGAGCGTGATGGCGCCATACAGCGCGGCCGTGAGCCCGAAGATGATCCCCGATTCCATCTGCGCGCGCACCTGGTCCGGGTTCACCGCGACTCCGCAATCGACGGCGCACACCACGCGATCCACTTTGAACGTGCCGTCATCATTCACCGTGACTTCCGCCACCTCGGCGACATAGGAATTGAAAGATTCGTGCACCGCCACTCCGCGGGCGCGACCCTTGGGCAGCGGTGTGCCCCAACCGGCCTTCTGGGCGGCGACGTCCAGCACGCCGCGATGGCGCGGATGATCCTTGAGCAACGCCCGGCGGAATTCGACCGGATCCTTTCCCGCCGCCTGCGCCAATTCGTCGATCATGACCTCGGTGGAAAACGCCGTGTGCGTGCTGCCGACGCTGCGCCACCACAGCACCGGGATACCGACATTTGTCGTATGGAGATCGACCAGCAGGTTCGGGATGACATACGGCAGAGTGGAAGCGCCTTCCACGGAGGTCGCGTCCACGCCGTTCTTGATCATGCCGCTGAACGGCGTACCGGCGAGGATCGATTGTCCGACGATGCGATGGGTCCAAGCTATCGGATTGCCGTCCTTGTCGAGCCCGGCTTCGATCGCATGCACGTACATCGGCCGATAGTAACCTCCGTGCATGTCATCTTCGCGCGTCCATGCAAGATGAATCGGCGCCCCGAGCGAACTCGTGGCTTTGGCTACCGCCACGGCTTCGGCGATGTAATCGGCGGTCGGATTCGCGTGCCGGCCGAAGCTGCCGCCGGCAATCAAGGTATGAATATGAACCTGATCGGGCTTCAGCCCCGCGATCTGCGCCGCGGTCGCCTGATCCAGCGTCTGTTGCTGCGAACCCGCCCAGATCTCGCAGCGATCCTTCGTTAGCCGCGCCACGGCATTGAGCGGCTCCATGGCCGCGTGAGCGAGATAAGGAAACTCGAACGTCGCTCCGATGCGCCGAGCCGAGTTTTTGAGCGCCATCGCCGCCTCGCCCTGCTGGCGCGCCACGGTTCCCGGTTGCTTGGTCAGTTCGAGATAATGCTTGCGCAGATCGTCGGTGGAAATCGTCGTGGCTGCGCTGTCGTCCCACTCGACCACCAGCTTGTCGCGCGCCTTCTTCGCGGACCAGAAATCCTTCGCCACCACCGCCACGCCTTGCGGGATCTGCACGATCGTCTTCACGCCGGGCATGGATTCGGCCTCGGTGGCATCGAAGCGCTTGACCTTCCCGCCGAAACGCGGCGGGCGAACCACCAGCGCCGTAACCATGCCGGGCAGGCGCATGTCGAACGCGTATCGCGCCCGGCCGGTCGACTTCTCGACCGCGTCCGTGCGCGGCAAACTTTGACCGATAATCTTCCACTCCTTGGCCGGCTTGAGCTCCACGTCCATCGGCGCGGGAAGTCTCGCCGCGGTCGACGCCAAGCTGCCGTAACTCGCGCGGCGGCGGGTTTCCGGATCGACGACGAAACCGTTCTCGGCCTTGAGACGTTTGGCGTCGACTTTCCATTTTTGCGACGCCGCGCCGATCAGCATCTGGCGTGCCATGGCACCGGCCTTGCGCAGTTGTTCCCACGAATTGAACGTGCTGGTGCTGCCGCCGGTGCCTTGGGCGGTGCCGCCCCAGGCGAGATTGGCGTAGCGTTTCACGTCGGCCGGCGCCGATTCGACCCTGATCTTGCGCCAGTCGGCGTCGAGCTCTTCCGCCACCAGCATCGGCAGACCGGTGTAAACGCCCTGCCCCATTTCGAGATGTTTCACAATCACGGTGACGGTGTTGTCCGGCGCGATGCGCAGAAACGCGTTGGGCGCGAACGTCGCGATCGTCGTCTCGACCGCCGCCAGCGCTTTTCTTCCGCCCGGCAGATAAAATCCGATCAGCAGCGCTCCGCCCGCCGCGACCGAAGTCTTGAGAAAAGTGCGGCGCGATAGTTCAGCCAGGTCGCCCATGTCACGCCTCCTCGATGCCGGCGGCGCGCTTGATGGCGGCGCGAATGCGGGGATAGGTGCCGCAACGACACAGCAACCCGGACATGGCGGTGTCAATATCGGCGTCGGTCGGCTTCGGTGTCTTCGCAAGCAGCGCCGCGGCGGCCATGATCTGCCCCGACTGGCAGTATCCGCATTGGGGAACATTTAGCGCGATCCAGGCCTTCTGCACCGGATGCTCGCCGTGCGCGGAAAGACCTTCAATGGTCGTGATTCGCTTTCCCGCGACCGCCGCTACCGGTGTCACACAGGATCGTACCGGCTCGCCATCCACCTGCACGGTACACGCACCGCAGAGGGCGATGCCACAACCATACTTGGCACCCGTCAATCCGAGCGCATCCCGCAACGCCCAAAGCAGCGGAGTATCCGCTTCCAGCTCCAGGCGTTGGACCTTCCCGTTCACGTGCAGGCTGATCATAAATTTTCTCCTTGTGGTTCGGGCCAAGCCGCCAAATCATCATACTCTGGCGGTCTGCCGGTTCAAGCACGCTGCTTCGGGTATGCGTCAGGGCCGGCCGAACCATTTTGACACGCTACCTTCGTCAGAAATTCCTCCGAAGACAAAACCATTACACCGGCGAGTCGCCCTGTCCGCCGCGGTTCCGATCGCGTCTGTCTATGCCGCGAACCCTGGTCACGGAATGGGCAGCGAGGTTGCATACGGGCCGCCATGACCGCGGCGTTAACCCCCATTCTCGTGTTTGATTATTGCCCCGTAATTTCAAGGGCCGAATTCACGTTTTAAGAGCGCGTCGAGCTTTCCCTCCCATCGGGTTGATTATCCCGGCCATCCCTCCCCATATCGCCGCGACGGACGCGCACACTGTAACCTTCTATACTTATTAGGGAACAGGAATGGAAACCTTCTGTCTCATCCAGGAAGGCCATCGCGATAGGGAAATTTCCATGAGCGCTTTCAGTATTTATCAAAAAGCCTGCCCGGCCTGCGGCGCGTTGGTATCGCGGGACACCCGACAGTGCAAATGCGATTATGTGTTCGCTTCAGTCGACGATGGCGCGGTGCTTCCGGAAGAACAAGCGCTGCAGGACGAGGAATTGTTCGAAGCCTACCTCGCCGCGCGCGTGCAGCAGATGATCTCCGCCCTCGAATCCGCGCGCGTCGAATTGGCGGCCGATGCCGCGAACGAAAGAAAAGCGGCGCGCCTGCTGCAGATACTGCAGGAGGCGCTGAGATTGCGCGAAGAGCGCGATGCACAAGCGGCCAAAACCGAGTTCGCGCGCCAGGCCGCGCGATCCGCGCGGGAAAATCTGTCCGCCACGACAACGCCTCCGGAAAAAACCGGCTCTGCGGAGATGCCAGAACAGTCGGCGGAGCCGACCGAAGCCTTCCGGGCGCAACAGGCCGCCAAGGCCGCGAAGATCATGGAAGCGTTCGAGAACACCCGGACTAAGGAATGCCCGCACTGCAAAACGGTACTGCCAGTCAGCTCCGCACTGTGTCTGTGCGGCTACATTTTCTCGCGCAACGAGTTTCTTCACCCCACGCACGCCGAACCGGCACGCAGATAAAACAGCCGGCGAGCCACGTCACGGACCACCCAAGGTCGCCGATGGCCGGCCATACCTGGCGTGCAAAACGTTGACCAACGGAGAATGAGCCCGGTTATGGTCGTCGTGGAACCGCACCGCTACGCCCTTGGCATCGACACGCACCACCTGTGCCAACAGGTCATTCATGGCGTGATCTCCGCGCCTCTTGGGCATGAGCACGGCTTCCATTTGCATGCCCCGCGAATAAATCCCGTCCCGGGCGATTTCGATCCTGCCGGGATCAAGCTGAGATTGCCAGAACGCCAGCGCTTGGAACAAATGAGATCGCCTTTGATCAAAACTTTGAGCGCGATCCGCTCGCGGATACATTCACGTCGCTCGGTTTTCATGCCGACCGGTCGTCCCCGCTTGGACACATTCGCGCTATTAAAATGTTTTGAACGCGGGATGTCGTCAATCGACGGCGCTTCAAATATTAGCGAATGCTAATAAATCGGATATGAAAAGCCGGCGTTTTGGCGATTCCGTGCTTATCAGATATGCTTAGGCATACCAGCGCCACCGATCCCCACGGGGAGAATGATTTTTTCATGTCGGAGCTCGTCATCTCGCAACTGATCCTGCCGGCAGAACCGCTGCGCAAGCGCGCGCCCGCCTTCGATGAACAGGGCATGGCACTCAGCGACTTCATGATGCTGTTTCCAGGGCTGGCCAAGAAACCGCAACATCTGATCCAGGATACGATCGAACATATTCAGACGGTGTTCGCCGACTTCAAGCACGCCGTGGTGTTCGCCGAGCTAAACCTGAAACTCAATTTGCTGTGGATTTCGATCCGTCCGATCCCCGGGATCCGCTTCGAGATCGCCAAGGCGCTGCGCGAACTGATCCCCGAGGCGAAACTGGTCTCGCACATCTGAGCGTTCGCGCTGGCGCGCGAACGCCGCCGGACAATCCCGGCCCGGAATTCCTACCGCTTGGAATGATTCAACGCGCCTAACGCATCGGTGGTGCGGCGACCCGGATTCTGCCGCCGGTTCGGTTTGTCCGGTTCCCAACGAACCGCCTGGCGTCGTTCCGCCACGGTACGGCGGGAGTATTTGCGCCGCTCGGGACCGTGGTACGCAGGTTTGTCGGATCCATTGCCATGTTTTGCCATAACACCCTCTTGTGGCCGCGACACTGGATCGCGGGCCGTCTTCGCTCAAAGATTTAGGAAATGTTGCAGAAATCATGCCGACGACCGAAAACGCGTGAAAACACGCGAAAAAACCCAAGCGGCCTGCAGCCAATAGGCCGCCAGCGTCGCTACCGCCAGCCACGCCGCGCCGACGACACCGGCGAACGTCAATACGCCCGCCGTTAAAAACAGCAGCCCGCGCGCCGCGCTGCCGTGGGCCAGTTCGCGCGCGACCAATTCATAGGCCGGTGTGTTGCGAGCCGGCCAGATCCAGACCGGCAGGAGATAACTGACTGCCCCCGTGACCAGCGGGAACAGAAATGCGAAAAAGAAAAGCGGCACCGTCGCGCTTGGTGGCGACCCGCCGGCATGCAGCGCTCCGGCCGCCAGCACGAGCAAATAGCCGAAAATCGAAATCCCGAGCGCAGCGCTCGCACGGTGCCAACCCCAGACGAATTTCCGCCAACGCCCAACCAACGGCAACGCGAATTCCAGGAGCGGAATCGACCACAGCGCCAAGCCTGGCCAGGCCAGCCAATTCCACCACCCAGCGCCTGACGCTATCAGCAGCGTCCCTGAAGCAGCGAAATAAAGACCACGGTGCAATTGTGGGCGCGCGTCCGGATCGGCGTAACCCGCGACCGTTGGCACCAGCACGCGCAGTGTGCCGATCGCGGTCATGCCGGCGAAGCCGAGGAGATTCACGTGCAGGTGAAACCTTCTCAGGGCGGCCCAATGCTCCGGCCAAAGGATGGCGAGGAGAATGGCGGTCAATCCGAATAGCAGGTGAATCAACGCGAGCAGATACCAGTACAAACCTGGATGCGGCGATCCCAGCATCGTGTGCGCACGACGCCACATCCACCCGAAGACTGTCGCCACCGCAAGGATCGCCACGCTTGCGGCGATCGGTATCAGATCGCGCCGCCAGGCCAGGCTTCCCGCCGCCAGGGAGCCGGCGATGAGCACAATCATCGGCGCCGGCAGAATCGGCCATCCCGGCGCGCGGCTATGGGTCAACACGGGAGTGAAGTAAATCATCGCGCTCAGCATGAGCGGCATCATCCCGACCGCCACGATCGCGTGCACGATGCCCGGCCCGAACCCATTCTGGGAGTGCATGGGCAGCGCCGTTGCAAAAAAGGCGAAGAGCGCGACGGTCGCCAAGCCTATCATGGCGCGCCGTATGCCCATCGATGAATCGCGGACGGTCATGGTTTCCCTGTTATCCATTTTACCCGCCGGCGCCGAAAGCCAGCGCCATCTCGTGCCGCAGGGCAGCTCCCGCGTCGTCATAACGGGGAGAAAAATGGAACGGAATGACGGTCTTGACAGCGGCACGGCGCGCCAGCAGACCGGCTTGGCGCGCCGTGAGATGAAACCGGCTGGCGGCCCGCGCCGCATCCTGGTCCAGGAACGGCGTTTCGATGAACAACACATCGGCACCTGCGGCCAGCTCCGCGATCCGGCGCACGTTCTCCTCGTGGTATATCACGTCGGTCACGTACGCGATTTTCTGCCCCGGAACGACGCGCACGGCCTTTGTCTTGATCTCGCCGAGCGGCAATAGCCGCTCGTGCGCACCGGCACTGTCATGCCAGGCGACGCGCACCGGGGTGTCGTCCGGTGCGGCGCGCCGCACCAGGCGCTTCAGGTTCTGCAGCCAGGGTCCGGTGGGCAACCCCAACTCATCAAGACCGTTCTTCCAGATGTTCAGATGCTCCTTTTCCTCCAGCGCAAAGCCAAGACAGGGTGTTTTATGATCGAGCAAAACGCCGCGGACGAGAAAGAATTCCTCATCGAGCAGTATCTGATAATTGCGTGCGGGAACCTGCTCGTCCTCGCGCCGGAACGCCGACTTGCAGCGAAAAACGGCGCGGCGCGCCGCGCCCGATGGAAGGACTTCGGTCACATCAAGTGCAAAATCGGTGTCGTAGTTCTCGACCAGGTTCCAGGTATACCCGCGCAGCCGGTGTTCGACCTGGTCGAGAAAACCCGGTGGGCCGTAAAAACGCGTCACAAGCTGGCGGCCGAGGCACAGTCGCAGCAGCCAGTCGAAGCCGACAAAATGGTCCATGTGGGTGTGGGACACGAACACGTCGGAGAGGCGCAGAATCTTGCGTGGCGCGAGCCGCCGGATGTCGCCAAGGTCGAACAGCAGCGCACGCTTCTGGAACAGGCAATCCACGTAAACCCCGGGATCACCGAAGGGATCGTTCACCAGGGAGGGATGAAACAGCGGTTTCATATCCCTCTCTGGCGCCTGCGGCTACTCATCCGTGACGCAGCCTTCCGACGCGTTTTTCACGCTCTTGATGTATTTAAACAAGGTGCCGCGCGCGGCCTTGTAGGGCGGCATCTTCCAGGCCGTCTTGCGCTTGGCCAGTTCGTCCTGGCTGACCTTGACATCGAGCGTGTTCTTTTCGGCATCGATCGTGATGACGTCGCCGTTGCGTATCAACGCGATCGGTCCGCCTTCCTGCGCCTCGGGCACCACGTGGCCGATGATGAATCCGTGGCTGCCTCCGGAAAACCTGCCGTCCGTGATCAGCGCGACGTCCTTGCCCAGGCCCGCGCCCACGATCGCCGAAGTCGGCGTCAGCATTTCCGGCATGCCCGGACCGCCCTTCGGACCTTCGTAGCGGATCACCACCACCTCGCCCTTGCGGATTTCACCGCGCTCGAGCCCCTGAAGCATGTCCTCTTCGCTGTCGTACACGCGCGCCGGCCCGATGAAACGCAGCCCTTCTTTGCCGGTGATCTTGGCGACCGCGCCGCCGGGGGCGAACGTGCCGCGCAGGATGCGGATGTGCCCGGTGGGCTTGATCGGTTTCTCGATCGGCATGAACACGTCCTGACCGGTCTTGAGCCCCGGGACGTTGCGGAGATTTTCGGCGACGGTCCTGCCGGTGACCGTCAGGCAGTCGCCGTTCAGCAGGCCTTTGTCCAGCAGATACTTCATCACCGCCGGGATGCCGCCGACGTTGTGCAAATCCTCCATGACATATTTTCCCGAGGGTTTGAGATCGGCCAGAAACGGCACGCGATCGCTGACCTTCTGGAAATCGTCGATAGTGAGCGCGACGTCTACGGCGCGCGCCATCGCGATCAGATGCAACACCGCATTGGTCGAGCCGCCGAGCGCCATGACGACCACCATGGCATTCTCGAAGGCCGCACGCGTCATGATGTCGCGCGGCTTGATGTCCCTCTCGAGCAGATGGCGGACCGCGGCGCCGGCGCTGAAACATTCGTCCAGCTTGCCGCGCTCGACCGCCGGCGTGGAGGAACTGTAGGGCAGCGACATGCCGAGCGCCTCGATCGCACTGGCCATGGTGTTGGCAGTGTACATCCCGCCGCAGGCGCCGGCTCCGGGACAGGCGTGCTGCACGATGTCCTGGCGCGCGGTTTCGTCGATCTTGCCGGCGATGAACTCGCCGTAGCTCTGAAACGCGGAAACGATATCGAGTACCTTGCCGTCATACGAGTGGCCGGGCTTGATGGTGCCGCCGTAGATCATGAGAGACGGACGATTCAGGCGCCCCATGGCCATGAGACAACCCGGCATGTTCTTGTCGCAGCCCGGGATCGTGATTAGCGCGTCGTACCACTGCGCGCCCACGACGGTTTCTATGGAGTCGGCGATGAGATCGCGCGACTGCAGCGAGTACGACATGCCGTCGGTGACCATGGAGATGCCGTCGGACACGCCGATGCTGTTGAACCGCAGGCCCACCAGTCCCGCCTGCTTGACGCCGTCCTTGACGCGGGCCGCGAGGTCATTCAGATGCATGTTGCAGGTATTGCCTTCCCACCACATGCTGGCGATGCCGACCTCGGCCTTGGCCATGT
Source organism: Methylomirabilis sp. (SeqCode) (assembly GCA_035624495.1). Taxonomy (GTDB): domain Bacteria; phylum Pseudomonadota; class Gammaproteobacteria; order Acidiferrobacterales; family Sulfurifustaceae; genus Sulfuricaulis. Next base: position 17,350 of record DASPRK010000052.1, on the reverse strand, counting down.
CCTCGGGGCTCATGCCCGTGCCGTAAAGCATGGCCTGGGAGGCGCCCTGCGACTTGGGTTCGGTGATGCGGGAACTGAAACGGTTGATTTTGGTGGCCATGGGTCGCTCCAAAAAAAAATTCCGGTCACTTCATCGCCGAAGTGACCGCTGTTTTGTCACTCAATTAATTCGCGCGGCGCCCGGCCCGGGGTCACCGCGAGAGCCAAGAGTTTACCGTAGCGACGGCAAACCACCGAGCGGAAAATCGGTCGCAGGACTCTTCCCCGTTCTGGAAACGGGGCCGGAACGATAGCCGCAAAAAAAGTCAGGCGCCGAGCGCCCGGGCCGCCCGACCGACGTCCTTCTGTTTAACCCAGAGGATCGCGCCGAAGCGCCGGCCGCCGGCGCTGGCCGCGTCGACCGCGGTCACGTTGACCCTGGCCTTGGCGAGCTTCGCCATCACCTTGGCGACAGCGCCCGGCTGGTCGCTGCCGCGAACCAGAAAGCCGGCCTTCTTGGCGCGCACTTTCAGTTTGGCGCGCCGCGCGGCGGCAAGGAACGCCGCAGGATTCGCCGGAATGAAATCCACCTGCGACTTGCGCCCGCTCGGGAAACCGGTGAACGCCAGCAGATTCACCCCGTCCTTCGCGAGCGTCGTGAGAATCCGCGCTGCTTCGCCCGCCCGGTTGGGAATGTCCATCGCGAAGTAACTGACCTTCTGTACTGTGGCCATTGCATCCTCCTGATGTTGTCCCTTAAGTCCGATTCCCGGTCATGATACCGCAACGCCGATGATTGCAAACAGCTTCATGAAACACTCGCGGCAAAATACCACCGTTGAAGATAATGACAAAATCGGGCTCAAACCGGAAAAGCTTTGACATGAAGGTAAAATAACCCCGAAGTCCTACCGCCGTCCCCCCACCGCGCTGCCGCAATGGCTCCCAGCGACAAGGACGGAAGCCGTATCGAAGCAGTTCCTGGCGAAGCCGTATCGCGCCGCGAAAATTACAGACGGGGTCCGCCGAATCGAGCGGCGGTCTTCGTTACTGAAACTCGACAGCCACGCGTCGGCTTTTTCGCATAAGGAGGCAGCGGGGGCGACAAATACGAAGATCGAGGCATTTGCCATCAAGGATTGCGCCTTGTCGGCGATCGCCACCGGCCGGCGCGCGCAGAACCTGCGGGAGCTGCGCGACGCCCTGCTCACGGTCCATCCCGGAAGCATTTATTACCACTTCTGGGACGGATTCCTGCGACCTGGTTTCGACGACCCCGAATACAACAACGACTTCGCATCCTGGGCGCGACACCGGTTGCACGATGCCAAACTCGCCGAGCGGCTGGGCGTCATCGACCCCGGCGAATTCGGCGAAATCGAAGCGCTGCGCCAGGAGGTGATCGACGTCATCGAAGAATGGCTCGATGAAACCGAATTTCTATCTTGGGCGCCGCGCGACCACCAATTCCATTTCATCCGCGCCCAGACCGTGGTATTCGACACCCGTCGGCGCATCGAGAGTCCGAGGGAGCTGGCCGCGGCGGTTGCGGGGCTGTCGGTCGGCAGTATCTACTATCACGTGATCGATGCGCGCCGTCGCGAGCCCCACGGTGTGGATTATTTCCGCACCTGGCTGGCGCAGTTTGGCGAGCGCTACGCAGATTTGAACGCGCGTGCGGCCATTTCCGATCAGCGTGCGACCGTGGTCTGAACGCCACGTGCCGCGCGAACGAGGCGCTCGCGCGGCAGATCACCGAACTCAATACGCAACACCAACTCGGGGATGCGTTCATCGCGATCGGCGTGGATCGTATCGACTACACCAAGGGCCTCCCGGAACGTTTCCGGCCCGTGGTGCGGCTGCTCGACAAATATCCGCAGTACCACGGGCGCTTCACTTTGGTCGAACTCGGCGCGCCCTCGCGCACGCACATTCCCCGTTATCGCGAGCACCTGGACATGCTCGAGGCACTGGCCGATGAGATCAACTGGAAATACCAGAGCGACGGCTGGAAGCCGATTCATTTTTCCATCGCGCACCACGACGCCCAAACCGTGCACGCCTTTCTGCGAATGGCCCCGATGTGCATCGTGAGCTCCCTGCATGACGGCATGAACCTGATGGCGAAGGAGTACGTTGCCGCGCAATCCGGAGCCAACGGCGTGCTCGTGCTCTCGGAGTTCGCCGGCGCGGCGCGCGAGCTCGCCGACGCGCTGATAATCAACCCTTACGACACCGATCGGTTCGCCGAGGACATTCGCTACGGCCTCGAAATGGACGCTGGGGAACGGCGCGCGCGCATGCAGCGCCTGACGCGCCAAGTCGAGGAACACAACATCTACCGCTGGGCGGCGAACTTCCTCTTGTCGCTAGCCGCCGAGCGCGCGACCGGTATAGAGCCGTCCGCCAACGACAATGCAACGACCGCGTAGCAACGCGGCAAAGACCTGCATTCATTTCGGTTCGCCGTTTGGTTATGATGCTGGACCAAGCAAACCAGGCGCCCGTCCATTGTACAAACTGCTGCGTGCCCTGCTGTTCCGGCTGGATGCCGAAACCAGCCATCGCCTCACTTTCACCGCGCTTCGCCTTCTATATCGCTTGCCGGGCGTCTCCCCGACCGTCCGCGCCGTGTACGCCCGGCGCGTGCCGTCGCTGCCGGTCAGCGTCATGGGCCTGACGTTTTCCAATCCTGTGGGGCTGGCCGCGGGGTTGGATAAAAACGCCGAGCACGTGCAGTCGCTGGCCGATTTCGGATTCGGGTTCTTGGAACTCGGCACCGTCACGCCGCGTCCGCAACCGGGCAACCCGCGACCGCGCATGTTCCGCCTGGTGGCGCATGCCGCGCTCATCAACCGCATGGGCTTCAATAACGTGGGTGCGGCAAAATTTCTCGTGAACCTCGCGGCGCAGGGAAAACCCTGCCCGATCGGAATCAACATCGGCAAGAACCGCGACACGCCCATGGAACGCGCGGCCGACGACTATCTCTCGGCCCTGAACGCGGTCTACCGCCTGGCCGATTACATCGCGATCAACATCTCCTCGCCCAACACCGCCGGTCTGCGTGACTTGCAACAGGAGCAGAATCTCGAGGCGCTGTTGAGCGCGCTGAAAACCGGACAGGCCGCGCTCGCGGAAAAGCACGGCCGTTACGTCCCCATCGCGCTCAAGATCGCGCCCGACCTGGACGACACCCAGATCGCCGCGATCGCCCGACTCGTGCGGGAACACCGGTTCGACGCGGTCATCGCGACCAATACGACTGTCGCCCGGCCCGGGCTCGAGCGGGAGCCGCTCGCGCAACAGACGGGCGGCTTGAGCGGCCGGCCGCTCAAGCCGCTGGCGACTGAAATCATTCGCAAGATGTACGCGCACCTGCAAGGAAAGGTCCCCATCATCGGCGTCGGCGGCATCGAGACCGCCGACGACGCCTGGGCGAAGCTCGTCGCCGGTGCGGATCTGGTGCAGATCTACACCGCGCTGATTTATCAGGGTCCGGACATCGTGAGCGATGTCGCGCGCGGGTTGGAAGTACGCGTGCAACAATCGGGCTGCAGGAGTCTCCCGGAGGCGGTACAGAAGGCGAGGCAACTCCGGAATTGACCATGCGGATGCGCGCAGCCGACTACGATCGGAACGTTCACCTGGGCTTGCTGACCAGCCTGGCGCTGATTTTCCTCTGGTCCGCCGTACGGCCCTACGACCGGTTGACCTGGTATCTCGAGGTCTTTCCGGCCATCGTCGGCGTGTTCCTGCTCGTAGTCACCTATGCGCGCTTCCGGTTCAGCCGTCTGGCCTATGTCATGGTCTGGCTGCACGCCATCGTTCTGCTCGTCGGCGGCCACTACACCTACGCCGAAGTGCCGCTGTTCAACTGGTTGCGGGAAACATTCGAGCTCGGCCGCAACCACTACGACCGCCTCGGACACCTGGCGCAAGGGTTCTTCCCCGCCGTTGTCATCCGCGAAATCCTGCTGCGGCTGGCGCCGCTGAAGCCGGGAAAATGGCTGTTCTTTCTCGTGACCTGCGTCGGGCTGGCGATCAGCGCCTTCTACGAGCTGATCGAATGGTGGGTGGCACTGTCCTCGGGCGATGACGCGATCTCGTTTCTCGCCACCCAGGGCGATCCGTGGGACACGCAGTGGGATATGTTGCTCGCCCTGACCGGCGTCATCGTGTCGCAACTGTTGCTGGGGCACCTCCATGACGCCTCCATGAAACGGGTGGCGGGCGCCAAGCCGCAGCGACGTTCACGCTGACGCATCGGCACCGTCGCTGACCGCCACGCGGTTGCGTCCTGCCCCTTTGGCCTCGTACAACGCTTCATCCGCCCGGCGAATGAGCGCGCGCGGGTCGCGTATGTCCGGACCGTAGCAGGCCACGCCGATACTCACGGTGACGCGCAGCGCTGCTGTTCTCTTGCCGGCCTGGTCCGGAATCGCGAACGATGCCGTTTCTATCTTTACCCGCAGGCGTTCAGCCAGGTTTTGCGCGGTTTTCCTTGGCGTGTTCGGCGCCAGCACGATGATTTCTTCGCCGCCATAACGCGCGACGATGTCGGTGACTTGAGCGGTGTTCACGATCACCCGCGCCAGCCCCTTCAACACAATGTCACCGATCGGATGCCCATGGGTGTCGTTGATGCGCTTGAAACGGTCGACATCCATCAACAATACTGAGAGCGGCGTGCGGTAGCGCGAGGCACGCGCGATTTCGTCGGCCAGGTGACGCTCCAGGTAACGCCGGTTGTAAATCTCCGTCAGGGAATCGGTGACGCTTTCCTGCTCGAGAACAACCATGCGCCGCACGTCGCGCGGTCTTCAGGGACAGCATGTTGACCAGCACCACGAAGCAGGCGCCGAGGAAGAAAATACCTGGCACGACGAGCTCCGGCAGGGCAGCGCGACCGCTCCAAGACGTCACGATATAACCGACGTAGCCGACGATGAATGAAAGAATAAGAACGGTCAGAATGTACCAACCGTGCCGCAGTGATCCGGGTGGTAACAGTGCGATCAGTTTCCGAATCGGCACGAGCGCGGCGATTAGCAATCCCGTTCCGAGAATGACCAGAAAGATCGCGAGGGGAGTCAGCATAAATTGCGAGGCAAAGGAGAATGCCTCGTTCATTGCTCCCCTATTTTTTGATCCACCATATCGACCTATTATTCGCCGGCATCGGGCGGTCACCGGCAAGCTTCAAGCCGCTCTGCCCGGCAAGCCGATTCACGTCATCGAATAAACGCACGCCCGACTCCGGATCACGCAGCTTGAGCCACTCGTCGAATTCCGCGTTGCTCGGTTCGAGCGGACGGCCGGCGTAACGATACGGACCGTAGACATACATAACCCCGCCGGCCCCGAGCAGGCGGCCGGCGCCGGCGAACAGCCGCTCCACGCCCTGCCACGAAACGATGTGAATTGTGTTGATGCACACCACCGCCTGCGCTTCGATCACCGGCCAGTCGTCCGTGAAAAGATCGAGCGCCAACGGATCGCGCAGGTTGTCGAGCGCCGCTTCGGCGCCCCACGCGTCGATGCTGGCGAGATTCTCGGCGATCTCGGTAGGCTGCCATGTCAGGTGCGGCAGACCGGCGGCAAAATGCACCGCGTGCTGGCCGCTGCCGCTGCCGATTTCGACCACCAGCCCGGGCCGCGCTAACACTTCGCGCAGGACCGCCAGAATCGGTTCCTTGTTGCGCTCGCAGGAGGGAGAGAATTGTTTCATCTGGGCCGATATGGTGGATTAATATGTCCGGCATGACAACGCCGGAGGAAGGCCGCCATGCCCTATCTGAAAATCCAGACGAAGCACGAAGTACCGGACGCCGCCAAACAGGAGATCCTGCGGAAAGCCTCAGTGCTGCTGGCCAGGAACCTCGGTAAGCCGGAAACGTACATGATGGTCCGCTTCGATCCGGCGCAACCGATGATGTTTGCGGGCAGCGCCGAACCCTGCGCTTTTCTCGAGCTCAAGTCGATCGGCCTGCCGGAAAACCGGACCGAGGGGCTCTCCAGGCTGCTCTGTCAATTCCTGGGCGACGAGCTCAAAATTCCGCCGGAGAGAATTTACATCGAATTTACCGACGCCAAAAACTCGATGTGGGGATGGGACGGCGGCACGTTCTGACTCGGGCGCCGTGGTAAGCTATGGCAAGGGTTGACTATCGCTTCAGCGCCGCAGCCAGCTTCCTTCATCAGGAGAGATGTGATGTACAAGAATATTTTGGTGGCCGTGGACGGCAGCAGTACATCGGATCGCGCGCTTCAGGAAGCGGTCAAGCTGGCCATGGAACTCGATTCCAAGTTGCGGATCGTAGTCGTGGTCGAGCAGGTTATGCTCACGGAAGAAGTGCAATACATCAATTACAATGAAATCCACAAAGCTGTCGTCGGTTACGGGCGGGGCGTTCTGAAAAAAGCCGGGGACGCGGCGCACAAGGCCGGAGTCGAGGCCGAAACCAGACTAATCGAGTCCAAGGGGTTCGGCGAACGCGTTACCGACGTCATCGCGCACGAAGCCGATGCCTGGCCCGCCGACCTGATTGTGATCGGCACGCACGGACGGCGTGGCTTCAATCACCTGCTGATGGGCAGCGTCGCCGAGGGCGTGGTGCGCGTCGCCACCAAACCGGTTCTGCTGATCCGGGGGAAGTAGAACCGCGTCCGATCGCCGGCGTGCGGCAATCGCCACGTTCCCGGGCTACTTCGGTTTGCCCGCCTTCGTGGCTTCCGGAATCTCCACGAGCTTGCCGGTTTTCACGTCATAGATGTAGCCGTAGATCGGAATGTCTCCGGGAACCAGGGGATGATTGCGGATGCGCGTGACGTCTTCCGTGACGCTCTTGGGGTTATCCGTGATCGTCATCCAGTTGATGTAAGCGCCCTCGGTCGAGCCGGGACCCGATCCGACGTTGTGCCAGCCGCTTTGGTCGATGGTCGCGGTTTTAAGGTTGTCCGCCAACAGGTTGCGCATGATGTCATTCGTGAACAGCAGCATGCCGCAATCCGTATGGTGGATCACGAACCACTCGCGCGTGCCGAGGAGCTTGTACGAAATGACGAGCGAGCGGATGGCGTCGTCGCTGGCGCGGCCGCCGGCGTTGCGGATCACGTGGGCGTCGCCTTCGGCCAGGCCGGCGTATTTCGCGGGGTCGAGGCGGGCGTCCATGCAAGTGAGAATCGCGAAGTGCCGGCCGGGAGGGAGGGGAAGCTTTCCCTTGTCGCCAAAGTTCGCGGCGTACTTCCCGTTCGCCGCCAGGACTTCATCGAGGATTTTGCTCATGGTTTGTGCCTCCGGTGGTACACCGCAATGGATTCGCCGAGCCGGGTTCCCGTCGCGGTGTTCCACGGGGACCCGAAAAGAAACAGGTATGGGGATGATGCTTTGAAACGCTGCTTATGATGAGGCGGATCGGGCGGAAGTGTAAAGCGGATGAGATTGCGCAAGGCGCAATGCGATTCACCATTGCGCCCGGCGCGGGCGATCGCCAATCTTCCTATAGGTTCCGAAAGATTTTCAAGCCCTGACGGCCTGGAGCAGGATTTCGCACACGCGCTCGATGTGATCAAGCGGCATGCCGGGATAAATGGGGAGCGAGAGGGTTTCGGTGGTGGCGTGTTCGCACACCGGCAAACTGCCGGGTTGGTAGCCAAGGCGCTTGTAGACTTCCTGCAGATGCAGGCCCTGGGGATAGCATAGCGAGGTGCCGATCTGCGCGTCGGTGAGCGCCTGGCGCACGACGTCGCGTTTCGGCACGCGAATCGTGTAGAGATTGAACACATGCGTGCCGTGCTTCGGTAGCGCCGGGGTTTTCACCGGCGAATTCGCAAGCCGTTTGGTGTATTCCGCGGCGACTTTCTGGCGGCCAGCGATGTCGTCCTTGATATGCCGCAGCTTGATGCGCAGCACCGCCGCCTGGACTTCGTCGAGACGGCTGTTCATTCCGATTTCGGCGTGAATGAAGGGCTTCATCGCGCCGTGGTTGCGCAACCGACGGATGTGCTCGTTGACCGCGTCCGAGTCGGTCGTGATCATGCCGCCGTCGCCGTAGCAGCCGAGCACCTTCGTGGGATAGAAGCTGAAGCTGCCGGTGTCGCCGATCGAGCCGACGACTTTGCCGTTATGCGTGGCGCCGAAGGACTGGGCGCAGTCCTCGAACACGGCGAGCTTGTGCTTTTTCGCGATCTCCATGATCTCGCCCATCTCGGACGGATAACCGAAGATGTGCACCGGCACGATGGCCCTGGTTTTGGCGGTGATTTTGGCGCGCACGCTTGCGGGGTCGAGACAGAATCCCTCCGGCAGAATATCGGCGAAAACGGGCGTGGCGCCGACCATGTCGATAGCCTCGGCCGATGCGAAAAAGGTGAACGGCGTGGTGATGACTTCATCGCCTTTGCCGATCCCGAGCGCGCGCAGCGAGAGAAACAGCGCGTCGGTGCCGTTCGCCACCGCAATGGCGTGCTTCACGCCGACGTAGTCGGCGAATTCCTTCTCGAACGCCTGCGTGTGCGGGCCGAGAATGAAGCTGCCCCGGCTGCCCGTCTCGCGGATGGCGGCGAGCCATTCGGTTTCAAGCGCCTTGTACTGCGTGGACAGATCGAGGAATGGGACCGGCTGGGCCTTGGTTACGGCGTGCATGCGGCGATTTTCTCCTTGACGAGCAGGGCCACACGCAGCGCTTCCAGCCCCACCCTTCCGTTGACGAGCGGCGGCGTTCCGGTTCGCACGGAGCGGATAAAATACTCCAGCTCCGCGTCGAGCGGCGGCCGCGGTGTGATGTCGAGTCGCTCGGTGACGATGCGCGGCCACTTGCCGCCGTCCGGGTCCGGCTCGGATCGCACCATTTCGAGCTTCTGGTCGATGTAATCCAGACCGTAATAATGTTCCGCGCCGAACACGCGGATGCGGCGCAGCTTCTTGTTCGAGACGCGGCTGGCGGTGACGTTCGCCACCGCCCCGTTTTCGAATTCGATGCGGGCATTGGCAATGTCGACGTGCTCGGTGAGCACGGGGGTACCGGTGGCGGCGATCGAGCGGATATCGGATCTCACCAGCGACAGCACGATATCGATGTCGTGAATCATGAGGTCGGTGACGACGTCGACGTCGGTGGCGCGCTCGACGAACGGCCCGAGGCGGTGCACCTCGATGAAGCGCGGGTTCCGCGCGCGCTCGGCCAGCGCCATGATGCCGGCGTTGAAGCGTTCGAGATGCCCGACTTGGAAAATTACCCCGGCGCGCTCAGCCAGCTCGACCAGCGCGCGCGACTCTTCGTAGGTCGGCGCGATCGGCTTTTCCATCAGCATGTGCACGCCCTTTTCGAGGAATGGACGCGCCACGTCGCTGTGGTAGACGGTCGGTACCACGATGCTCACGGCGTCGACGTTGCCGAGCAACTCGCGCGGGTCGGTGAAGGCACGGCAACCGTGCTGTTCGGCGACGGCCTGGGCCGCATTCTTGTCGACGTCGGCCACGCCAACTAGCTCGACGTCCGGCATCGCGGCGTAAATGCGCGCGTGAAAGCGCCCGAGGTAACCGACGCCGGCCACCCCCACGCGCAACCGGCCGGCGGTTCCGGTGGCGGTCGAGGTCATGGGAGGCCCGGTCGGCGGAATCCCGCCGCCGGATGGAAAGCTGTTTGAACGGTCGCCATGTGAGCGCGCAAATTATACCGGAATTGGCTCCAGACGCCATGAACCGCGGGGTTCAAGGAGCCGGATGCTTGAGCCGCCACGCCCCGGATTCGACGAAGACCCGGTAAAGGGCGCCGTCGATCTTGGCCGCCCTGGCCTCGGCCGCGAGAATGTCCAGCGCCTTTTCTTCCGGCAGTCCGCGCTTGTACGGTCGGTCGCCGGCGGTCAGCGCATCGTAAATATCGGCAATGGTCATGATGCGCGACTGCACCGGAATTTTGTCAGCGGAAAGGCGGCGCGGGTAGCCGCTGCCGTCGAGCTTTTCGTGGTGCGCGAATGCGATATCGGGCAGCCGCGCCAAATTCCGGGTCCAGGGGATCAGGCTCAAAAAGGCATAGGTATGACTCACGTGCGATTCGATCTGCGCCCGCTCATCGGCGTTCAGGCTGCCCTTGGACAACGCCAGGTCGGCGAATTCGAAGTCGTGCAACAGTGGAAGGTCTTCATCGTTCTCACCGGGAAAACGAAAGTTCGCCACCGCGACCAGCTCTTCCGAGACTTGCTCGTGCGACACCGTGGGCTCGTTGGCGCGCAGCACCTGTTGCAGGAATTGTTCCAGGCGCGCCTGATCGGCGGCAAGCTCCTGCTCGAGCACGCGGCGGCGCGCGGCGAATTCCTTCGGCTTCAGACCCGGGGTATCGTGCAACTCGAGCAGGCGGCGATAGGCGCGCCGCTCGAAGCTGGCGCGCGCGTAGCGGAATCGCTGCTTGAGCAGCTCCAGATGTTGCGGTTGCAGCTTTTTCGCTTTCACCAACACGTTCTCGCGCACGCCGACTTTGCCGAAATCGTGCAACAGCGCGGCAAAGCGCAGCTCGCGCAACTGCTCCCGTGAAAACGAGATATCGCGCAAATCCGGCGCGTCGCTACGGTCGGTGGCGATCGCGGTGCGCTCGGTGAAGTCCGCCACGCGGAACGAGTGGCCCGCGGTGGTCGGGTCGCGCGCCTCGATCGCCTGCACCGACGCCTTGATGAAACCTTCGAACAACCGCTCGATGTCGGCATACAGCAGGCTGTTTTCCAGCGCCACGCCGGCCTGACCGGCGAGCGCCGCCGCCATCGCGCGGTCCTGTTCGGTGAACGGCAGGACGTGATTGTCGTAATCTTCCGGCCGGCGCAGCACGACGCCGGGGCTGTCCTTGCGGTTGATGAGCTGCAGCACGCCCACGACGTCATCGGCCTTGTTCGTGAGCGGCGCGGTAAGCAGCGAGCGGGTGCGGTAGCCGATCGAACGGTCGGCCGCGGGATTGAACGTGTACGGAGAACCGGCCGGGATCGCGTACGCATCCGCCAGTATCACGGTCTCGCCGGTGCGCGCCACGTAACCGGCGACACTGTACTCACCCACGAGCGTCTTCTGCGCGTCGGAGGTGGCGCCGGTCGAGGCGTTTTGCCACAAGCGGAAATACAGCTTGCCGTTTCCGTCACGGGTGTAGATCGAGGCGCCGTCGGCACCAGTGAGCCCGCGCGCGTGCGTGAGTACAAGGCCCAGCAGCGTATCGAGATCCTTTTCGGACGCGAGCGCGCGTCCGATCTCTAGCACGCGCTCCAATCGCTGCGACGCATGCTGTTCCGCACCCTGGCGCAGCAGTACCAGCGTCGATTTCAGCGCGGCGTAAACCGCCTCCTTCGAACTGTTCGCGTCCAGTAATCCGGCCACTTGAGGGTGTTCGAGCAGGCCGCGATCCAGCGGCTGCTGGCGGTCCTTGCGCCATAAAATGACGGCAAATTTCGGCGGCGATGCACCTTCGGCCCGACGCCGGGCGAGCGCTTCGCGCGCCTGCTCCGGCGCGACGATCAACACCGCCCCCTCGATATCCTTGCGGACTTCCGCCAGCGCACCGAAATGGCGCACGCGCTCGGGCGCCGTGAACGACTGCAACACCTCCGGGTCGAGAACCGCCTGTTGCGTGATCAGCAATACGGGATAAGTTTCCGGCATCGGTTCGGCTGGCATTATTGCGCGATGGGATTAAACACCCTACAGTCACTTCCGGCGGGCTGCAACCTGTCCGTCCGGCCTCAAAAATAATCCGGCCTTCCACATGGAACCGAAAAACATACTGATCACCGGCTGCTCTTCCGGCATCGGCCAGTGCCTGGCGCGCGGCCTGCGGGAACGCGGCTACCGGGTGTTCGCCAGTGCACGCCAGGCAGCGGACGTCGCCGCCCTGTTCGCCGCGGGTTTCGATAGCGTCCGGCTCGATTTGGATTCGTCCGAATCAATCCACGCCGCGGTACAGGAGGTGCTCGAGCGCACCCAGGGAAAAATTTACGCGCTCATCAACAATGGCGCCTTCGGCCAGCCCGGCGCGGTCGAGGATCTGTCGCGTGATGTCCTGCGCGCCCAGTTCGAAACCAACGTCTTCGGCACACAGGAACTGACCAACCGGGTGATTCCGGCCATGCGCGCCCAGGGCGAAGGCCGCGTCATTAATATCAGCTCGCTGCTCGGGATCGTGTGCCTCGCGTATCGCGGCGCCTACAACGCCAGCAAATTCGCGCTCGAGGCGCTGTCCGACACCATGCGCCTGGAGCTACGCGGCACCGATATCTGCGTCTGCCTCATCGAACCCGGCCCGATCGAGAGCCGGTTCCGGGCGAACGCCTATGAAGCCTTCACGCGTCATATCGACCGGGAGCACAGCGTCTTTCGCGAATACTACGCCGGGGTGGAAAAACGCCTGGGCGGGTCGAAACCGTTGCCTTTCACGCTGCCGCCGGAAGCAGTGCTGCAAAAAGTCATCCGCGCCCTGGAAGCGCGCCGGCCGAAAGCGCGCTACGCCGTCACCTTCCCGACCCACCTGTTCGCCGTGCTGCGCCGTGTCCTGCCGGTGCGCGCGCTCGACCACGTGCTCGCCGCCGTCAGCAACAAAGGGCAGCGATAAGGTTTGCCATCACCGGCTTGCGAAAACAGAGCGACGCGGCGCTTTTGCACGTTCGAGTTGCTGGCGTTGTTAGGCGTTACTTAAAAGAACTTTGAATTATGAAGCCGAAATGAGGAGTCGGATTGCTTACAATGATCTGCTCTCCCGTCATCTTTTTAATAACATACCCATCAAATATTTTCTCCTGGCCGCCTCGTAAATTGCCATATACTTTAACTTTTTCACCAATGGCAAGGTTCAGTTTTTTACTGTCCGGCAACTTGGCTGTGACATAAATTGAGCCGGAATCATCCGTTAGGGTAAATCCACTTTCATCATGTTGCGTGACACTTCCTTCAATCGTACTTACCGGCGGTAATGCCAGGTTCTTGATTGGTGTAGTGCCAGCGCACCCACTAATTATTAAAACAACCATAGCGAACAGAGGGGGCAAGATGGTTTTCATTTCGATTTTTCCTTTTCGTCGATATGCCTGAGGATGGTTGAACGACATATTGACTGAGATTGACGATATGCCGCTAACGCGGTTTTGGAAAGATCATCGAAACAGCTCCATGCGTCCCGTCAGGGATCCGTAGACGCTGGAACAGACCGCAACTTGGCCGTAACGCGCGCCGACGTTGGATGGGCCGCAAAACACGAATAGACAAACGGGTTCGCTGACAGTGCACCCGCGCCGTGATTGGATCGCGCGGGATCCTAACGAATTTTGGTGCTGATCTCGGTCGCGGGCAGGTTCGCCTGACCGGTATCGATCTTGCGTTTGAGGTAGGCGTCGAGATCGGCCGCCGTCACCGCACCGACCTGACGCGCCACGAGCTCGCCGGCGGGCGACAAGATAAAAGTGGTGGGCAACACCATCAAGTTGCCGAAGGGGGTTTCCGGCGATGTATCCGACCGCAACACCGTGTACTTCATCGATACGCTGTCCATGAAGTCCTTCAACCAGGGTAAGGGAATCTCCTCGAAGTCGACGCCCAACAACACGACGTCGCGATCCTGGTGCCGTTTATGGAAAGCCACCAGCTCCGGAATCTCTTTCAGGCAGGCGGCGCAAGAGGTGGCCCAATAATTGACGACCACCCACTTGCCTGAGTATTCCGACGGCGTGTGGACCTTGCCATGAATGTCCGGCAGCGAAAACGCGACTCGCCCGTCCGCCATTGCCGGCGTCACAGGCATCATCAACGACATCCACATTACGAACACGAGCCTTTTCATTTCATTTCGTACCCCGACAGAGCGTCATCCAGATTACTCCCGGAGCGTCAGCAAGTCGAAAGCCGACCGTCGGTCCGCGGAATTCCCGGCAAAAGCGGGATGCGCGACGCTGTCCAAGCGATCGCTATCGCAACGTGTGCTGGAGCACCACGGCTTTGCCATAGTCAGCCCAGACATCGCCCTTCTGGCCGATCACGTCCGGGTGGCGCGACGGCACGCCGTATTTGTTGACCCGATGGCAGGCCCCGCATTTGACTGGCCCGTGGGAGCCGTCGGGATTCAGCTGCGCCGCCTGCTGATAACTGGAAATATCCACCTGCGGGTTCACGGGATAAAGGCCATGAGTCGACTCGTGGCATCCCTGACAGGTGATTCCCGCGTGTCCCTTGGAGTGGCGCATCAGCGCATACTTTCCGGGCTGGTCGATGGGAAAGGCATTGCCACCCATGCTTTCGACGAAAGGCGGTCGATGGCAGTCGGCGCAGTGGGGTTCACCGGGCGCCAGCCAGTAATCCTTGCCATGCGTGGCCGCGGCATATGAAGCCGACGCTCCTTGGGTTCCGTCCGGATCTTTATCCACCAGAATAACGGAGCGATCGCCGTCTTCATCGGGCGGCGTCAGTACCGGCTTTCCGTTTCCATCGACCTTGATCCTGCCGATGGCGGCAATGGTCTGCCCGGTGCGATCCCAGGTCCGGTAGACGCCGCTGGCAGCGTCTTCACCTTGCATCGGGACCTTGGGGTTCAGGTAATCCCCCTTCAGTTCTTCCATCGACACGCCGAGGGCGGCGGCAATTTTATCCAGCGGCTGGTTGCGCAGCGTCCGGCCCGTCTGCTTCACCGCATCGTTGAGATGATCCGCCTTGTACAGCTCGCGCGACAGCATGTTATGGCAGTTGGTGCAGTAAAGCCCCTTGTCTTTGCCTTTGACGTTCGTCACGTCTGAAACCAGCGCGGCGCCGATGGCGTTCAGATAATCGGGGGTCCCGGACACGTCCCGGTTGCGGTGGGGATTGGCGTGCACGTCCCGCTGGGTATAACAACCCTTGGCGTCGCGGATGTCTCCGGCGGCGAAATAGTTTTTTCCATCCGCCGTCAGCGGAAATGCGTCCATGGAACGGTTGCTGCGATGCGCCGGGTGACACAGCTGGCAATTGCCGGCAAACCCCAGGCTGTCGGGGAGCGGAACGTGGCGCTCGTGACTCCGGTGTACCGCCTCGGACAGAGGCGAAATCAGATGTTGCGGTTCGGGAAGCCGGGGATTTTTCGGCTGTATGTCTTTTTTGTCCATGTCCCCCGCTTTGCGCGAAGACAGCCGGCCGATGATATTGTCCGCGTGGCAGTCCTGGCACATGACCGAATCCCGTCCGAGCCGCAGATACGTGCTGGAGCTCGCGGGCCATTTGGCCAGGAAGTTGGTGCCGTGGCGGGCATCATGAATCTCCAGGATGGAAATCGCCGCCGCCTTGATCTGCGCGTAATATTCCCCGGTGCCCCGCATCCCCTTCCAGAAATCGTGCTCTGCCTTGTATTTGAGATATTTGTTGCCATTGGCCCGTTCGTTCGAATGGCAGTGCGTGCAGTTGGGCACGTCGATCGGATTCACCCCGAAAAACCGCACGACCTGGCCCGAGGAATCGAGCGCCGGTTGCCGCGTCTTGGCGTCCACCAGCGTCACCACGGATTTCTGGAACGGCTGAAACATGGTCTCGTCCAGCGTAGTCAACTCCGTGAATTGGTCGTTGAACGGCGTGAGCGGCAGTCCAAGGGCCTCCCATATCCCGGGACCCGTCAGGGTGATCGGAACGTTCTCCATGACGGGCGAATCGGCAAAGACCACGGTGCCGGTGGCGCCGGAATAATGCAGAAACCCCTTCCCCACGTACTGGCCCGTCGGGCCCTGATTGATCCTGATCGGGGTATCGATCCCGATGTGACGTTTCTTGGCGTTGGCGGTGGTGTGCTCCGGATTGGATCCCGCGAGGTCCTTGTAGAAATAGAGACTGCTGAACTCGTAGTCGGGAAGCGCTTTGCCGCGGTACGGAACGCCCCAATAGGCCAGTTTCTTGGACGCCGAATAGGTGTTGGGTATCCCGTCCGGGTCCTCATGGGTGTACGCCAGCCGGAAGCGCTTGTCGCCGTCCACCAGCACCTCGGGGTCATTGGGGTCGGCGCCGAGCAGCGCCGGTTTATCACCATTCCTTTCGGTTTTCACGACCTGGGCCAGGATCGAATTGTACGGCGGGAGGATGCAACAGTAGGAGAAATCAAAACCGGTACAGTGCATCCCCAATTCGTAATTGATGAGGATGACATAGTCCCGGGGAGGGGACGTGTCGCGGCGGAACCAATCCATGACGCCTGCCTGGGTCACACCGGCAAGAGTCAGCAAGAATAGCGCAAACGATCGGCGGCAAATCAGACGGTGATTCATCAGTTCCGCATTATCCTCCCGTCCCGAGGATATTACACTTACTGGCTAATCGGATTGACCCCGCTCTTTCCAGGAAGTTTCTGCGCCGTTAACGAGACCGCTGCTGATTTCTTCCGGTCGGCTTCGATTCTTGCCTCTTCCTGCCGGACGATCTGTTGAAACCTTTCCGTGTAGACCTCGACCGGAAAGACCTTGTTTGTCCTCAACTGGGTCACATACCGATCGCGTCTCTCGCGCCAGAGCATATTCTTGGTCGTCTTCCACGTGTCCTTGTCATCTATGTTCTGAAGCCGGGCTGACCGGGTCCCAAGGACCTTGACCAGATGCCAGCCCACCGGGGATTCGACCGGACCCCCGAGTTCATCCGGCTTCAGGGAGAAGGTCAGACGATCGAGCGCGGGAAAACCGCTGCCCTTGGCAACCCAGCCGAATTCACCCAACGTCAGCTTCGCGTTCGGATCGATGGAATACTTCGAAACGGCTTCGTATATCGTGATCTTGCCGGATTGGATCTGTTTCTTCACATCCTCCGCCTCCGCCTTGGTCTTCAAGACCACCATCTGAATCCTTCTGGATTCCGGAACCTGGATTTTTACCTTGTTCTTCTCGAAATATTCCCTGACTTCCCGGTCGGTCGGCTCCAGTTGCGGAAGAAGCTTCGCCTTGTACGCGATGATCAAATGGACCTTCTTGAATTCGCGGACCTGGTTGAGATAGACCGGATCCCGATCCATGTGGGCGGCCCTGGCCTTGTTCACAGCGATGTGCTGGTCGATGAGCTCGTTCAGGACATCGCGCCTGACGGCCTCAGAGCCGCTGTTTTGGGGGTCCGTCAGTTGCGACTTGAGTTCACCCCAGGTAATCGTTTCCTGATCGACTCGGGCCACGACGTCGGAGTCGGCGCGCGACGCATCTCCTTTCGGATCCAGCTTCGTTGCATCGATGACGATCTTCGCTCCTGCCCGCAGACGCTTTTGCATATCCGCCTGCCTGGCCTTGAACCGCTCTTCCCGGAGCCGGGCTTCGATGGCCTTGTGCACGTCCGCGGTGAAGGGCGTTCCCTTGGCGACATTTTTTTTGTAGAAATCCCGGACCTCGTCGTCGGTCACCGTGATGTCCTTGTCGA
>DASPRK010000138.1:0-7331 GCA_035624495.1 Methylomirabilis sp. (SeqCode) | reverse complement strand
GCTCAAGCAGCAGGTTCGGCGCAACGACTACATCGCGCGCCTGGCGGGAGATGAGTTTGCGATGGTGCTCAAGAACACGGACCTCGACAACGCCACGCGCATCGCGCAGAAACTCCACGACAGCATCAGTGACACGCGCATACCGCTGCCGGTCGGGCACATGCAGCTGCAATCCTCCATGGGCGTGGCCGAGGCGCCGACGCACGGTTTGAACGCCCAGGACCTGGTCAGCGCCGCCGACGTGGCGCTGTACCACAGCAAACGCCGCGGACGCAATCGCATCGAGGTGCTGTCACCGGACATCAGCAAGGCGGTCATGTCCATCTTCAGCCAGGGATTCCAGTTGCGCAACGCGCTGGAACAAGGCCACATCCATCCCGCGTTCCAGCCGATCTGCAACCTGCAGAGCGGCGAGCCGGTGGCGTACGAGGTGCTGGCGCGCATGCGCGTCAACGGCATGGTGATCCAGGCCAAGGACTTCATCACGGTGGCGGAGGAGCTGGGGCTTACGCGCGATGTCGATCTGCACATCATCGGCCAGGCGTTGTTGCACACGCCGCCGGAGTTCGCACTGTTCCTGAACGTGGACCTGACCTCCTTCAACGACCGGGATTTCGTCAAGGAACTGAGCCAGCTGCTCAAGCCGGCGTGCGACATCGGGCGCTCGATCACGATTGAAATCACCGAGCGTGAGACGATTCCGATCAGCGATACCCTGCACCAGGACATCCAGAGCCTGCGTGCGCTCGGCTGTCAGCTGGCGCTCGACGACTTCGGTAGCGGTTATTCCACCTACAATTTCCTCAATCAGTTCCGCCCGGATTTCCTCAAGATCGAGGGCTCGTTCGTGCGCGGGATGCTCCACAACGAATCCGATCGCAAGATCGTCACCCATATTCACGAGTTGGCGACCTCGTTCGGCATGAAAACCATCGCCGAAAGCGTGGAAAACGCCGACACCGAGCGCGCCTTGCAGGAAATCGGAATTTGCAACGCCCAGGGCCTGTTCTACGGTGCCCCACGGCTGGCATCCTGATTTTGCCCGGCGCCCGTGCAGATGGGTACGCTGATACACCCGTAGTGCCGCGGCCCTCAGTAAACGTTTGGCACGTCCCGTGTGCCAAACGCCCTCGGGACTCGCGGCGTGTAGTTTTGCCGCGACCGTCCTGCGGCTGAGAACCGCCACAGTGACTCTACGCCGGGTCCCCTACCCCGGCTATCGCGGGCTCTTCGCCAGCGCTTCGCTTTCCCTGGCTCATCGTTAAAAGATCAATAAAAAAATTAAATCTTGATCTTCGATAAAAACAATGGAAACTTTTCGCAATATGAGAACAATATGCGCGCGGCTGCCAGACGTTGTGCGGGCGAGGCCGTTATCCAACGCGAATTACTTACCACCTCTCACTAAAGGAAGCTTGACGACCATGTTGAAAAAATACTCGATTCTGCTTGCCGCCCTGTTGACCGTGACGGCGATCACCGCCTGCGAGAAAAAAGAGCAGGCCCCCGCTCCCGCCGCGCCTGCGGCACCGGCTACCGCCCCGGCTGCTCCTGCCGCCCCGGCTGGCGAAGCGGCCAAGCCCGGCGAAGCGGCTCCGGCTGCTCCCGCGGCTCCGGCTGCTCCGGAAAAGAAGTAACGCTTAACTTTTTTCCAAGCTGCCTGTTTTACCTTGCAAAGCCGGCCTGCGGGCCGGCTTTTTTATTTTTCGAGCCCACAATGCCGACGGCAACATCAATTTTTATTCCCTGATCGGCGTCCTCCACGTCACGGCGCACATACCTGCATCCAATCATTGACAGGCGCAGCGCCGATTCATATATTGCGCCCGAGCTTACAGCTCATTGGCTTCAGGTGTTTCCCGGAACGTTTTTCGGGAAATGAAACGGGAAGCCGGTGCGTCGCTCCGGAGTACGGAACCGACAATGCCGGCGCTGCCCCCGCAACGGTAAACGAGTCAAGGCGAATCAAGCGCCACTGTCCGACGCCCACCGCGCAACGGTGAAGCGATCAACGGGAAGGCGATTCGCCGGAGATCATCCACTCGTGAGCCCGGAGACCGGCCTGAGGCAACCCAAACGGTGTCGCGGAGGGCGGCGCGGGCGGCGATGGCCTCACTGCCTTCTGCTTCCCTCCTCGCCTTCCTCCGCACATCACTGACAACCGCTGCACGGGTGCGTGCAGTTTGCGGAGAAAAAGATGAATCGTCCGTTATCGATTGTCGTTGCCATTTACGTTTCGGGTACACTCAATCCGGCGCATGCCGCAGAATCTGAATCCGACCAATCGGTAATCGTGACGGCTTCTCGAATGCCGCAGACTGCGGACGATGCGCTCGCCTCGGTTACCGTGATCACCCGCCAGGACATTAACCGACAGCAACCCAATGACATCGTCGACCTGCTGCAAGGACTCGCGGGGGTAGATGTGGCCCGGACCGGAGGTCCGGGCAGCGTAACCAGCGTCTTCCTGCGCGGAACCAACTCGGATCACGTGCTTGTCCTGGTTGACGGCGTACGCGTCAACTCCGCCACAACAAATACGTTTGCCTGGGAGTCGCTCGCACCCGATCAGATCGAACGCATCGAGATCGTACGTGGACCACGCGCAACATTCTACGGGCCTGATGCCATCGGCGGCGTGATCCAGATCTTCACCCGCCGGCCACGTGATCTCAATGCGCGCATTGGAGCTGGTAGTTTCGGTGCGCGCGACGCACAAATCGGCATCGGCGGGGGCGATCGGGTACAGGCCTATGCCAATATCGATTACCGTGACAACACCGGATTCTCCGCCACTAACCCGTCGGCCGGTCCGTTTCTCTTTAACCCAGATAGTGACGGCTTCATCAACCGCAGCGTCACCGCCGGGCTCAACGCGCGGCTTGATGACGCCACGACACTCACCCTCAACGCCTGGGGCAGCCGCAGCAAGGTGGAGTTCGACGAAGGTCCGTCGGACAATCCTGCCACCTATGGTGAACAGGGCACGGTGAACACGACACTGCGCCACACGCACTCTGCCCTCTGGACCCAAAGTCTGAGCCTCGGCTATTTCCTGGATGACCAGGACACCGTCGGGAGCTTCCCCTCGCGTATTACGACGCATCGCACGACGGCCAATTGGCAGCACGACCTCAGTCTTGCGACCACGAATCTGCTCACCCTGGGCGTCGACTATTACCACGATCAGGGCCGCAACCTTGACACGAGCAGCGACACGATCATGTTCGACAACTCGATCAGCGATGCCGGCGTCTACGTCAATGACCAGGCTCACTTCGGCGACCACGAGTTTCAGCTCGGTCTGCGCCGCGACCACCACAACCGCTTCGGCGAGCATAACAGCGGACAGCTTGCCTGGGGGTGGCACTTTGCGCCTCACTGGCGGACACTGGCCTCCTACGGCACGGCCTTCAAAGCACCGAGCCTCAACCAGCTGTTCCATCCCGGCTTCGGCGGGTTTTACGCCGGCAACCCGAATCTAAAACCCGAAACCTCGCGCAACGTCGAAGCCGGCCTGCACTACGAGCCCTCGAAACAGCAGCAAATGGACCTCAATGTCTACCAAACGCGGGTAGACGATCTGATCGCCAACCAAGGTGTGAACAACCAGGCCATCAATATCAATCGTGCGAGGTTGCGCGGCGTGGAGCTGCGCCACTCAATCGTCGCCGGAGCGTGGCGTGCCGCCACCAACTTTACCTGGCAGAGCGCGATCGACGAGCAGACCGACACCGAACTGCTGCGCCGGCCCATGCGCAAACTTTCCTTCCGGGTCGACCGGAGCCTGACCGGCGGTGGTACGGTCGGTGGCGAGCTTGTTGCTGCCTCCTCACATCTTGACTTCGACAACGTGACTAACGGCACGACCACCGTACCCGGCTACGGGATCGTCAATCTAATGTTCCGGCTGCCGATAGACCGCCAGTGGACGCTCGAAGGTCGGGCCGACAACATCTTCGACAAGACCTACGAACTGGTTTCAGGCTACAACACGCCTTCTCGCTCGTACTTCATTGCTATGCGCTATGATGCAGCCCGCTGACCGACGCCTCGCCTACCTGCTCGCCGCCTCCGCCGCCGTGCACCTCATGGTGTTGTCGGCGACCGGGTGGCGCGCGCGTTCGCCGGTGTCGTCGGGCGACATTGCGCTCCAGGTTTCGCTGCTTGGGCCAGTACCGGAACAGCGCGCCGCTGGCTCGATATCCGCGAGCCGGCCTGTAACAAAAGCGGCTGCTGCGACTTCAGTGGCGTTGCTGCGCACCGGAATCGAGCCGGCGCCGGCCGAAGTGCTCGTCACGCGGCCGCAGCACCAAACACCCCACAATCAATCTGGATCGAGCACGTTCCATAATCAGGTAAAACGCGGAAACGGCGGCCATAACCAGCTGACCGAGGCCGCCATCAAGGCCTACGGTCAGACGCTGCACGACCGGCTCATGCAGGCACTGCACGCGCGCTTTTTCTATCCCTTGCTGGCACGGCGCGAGGGATGGCAAGGCGCGGTACGCCTACTGCTTCATATCGAACCAGACGGGCGCATCTCGAATACGCAGATCCTGCACACGTCGGGATATGCGGTCCTGGATGATGCTGCCATGCGAAGCGTCCACGAGATCGCGGTGGTGCGCGTCGACGACGCGCCGCCCGGTACCGCTTTTTTTGACTTGAGCCTGACGGTCGTGTATAGACTGACTGACGGTTGAGGACCGCGTGCAATGGGCCATCGTCTTTCCAAGATTTACACCCGCACCGGCGACGACGGCACCACCGGCCTCGGCGACGGCGCGCGCGTGAAAAAAACCAGCGCGCGGGTGGAGGCCATCGGAGCGGTCGACGAACTCAACAGCGTGATCGGTATGCTGCTGGCGGACGGCGTACCCGGGGACATCGACTCAGCCCTGACGGACGTCCAGCACGATCTTTTCGATCTCGGCGGCGAGCTCAGTATTCCGAACCGGACCGCGATAGCGGAACGTCAGGTCACACGCCTGGAAACAACCTTGGACGGGCTCAACGCCGATTTGTCTCCGCTCAAGGAGTTCATCCTGCCGGGCGGAACGCCGACTGCGGCTGCCTGTCACCTCGCGCGCGCGGTATGCCGCCGTGCCGAACGGCGCGTCTGCCGTCTCGCCGAAACCGAGACGATCAACCCGGCGGCGGCAAAGTATCTGAACCGCCTTTCCGATCTGCTGTTCGTCATGGCGCGTACGCTCAATGCGCGCTCGAATCGCGGCGACGTCCTGTGGCAGCCGGGGAAAAACCGCTAACGCCCGTCTGAGGTTTTTGTCGGGCGCGCGCCTGCTCGAGGTCGTGGCACACGTCCTCGGCGCCATCCAGGATCCGCGGACTGCTGCGCTCGATGAGATCAGGCGGAACGAAGAAGAGATTGTCGTGCGCGACGGCGGCCAGTCCGGACCAGGCCCGCCAGCGGTCGCGCCACTCAGACCAGAGTTGATTGTTTCCGCTGGCGAGAATCGCTTCCGGGTTGCGTTGCAGCACCGACTCTATATCCACGCGCGGCGTGATCCCCGGCAGGTCGGCAAACACGTTCTCCCCGCCGCACATGCGGATCACGTCGCTGATCAGGTGTCGGCCGGTGACCGTGAGCGGGGAAACGTCGAGGATCTGATAGAACACCGGTACAGTCGCGCGGCCGCTGTAGCGCGCGCGCAATTGCGCCAGATGCCGGCGGTATTCTGCCGCCGCCGCGTCTGCCGTTGGCTGCGTGCCCAGGAGCTCGCCGAAACGTTCCAACAAACCGGCGATATCCTCCACTCGGCGCGGCTCGGTGACGAAGACGGTGAATCCGAGTCCACGCAATTTCTCCAACTGCCACGAGGGATTTCCGGTTTGCCAGGCAACGACGAGGTCGGGACGCCGCGCGACGATCGCCTCGAGATCGAGTCCGGCGCCGCTGCCGACCCGCGGAATCCGTCTCGCGGCTTCGGGATAATCGCTGTATTCCACGGCGCCGACGATGCGGCTCCCGGCGCCGGCCGCGTACAGCAGTTCAGTGATGTTCGGCGCCAGGCTGACGATGCGTTGCGCCGGAGCGCGCAGCTCAACCCGTGCTCCGGCGTCGTCCCGTACCGACACCTGCGCTTGCGCCGTCAAGGCGGTGACCCACATGAGAAAAAAGAGATAACGACGCCATAACCGGGCACGGTGGTTTTTCATCGGAGTAGCCGCGCGCTACAGCCGACCCGCGTGGAACAACAACTCGGGCGCCTCGTGTGCCCCGTTTTTTTCGACACGGATGCGCGTGATGGAGGCGTTGGGGACTTGCAACCGAAACAGGTGCCGCAGCGGGGTCTCCAACACATGCGCCACGAACATGCGAATCACGCCGGCATGCGCCACGACCAGCACATGTTGACCGCCGTGACGCGCGAGCACGTCGTTCCAGACGGCGAGGATGCGCAGCCGAAAAGCCGTCAACGGTTCGGCCCCCGGCGGCGCATGCGCGACGGGATCGCGGCGGAACCGGCGCAATAAATCCGGATCGGCTGCGGTCAACTCCGCGGGCGTGCGCGATTCCCACGCGCCGAACCCGATTTCCATCAGGCGCGCGTCAGTTTCGAACGGCAGGGCGTGCCGCGCCGCCAATTCCCGGGAAAACTCGACGCAGCGCGACAGCGGCGAGCTGATGATTACCTGCCACGGGCAATGTCCGTGCACCGCCTGCCGCATCTGCGCCCAGCCCTTTTCGCTCAGGGGATCGTCAGTCTGGCCGCGGTATTTTCTGCCGCCGACCGGCTCGCCGTGACGAATGAGATCGAAGATTGTGATCTGACTTTCAGACATGCGAACAATTCACGCCAGCACAGTGGGTGGCGCCGGATGATGGAAATAGGTGGACGGGATCAGACGGAGAGAAAACCCGCCAGGTGGGCGCCGGCCATGAGCGTGCCCACCACCAGCCAAAGCAGCAGGACGCGCCAGATGAGCGCCACCACGCGACGCACGTGGCCCGCGTCAGGAATGACGGCAAGATCGGAAGGCCGCTCCTCGTATTCGTTTTCCATCGAGGCCGGCTCGCACAACTGCATGTGCATGGCGCCGAGTCCGGAGGCGAGCAACGGCCCGCTGTTGATGTCCGACCACACCCCGACGCGCTTGCGCCAGCAAAGCAGCGCGTCCTCGAAGCTGCCCATGAGAGCGTAGGAAAGCGCCGTGATGCGGGCCGGTATCCATCCCAGAACGTCGTCGAAGCGCGCCGCCGCCCAGCCGAACTCGGCGAAGCGCTCGTAACGGTGCCCCCACAGCGAGTCGAGGATGGCGCTCAAGCGCTGCATCACGGCGCCGAACGGACCGAGCAGCACGAACCA
>DASPRK010000044.1:0-29226 GCA_035624495.1 Methylomirabilis sp. (SeqCode) | reverse complement strand
GGCGACCGGGTCTTTCTATATCGTTACGCCATGCCCCCCTCCCCCTACGTGCTCGACGCCACCGCGGAAAATTTCCGCACACTGGTCCTGGAAAATTCGGACAAGGGCCCGGTGCTTGTGAACTACTGGTCGCCGCGCGCTGGCCCCTGTCTCATGCTGATGCCCCGGCTCGTGCGCCTTGCTACCGAATTTGGCGGGCGGTTCCTGCTGGTCATGCTCAATACCGACGAGCTCGGACGCCTGGCCCGCGAGCACGGCGTTACCAGTATCCCGACGGTCAAGGTGTTCCGGCATGGCCGGATGGTCGACACCCTGCGCGGCGCCGAATCGGAAAAGACCTTGCGCGATTTCATTGTCAAACACGTCGTCTCGGAGGCCGAAACCAAATACGCCGCGGCGATCCAGGCACACCAGAGCGGCGACCTCGAAAAGGCCGTAACGCGGGCGGCCGAGGCCGCGCTGGCCGCGCCGGACAATCCACGCCTGGCGCTGGAACTGGCGAAACTGCTGATGCAGCAGGGGCGCTACACGCAGGCGGACGACCTGTTGCGAGCATTGCCGTCTCCTGTTCGTCAGCTATCGGAAGTCCGCGACCTTTCGGCGCATGTCAGTTTCATACGCACCGCGCAGGAAGCGCCGCCCGCGGAAACACTGGAGCAAGTCATCGCCGACAATCCGGACGACTTGGAGGCACGCTACCGCTTGAGCGCGCTCCGGTTGACGCATGATGATTTCGTGGGAGCCATGGATCAGCTGCTCGAAATTGTCCGGCGCGACAGCGAATACCGCGATCAGGCAGCTCGTAACGGCCTGCTGGCGATTTTTGCCATGCTGGGTGAAAAGGATGAGCGTGTGCCGCGTTTCCGAGCCATGCTACAGCAGGCGATGCATTAAGAACCTGCCGCTCACTTCTGCAATATCCGCCCGCGAATGACCCCGTTTATTAGCACATAATGATATTCTGACGGATAGAAATGCCCGCTAATCGGCCGAATGGCATGACCTGGTCGAAGCCTTGGTCTATAAATTTAAAAGATCCAGAGACAGGCAAGGCGGGGTGTTGATGGCGAGATTAACGGGTTGTCTGCTGTTTTTGTTCCTGTTGCTGCCGAGCCTGCCCGCCGCCGCGGGGGGGCTGGATGACGCCGACGAGCGCCTCTACCAGGTGGAGTTGTCGTTGGCGCAAAAAGGTGATCCGCGGGCCCAATACTTTCTGGGGGAAATGCACGAACAGGGGCTGGGAACCAAACAGGATCCCGAAGAAGCCTACAAGTGGTACGCCAGGGCTGCGGAAGCCGGAGATGTATTGGCGAAACGCAAGCTCTCCATGCGCAAGGAGATCGAGACGGAAGTAAGATCCGAAAAGGCCCTGGAAACGGCCGCGCCGGCGCATGCGACCCCGGCGGAAAAACCCGGTCTGGCTGCGACACAAACCGCCAAAGCCGGCGATCCACAAGCGACGGAGGCGGAAGCCAAGCGTCAACAAGCACTAAAGGCGGCGCGCGACAAACGCCGCGCGGCAGTACGCGCGATGGTGCTCGACCGCATGCGCCATCCCATCGGCGAGCCGTTTGAATAATCGCCACCAGAAATTGCGACAGCGGTGCCTCAGTGGCTGAACTGGGCGTGCCGCGCCTGATTCAGCAGTCGTAAAAACAGCTCGCCGTCCACCCGGATCAGGTCCTCGTGATCGCCCGCCTCGAAATAGATCTCGGGCTGACCCACCAGGCTGTCGTCAACCACCGTCTCCATCCCATACGCGGGCCCCATCGGCGGAATGGCGCCCAGCTCGCAATCCTTGAAGACTGGCGCAATCCTCGCCTCGTCCGCGAGCGCGAGATGACGTCCCAGGCGCGCGGAAAGTTCTTGAACACCCACGTGACGGTCACCGGGAAGAACCGCCATTAAATAACCGTGGCGGTCCCATAAGACGACGGCTTTCGCGACTTGCTCGGCCGGAACATGGGCGGCCACGGCAGATTCGCGCGTGGATAAGGCGCGACGATGAGGCACGATGCTGTAAGGAATACGGCGATTTTGCAGATAATTCACCACCGTTTTTGCCACGGTCATGGTTTCCCTCCTCAGCTGTCATTGAGCTCAATAACAATAAATATTCTATCCCCAATGATTGTACGCGCCATGATGCACGTCAAAGAAATGGCTGGTTAGACATCGTGAAACATGTCCCCCGGGCGATTAATTCTGTTCATCCGCCGGTTTGAGCGATGTCAAGGCACAGGGGCCGAACCGGGGATTTAATAAATTCGTTTGATAATCGAACTCCAAAGACTAAGGAGGGCGTCATGACAATACCGACCCAAACCGTTCAGGTCGGAGTGCCTGATCCGGAATTGCGGACCTCGCCGATCGTGGATGAAAACGAGGAGAACCTGCTGTCGTTCGATGCCGAGCTGGAAAGTGCGGTTTGTTACTTCAACGACTTGCCGTATTCCATCGGTCAGTACGTGCGAAGCGGCGCCGAATTGCTGCACTGCGAGGAACGCGGGTTGTGGGTGAGAAAAGAAACAGCGTTACCCTGATTTACGCCGGCCGACCGTGTCCGGGGTGGCCGACAATATCTAGGCGGTGGCGTCGCGGCGGCGCGAGAGAGTGTCATCCTGCATGATTTTTTCGATCAAATTGTCATCGATCCATAAGTACGCCACGCGCGTCACCGTGGTGACCGTATACATCCGCGGTTTTAGAAATGATATCGGACTGGCGGCCTTGTCGGTACCGCCTTCGATAAGCTTGGTGACGCCGTCCGCCGCCTCGAGCTGGACGGTGCCTTCGACCAGATAGAGATTCATGGTATCGCTCGTCCCGCGTTCCAGCAGTTTTGTTCCCGGCGGAACTTTATAGATGAGGCACCGGGAAGCCAATGCGGCCAGCGTCTGATGTTCGAGTTCGCGAAACTTGGAAAAAGCCTTCATCACCGCCGGATCCGCCGGCTCGGGATGTCCACCCAGCGATGAACTGAGGTGCTGGTTCAGAGCGGTGGTGTCGTCGACGGCACTAGCTCCGGTTTTGCCGGCAGCATCAAGCGTAACCCGCCGTTCCGCGCGTTTGTCAACATGATGATAGGGATCATCATGACCGGCGGTTTCCGTTTTGGCTGTTTGGGTGGTGCGCCGGACATCTTCTATGAGCGTGAAATCGGCGGACTTACGCATGGCCTTTTTCACGATTACCTGGTAAATCTTTTCCTTGAGGATTCCGATCTCGGGCGCAAAACGCCGGTTCACCGGAATGCCGGCAAGTAAATTAATCACCTCTACCACCGGCGTTTGCCGGTCGACCGCGGTCACGGGGCGCTCCAGGCTCGTGGCGTAGTCATCCAGTGTCTTGCTCCGGTCATACAATACCGGGCAGTAAACCGGCATGTCCGGACTCGAGCTGTCCTTGTACTCCAGGAAAAGTTCCATGCCACGGTAGATGCTCTTCTCACGATTTTTTTTCTGAAACGAGGTCAGATCCACTTCGGCCGTCATTCCGGTAACGGGATAGAGCCGGCGCACGATATGTTTTTCCAGCAACAGGGTCTCCGATCCCCAGGGTCTTTTATCCTGGGTCCGGTGTATGACAGCCAAACGAAAATTACCCTGATGCGGGTTCTGCAAATAGGCCATCAGGTAGCGCATATTGTAATCGGCAAACGACTTCATCAGCTTGGAGTCGACGATGAACTTCATGTTCGGATCGTAGAAACCAAGCTGACCCGCGGGTGTCAAAACATAAAACCCGATCAGTCCCGGAAATGCTCCAATCGTATCCATCTTTCCTTGTTCAGCGTCGATTGCCCATATCGTCTTGTTTTCAATACCCTCATTACTTAATCTTAGGTGAACGCAAGGAATATGCCAGATTCGAGCATATTTCCGATCATATTCAGTGGAGTTATTGAAAAACCGGGGGGGATAACTGGAGGTTCAAACGATATGCGGTCTTACCGTGCGCTTGGCATGGTGGCCAAATCCGCCAATACTCGCGTTCAACGTCCCGGGGGAATCAGCCATGCACCAACCCCTTGAGAGCTGATTGCCAACGCGCAACCGGCCGTTGATACGCTTGCGATCGCCAATCACCAAACCGCCAATGAAGATAATCGTTTAAGACCATCCGGCAGACGGCATCGAATGTCGGCCGCGGCCTGCCCGCGGATGCAATTCGGCCGGGTCGCCATCGCCAGGAGTGCAAAGGTAGTTCAATTTTATTTTTTCCATCGGAAACAAAATCGCCATCGAGTTCCTGGCGTCGACACCGGGCGGTGGCCCGCCGTCGAGGTCAAATTGCGCGCGGCCAGGATAATATTGCCGCCCGGCAGCGAGACACGGCAACGAGCCGCGACCCGAATGTTGTCCGGCTCGACCTCGAACCACGAACGCGCGGTGTGGTTGTGCGCAAACAGTTGGAGAGTTTTTGTGAACTGCGGATCCATTCCGACGATGACCGCGACCGGCGTGCTCTTGGATCTGCGCGCAGTTCCAAATGAGACATGGATTGAGCTGCTCCGGAGTCTACCGTCAACATACGAAAACCGGCGGCGTCGGTGTACAATGCACGCCGGTCCGCCTACTTGTCATCAGCCCGTAAAGATCATGCGGTAGGTTGTCGCCTACCGGTTTGCCGCACCAGAATCTGTAACGGCGGGAGGAACAAAACAGAATGTCGCTGGTCTTAATGCAGAGGAATTCGTCGTTCATGGCGTTTCCAGATTGCAAAATACCGTTTTATCGATCCGCCCGGCAATTTTCCAGATAATTCTCCAGAAAGCGGTTGCAACTTTCCGCTCAAGCCCGCATAAACAAATCGTAACTGAAAAAATCGATCGCATGTCACCTCTGGAACGGGCCATTCTGGCCAAAAAGGCGGCCTTGGCCGATGCCGTGAGCGAACCCATGGCGGAGCTGGGGCGGCGTTGCGCCGAGGTCTGGCCCAACGCCGATACACTCGATCGCATATTGCACGAGGCTATCGGTACGATTCCGCACTGTCACTTGCTGTACGCCTGGGATATCCAAGGCACCGAAATCTCGTCCATGATCCAGGCCAGCGGCGCCGATCCCTCGTGGCGTGGGCGTGATCTGTCACAGCGGCCTTATCTGAAGAATCATCTGCCGTTCAAGGGCGTGATGCTCTCGTCCGTCTACATGAGCCAGTACGTGCCCAAGCAGTGCATCACCGCGCTGCAGGCCGTCAGCAAGGGCAACACCCTGCTCGGATTCATCGCGGCGGACTTCGCGATGGCCGATCTGCTGCGGGACGCGAGGCTGAGCACGCCCGAGTTGCATTGGCAACAATTCCGTGGCGACCCGGCAGTACGCGGGACGGTTTTCATGCAGGAGCGCGTCCCAAGCCTGCTCGACCAGCACATCGACCAGGTGCTCGAACTGATTCATCGACTCATGTCGCACCACGGGGTCTTTCACAGCAAGCTTCATTTCTCCAGCGGCCGTTGCTCGCTGTGGCTGTTCGACGATCCCTACAACTACCGCTTGCACGGCGTTGATGAAATCATCAATCCTGATCTCTGCCTGGCCTACCCGGTGCACCCCTATCCGGCGAAGGCGAAGATATCGCCGGATCAGGTACGGAAAGTGCTCGATGAATTCAGGGCGCTACGCTTCGCCGACGAGACCATTTACCTGCGATCAAGTTCCATCAACATCATGAACGGTTTGGTCGGCCTGACCTTTTCCTGCGACGGCTCGCACTACATGCCGGTCGATGAATTTCTGGACAAGGACTTGTCCTTCTGGCTGGGCACGCTCAGCATCCGCCCGGAACCGCTCGCGCCGGAACCGCCACAATTCGCTTGATGCGGACCGTATCGCGCCTGGCCGGCATGGATCACCGCCGCGCGAAGGACGCACGATGGATCCGAGATCCTAACGAAGGAACCGGCGCCCGATTCACAAGACTGGCGCAGGGATTGTTCGCGGACTTTCATTTTCACGGCGTCGTCTATACTTTGAAATGAAGCCTCCTTACGGATGCGGAAGCGAGTCGACATCCGTCCGGTATCCGATTAATGGCGAGCCATGCAAGGAGAGGTAAACGATGAAGACAGTGGCATTGCAGGTGGTGACAGTCGGTCTGGAAAACGGGCAACAGGGAATTTTCATCGGTATTCCCCTCATCACGGACGAGAACAGCGAGTCCGACAGCCAGGTGGAGGAAATCTGGTTTTCAAACATTCAGGAAGTGCCGAATGATCTCACCGTCGAGAAACTTGTACGCCTGATCGCCGGGCAGTTGTGCCGGTGCCGGGCATCGCTCCAATAGCGCGAGCAAATCGTTTCTCGTCGTCGTCCGGCACTGTCTTCTCCCGGACCATGGTAACCCGGGCTTCAATCTCCCGTTCGCTTGTGTTCTTCGCGCCATCGCTGCGCCCGGAACAATCCCGCCACCGTCTTGCCATCGGTAATTTCGTTCGTTTGAGCCAGCCCCAGGGCTTCGGTGAACGGAAGCCAGTGCACCTCGATCATTTCGTGTATTTCGTAATTCGCCGGGACATGCGTCAGACCCGAAGCGTGAAAAAGATGTACCACTTCGGTGAAAACGCCGGGTGAACTGATGATCCGGCCCAAGGGCTCCCAGCGCGCGGCGCGCAGTCCGGCTTCCTCTTCCAGCTCGCGTTGCGCCGTCACGAGCGGCGGTTCGCCCGGATCCAGCTTGCCGGCCGGCAATTCCCACAACCATCCGCCGGCGGCGTAGCGGAACTGGCGCAGCAGACAGACACGATCGGCCTGATCCATGGCGACGACGGCCGCGCCGCCGGGATGCCGCACGATCTCGAGATCCGCGACCGAACCATTGGGCAGCGTGACCCGCTCCAGATAGAGATCGATGATTTTTCCGCGGTACACCAGCTTCTTATCGTCGGTCACGTGCGTCAGCGCCTGTCTCGAGTTGCGATGGTCGCATTCTAGCCCCTAACGGCCGCTTTGACTCGGCGTCGCGCCCGATAGGAACCGCGGCGGACCGAGGGTAAAATCATGGCGGTCTTTCCGGTACCACGGATGAGTCGAATTATGGCAGACATCTTCAGTGTAAGATCGCCCCTGATGATCCGGCTCCCGTCCGGAGAAAAGTGCGTCATGGCCGAGTGCTCCGCGCATCCCCGGGGATTGCTTCACTTCGACCTCTATTGGCACCTGGACGACCCGGAACGGACTCCGCACGTGGTGGCGGGACCGATCACCGGAGCCGGCCCATGGAGGGTGGGCAACGCCGTGGTGCAGGTGCTCGGCTGCCAGGGCATCGATCATGTATTGGCATCGACGTATGAGGACTGGCGGCATAATCTGGAACGAAATCCCGACGGCTATCCGCCGCGTCCGCCGATTCTGGCCATTGCCCGACGTTATGGGACATCGATCAACCCGGCCTCCTGACTCGCCCCCGGTGCATAGGATTCATAAGACGAAAATCGTTTCAAGCAATCACGGAAGAGACAACCGATGCCGCATAAAATCATACCCCCGCTACTTTCAGGCGCATTGGCCGGCGTACTGTTGCTCACCGCCTGCGCCACGGTGCCGGAAACCGGCCGTTCCCAGTTGCTGCTGGTCGGCCCGGACGAAGAAGCGCAAATGGGATTCCAGGAGTTTGATAAGCTCAAAAAAACGGTTCCGATATCAAAGGATCCGGCGGCCAACGCGCAGTTGCAGCGCGTCGGACAACGTATCGCGGCGGTCGCGCCACTGCCCAATGCGCGCTGGGAATTCGTACTGTTCGATAAACCCGACGTACCCAACGCCTTTTGCCTTCCGGGTGGCAAGGTCGGCGTCTACAGCGGCATTCTGCCGATCACCCGCGACGACGCCGGACTCGCCACTGTCATCGGCCATGAAGTGGCGCACGCAGTCGCCCGCCATGGCGCCGAGCGCATGTCGGAAGCCATGTTGCTGCAGCTCGGCGGTCAGGTCCTGGACGCCGCCACGTCCGGCCGATCGGATGTCAGCCGTGCCGCGTTACAACAGGCCTATGGCATCGGCAGCACCCTCTCGGTGGCACTCCCACACTCGCGTCAACAGGAACTCGAAGCCGATCATCTCGGCCTGCTGTTCATGGCGCGCGCCGGTTACGATCCGCGCGAGGCGCTGGCGTTTTGGAAGCGTTTTGCCGCATACGAGAAAAAACAGGGCGGCGCGAAACAGATCGAATTCCTGAGCACTCATCCACTCGATGACAAACGCATCGCGCAGATAGAAGGTCTATTGCCGCAGGCCGAGATGGAATATCGCAAACCGGCAACCAAACCCTGACTTATCCGGCAATACACGAGCATGGAAAATCCCGCAATTTTTGTCTCATTGAATTCAGCGAAGCCCTCCCCATAATTCCTCCATTACGTTTTTCACGGCAGCCGCTGACCCATGGGCGCGGTGGGTTGCGCCCTTTTGATGCCGGCGATACCGAGGAGGTATTTATGTTTTATCGCCGCTTGTACTTCGTGCTCCCGGACGAGTTCCAGGCCGTGCGGGTCGTCAACGACCTCGAAACCGCGGGCTTGGATCGTCAACATGTACATGCCGTGGCCGGCAGGGGAATGACGCTGACACAGCTGTCACCGGCGAATGAACAACAGCGGCAGGACGCCGTCTGGCGCCTGCAACGGGTCGTGTGGACCGGAAATCTGGCCGTGTTTCTCCTGGCGTTGGCGGGTCTGGCGTTTTCTATCGGGTGGGGGTTCGATGCCGGGGCCGTCGTCTCGGCCGTCTGCATGGCGCTGACCTTCGTCGCCGGCGCCCTGTTCACCCTGCGCGTGCCCGATACCCATCTGGATGAGTTCCGCGGCGTACTGTCTCACAGCGAAGTATTGCTGATGGTTGACGTGCCGCGACAGCGTGTCGCCGAAATAGAAGAGACGATACGCCGGCGTCACCCCGAAGCCATAACTGGTGGCACGGGCTGGACCATCGAGGCGCTGCATTTATAAGTCGCTTTGATATCGCGGCCCGATGGGGTCAACGCGGAAACCGTACAAAAAATAGCGTTGCGTCTCCACCGGCACAAGCGTATAGCTGTACGTGCAATGATTGCATTCCGTCTCAGCAAGGAGGAGACCATCATGTTGAACATCGTCTGCAGGACCGATCCCATCAGTGGCAGGGACCTTTCGAACATCGCCGGTCTGCCGTCCGTGACGGATACCGGCAATGAATCCAGTCTTACGATTTATTTCGAGTCGGAGAACAACCGGCGTGCGTACCTGGACGTGCCGATGGAGCGCCCGCTCAGCGAGCTCTCCGTGAACCTCGACAACCCCACGGACGACATGATCGACGAGGGCTGAAACGGCGCTCAGACGACGGTCAGATCCTTCGCCAGGATGATGGCGTCTTCGCGTCCGAGGCGCGCGGGGTAGTAATTCTTGCGCAGGCCGACCTCGTCGAAGCCGAGCTTGGTGTAGAGGCGGTAGGCGGCAACGTTCGATGCGCGTACCTCGAGCAATGCCATGCGCGCCTTCTTCAGACGCGCCAGGTCGAGCAGAAAATACACCATTCCCTCACCCAGGCCGCGCCGCTGGTGATCGGGGCGCACGCAGATGTTCAGAATATGGCACTCCCCCACCGCCACCGACATGATGCCGTGACCGAGGAGTCCCTGCGGGCTTTCGTACACGTAGCAGTGGCAACCCACGCGCAGGCAATCGCGAAAGATCGGCAATGTCCACGGAAAGTCGTAGGCGGCGTTCTCGACTTGCATGACAGCCATCAGATCGTGGCCCGTCATGGGCCGGATCAGGGGAGCCGGAGCGGCGACGACGGCGCTCATGATTTCCCCATCCTCAGGTCCGGCGTCGCGGCATCCCTGCCGCACTTGTCCATGATGCTTTTCGCAAGGCGCAAATCGTCCCACGCTTTGCGCTTGTCCGCCGGGTTGCGCAGAAGATACGCCGGATGATAAGTGACAATGAGGGGCGCCCCGTGATAGGACAACCGCTGCCCACGCAGACGCGCCAGCGGTGCCTCGGTTTTCAGCAGGCTGTGGGCGGCGTGCCGACCGAGGGCCACGATCAACGCCGGATGGATCAGGTCGATCTGCCGCAACAGATACGGCTCGCATTGCGCGACTTCTTCCGGTTGCGGATCGCGGTTGCCGGGCGGTCGGCATTTGAGGACGTTCGCTATGTAAACGTCCCCGCGCTTCAGTCCCATGGCGAACAACATCGCGTTCAACAACTGCCCGGCGCGCCCGACGAACGGCTCGCCCTGACGATCCTCGTCCGCGCCGGGGGCCTCGCCGATGAACATCCACCTGGCGTTGCGGTTACCGACGCCGAACACGGTTTGCGTGCGCGTGGCGTGCAGCGGACATTTGGTGCAGGTACGCACCGCGGATTCCAATTCCTTCCACGCACTCGGAACGCCATCACTTTCCATCGACGCCGGAAACACCAGCGATGGTTCGATCGCCGAGCCGGACACATTGGGAGGCGCAGCCTGGTTGATGACTTTTTCCGTCGATCCGGCATCGGCACCCCGCCGCGGTACCCACCGGACGATGCCCATCGCATCAAGGTATTGTTGCTGCAGCCGGGTATTCATGCGCTAAGCATAAGGCAGCGGAAAGGAAACACAAGACAGCCGGGACTCTCAGCGCCCCGCATCGCGGGTGATCGCCAGTATGCGCTGGCGGCCCTGCTCCGCCAGCCAG
Organism: Methylomirabilis sp. (SeqCode); assembly: GCA_035624495.1. Taxonomy (GTDB): domain Bacteria; phylum Pseudomonadota; class Gammaproteobacteria; order Acidiferrobacterales; family Sulfurifustaceae; genus Sulfuricaulis. The sequence goes on along the minus strand of DASPRK010000044.1, from coordinate 18,558 downwards.
ACCGTTCCGTCGGCGCTGAATGCCATGCCCTGGGGTGAATGCAGACCGCTGAGCACGGTTTCAAGCATGCCGTTCTTGAGGCGCAACAGGCGTCCCGGCTTCACGTCTTCCGTGATCCAGAGCGCGCCATCCGGCGCGAATTCCACCTGGTCCGGCTCGTCGAGATCGTCTACCAGCACGGTCACATCGCCTTCCTTGTAAGACAGCACACGCCCGGTTTCAGTTTCAGCAAAAATTATGGCGCCGTCCGGAGTCACCGCCACGCCCTCGGGCCGGCTCAATCCCCCGAGCAAGACTTCGACCGGCTGCCGCCCCTGACGCGGCACGCGCATCAGGCGACCGTTGATGTTGTCCTCCGCAATCACCAGGTCGCCGTCAGGCAACAGGTCGATCCCTTCCGGATGATGCAAGGTGGCGAGGGTACGCTGTTTCTTCGTCGCCAGATCGTATTCCAGCACGCGTCCGCCTTCGGTTTCCTCGGTGATGTACAGATTCTTCCCGTGCAAAAGCAGGCCGTCCGCACGATCCAGACCGACGACGATCGTCTTGATGTTTCCCCGATGCCACCGTATCACTTTGCCCCCGCCGTTTGGCAGCTTCTGCGTGGCGTACAATGAGCCCTCGCCGTCCATGATCAGATTGTCGACACCCGGCAGATTCTGCGCGACCACGCGATATTTCCAGCCGCTGCCGGCTTCGATCTTCTGCGCGGCCGCAGGCCCCGCCCGCAACGCCATGGCGCCGAAGATGACGCCGGCGCAAATACCGCAAAACGGAATACGCCAAGCGGACGGATGATGTACGCCGAACATCGATACAAACCTCCCTTCTCTTGAAAAATGGGGCGCTCGAAGCGCCCCATTTTTATGATACCTCTTTATATCGGTTGGCTCACCTGCGGATGGGTACGCTCCGCCGGGACGACGAGCTTGTTCAAGGCATTGAGATACGCCTTGGCCGAGGCGATGACGATATCGGTGTCGGCGCCGTGGCCGTTGACGATGCGCCCACCCTTCTCCAGCCGTACCGTGACCTCGCCCTGCGAATCCGTGCCGCTGGTGATGTTGTTGACCGAATACAGCAGCAACGTACTGCGACCTCCGGCGATGCGTTCGATCGCCTTGAACGAGGCGTCCACCGGCCCGCTGCCCTCCGCCCCCGATTGCTTCTCGGAACCATTGACCGCGAGCGTGATCGTGGCGTACGGCACCTCGCCGGTCTGGGAACAGACTTTGAGAGATACTAGGCGATAGTGCTCGTTTTCCTGCTCGAGATCCGCCTCCGTCACCAACGCCTGGAGGTCCTCGTCGAAGATCTCATGCTTCTTGTCAGCCAGGTCCTTGAAGCGTTCGAATGCCCCGTTCAGCTCCTGTTCGGTCTTGAACTCGATGCCGAGTTCCTTGAGGCGCTGGCGGAACGCGTTGCGCCCGGAGTGTTTGCCGAGGACCATGCGGTTCGCGGTCCAGCCCACGTCCTCGGCGCGCATGATTTCGTAGGTCTCACGCTTCTTGATGACGCCGTCCTGGTGAATGCCGCTCTCATGCGCGAACGCATTCGCCCCGACAATCGCCTTGTTCGGTTGCACCGGGAATCCGGTGATGCCGGACACCAGCCGGGAGGCCGGCACGATCTGCGTCGTGTCGATGTGCGTGTCGCATGGGAAAATGTCGCGGCGCGTGCGTACCGCCATGACGATCTCCTCGAGCGAGGCGTTGCCCGCGCGCTCGCCCAGTCCGTTGATGGTGCATTCCACCTGGCGCGCGCCGTTCAACACCGCGGACAGCGAATTGGCGACGGCGAGTCCGAGGTCGTTGTGGCAATGCACCGAGAAAACCGCCTTGTCGGAATTGGGCACGCGTTCTCGCAGCGTCTTGATGAGCGCCCCGAACTGGTGCGGGAGATTGTATCCGACCGTGTCCGGAATGTTGACGGTGCGCGCGCCGGCCGCAATCACCGCCTCGAGCACGCGGCAAAGAAAGTCGATTTCCGAACGGCCGGCGTCTTCCGGCGAGAACTCGACGTCATCGGTGTGACTGCGCGCGCGCTTCACCGCCCACACGGCGCGCTCCAGCACTTGCTCCGGCGTCATGCGCAGCTTGTTCTGCATGTGAATCGGGCTGGTCGCGATAAAGGTGTGGATGCGCCCGCGTTTTGCCGGCTTGATCGCCTCGGCGGCACGGTCGATGTCCTTCTCGATGGCGCGCGCCAGGCCGCAGACGGTGCTCTCCGTGACTACCTCAGCCACGGCCTTGACGGCGTCGAAATCGCCGGGGCTGGCGACGGGAAAGCCGGCCTCGATGACGTCGACACGCATGCGCTCCAGTTGTTTGGCGATGCGGATCTTTTCGTCCTTGGTCATGGAGGCGCCGGGACTTTGCTCGCCGTCGCGCAGTGTCGTATCAAAAATGATCAATTGTTCGCTCATGGCATTCTCTCTGCATGAATGATGCGCCCGACTCTTTGCGGATCGGGCATGATTATTGAGGCGGCATGGATGCTGTTGGACATTTCACCGTGGTTTGTATTCTGCCACGCTTCCATGGATGGGCGCAGTCCAGCCGCCTCAATAATCAAAATTTCATAAGGATTTTCGTTATTGACCCGGCACCTTTGCTTCGTCATTAAGGCGGCGGGCTTCATTCAACCCCGGCCTTCGTTCAAGAGCGGTGGTGCCGGGTCAATAACAGGTTCTTGGGTGCGTATTATGTTCCTCGCCAGGAAGGGGGGTGTTTGCGCCTAGCGGCGCAGCAGCAGTCGAACCGCAAGCGAAGCGGAAAGGCGGGCAAGCACCTCCACCGGGCGGCGGGGCTGGAAGATACCGTTTAATGAGCGCATCTCAGCTTGCATTTCCAAAGCATAAATCAATCCGGGCCAAATTTAAACCCGGGACACGAGATTTTTTTACAGGCCGTGCGGATGCTGTTTTTCGGGCTGATCCTTGTGCCGGTGCAGGCGCCGGAGCAGGAACGCCAGCGGTCCGGAAACCGCGTAAACAAAAAAGGTCAGGAACAGCACCTGCGGCGGGTCCTGGAACAGGAGCACGAAGATGAGTGGCACCGCGAGGATAGTCATGAACGATACCCGGCCGCGCAGGTCCACGTCCTTGAAGCTGCGGTAACGAATATTGCTCACCATCAGCACGCCGGCCAGCACGGTCACGATGAGCGCCGCGATGCTGATCTCCTTGCCCGGCACGCCGTTCGCGTACAGCACCCAGACGAAACCCACCACCAGGGCCGCGGCCGAGGGGCTGGGCAGACCGCGAAAATAGCGTTTGTCCGTCAGACCGATCTGGGTGTTGAAACGCGCCAGGCGCAGCCCGGCGCCGGCGGTGTAGATGAACGCCGCGAGCCAGCCGAGCTTGCCCATGCCGGACAGCGCCCACTCGTACATGATGAGCGCCGGCGCCAGACCGAACGACACCATGTCCACCAGGCTGTCGTACTGCGCGCCGAAATCGCTTTCGGTGTGCGTCAGGCGCGCGATGCGCCCGTCGAGGGCGTCGAGGATCATGGCGATGAAGACGGCGAGCGGCCCGTATTCGAAGCTGCCGTTCATGGCCTGCACAATGGCGTAGAAACCGGCGAACAGGCTGGCTGTGGTGAACAGGCTCGGAAGGATGTAAATACCGCGGCGCCGGCGTTTCTGTTCCGCGACGGGTATTTCGTCAAGATGTTCCATTGGCTCTCCTGCCCTCAAGAGGAGAACCGGGCGATGACGTCCGTTGCACCCTTCACCCGGTCACCGAGGGACACTTCCCATTGTGCGTCCGACGGAAGATACACATCAACGCGCGAACCAAAGCGGATAAATCCGTAACGCTCCCCCCGCGCGATCGGCCTGCCTGCCTCTGCATAGCACAGTATACGCCGTGCAATCAGTCCGGCAACCTGGACCACCACCACGTCCTGGCCGTCATCGGTGCGAATCCACAGCGCATTGCGTTCGTTATGATCGGAGGCCTTGTCCAACGCGGCGTTGAGGAATTTGCCCTCGCTGTACCAGCGCTCCATGACCCGGCCCGCGACCGGGCTGCGGTTGGTATGGACGTTGAATACGTTCATGAATACGCTCACGCGCTTCGCGGGACGCTTCAGGTAGGGGTCTTCAACCGCTCCCAGCGCGATCACCCGTCCGTCCGCAGGGCAGATCACCGCCCCCGAATCGTCGGGTATCGGACGTGAGGGGTCGCGGAAGAACTGCAGGACGAAGACGACGGCGATCCACAGCGGCGCCGCCCACCCGGGGCCGGCGAAGTAATGCGTCAGTGCCGCCGCCGCAACCGCGATAGCAACGTGCATCCAACCCTCGCGGGCCAGAAGCGGATAACTGCCATTAGCCATTTATGAAAGCCTCTTGATCGCCAAGACGCCAAAGTCGCCGAAACAGGCGACGATCAATCCCGATTCTTGACGGCCCGGCGGTTAATGAACATTCAGTTCTTGGTTTTGTCGACGATGCGGTGAGCCTTGATCCAAGGCATCATCTCGCGCAGGCGCGCGCCGACCTCCTCGATCGGGTGCTTGGCCGCCTGGGCGCGCATTTCGGGGAAGCGCTTGCCGCCGGTCTCGTTCTCCGCCATCCATTCCTTGGCGAACTTCCCGGACTGGATCTCGGCGAGGATCTTCTTCATCTCGGCCTTGGTCTGCTCGTTGACGATGCGCGGGCCGCGCGTGTAGTCGCCGTACTCGGCGGTGTTCGAGATCGAATAGCGCATGTTGGCGATGCCGCCCTCGTACATGAGATCGACGATCAGCTTGAGTTCGTGCAGGCATTCGAAGTACGCCATCTCCGGCGGATAGCCGGCCTCGACCAGCGTCTCGTAGCCGGCCTGTACCAGATGCGTGGCGCCGCCGCACAGTACCGCCTGCTCGCCGAACAGATCGGTTTCGCACTCGTCCTTGAAGGTGGTTTCGATGATGCCGGCGCGCCCGCCGCCGATCGCCGAGGCGTAGGACAGCGCCACATCGCGCGCCTTGCCGCTGGCGTTCTGCTTGACGGCAATCAGGCACGGCACGCCGCCGCCCTGGGTGAAGGTCGATCGCACCAGGTGTCCCGGACCCTTGGGCGCGATCATGATCACGTCGAGATCGGGACGCGGCTGGATGAAGCCGAAGTGGATCGAGAAACCGTGCGCGACCGCGAGGGTGGCGCCTTGTTTCAGATTCGGTTCGACCTGCTCTTTATAGAGCTTCTTGTGCTGTTCGTCCGGCGCCAGGATCATCACCAAGTCCGCCTCTTTCACCGCGTCCGGAATGTTCTTGACGGGGAGTCCGGCGTTCTTCGCCTTTTGCACCGAATTCGACCCTTCGCGCAGCGCCACGCGCACGTCCACGCCGCTTTCTTTCAGGTTGAGCGCGTGGGCGTGACCCTGCGACCCGTAGCCCACGATCGCGACTTTCTTGCCGCGGATGAATGAAAGATCAGCGTCTTTGTCGTAGAAAACTTTCATGGTTGGCCTCTAAGATTTTTGACTACATGATGAGCACAACTTGAAAAAAGTTACCGGGTTTTTCAATCTGTGTTTATCCGTGGTTTAAGGATTAATACTAAACCCGCAGGCTCTTCTCGCCGCGGGCGATCCCGGAAACGCCGGTGCGCACGGTCTCGACGATGCCGGCGCCGCGCAACGCCTGGATGAAAGCGTCGAGCTTGTCGCTGGTGCCGGTGAGCTCGATGGTGAACATCGTCTCGGTTACATCGATGACGCGCCCGCGAAAAATATCCACCAGGCGCTTCACTTCATCGCGCATGTTGCCGCTGGCGTTGACCTTGATCAGCAGCATCTCGCGCTCGATGTGCGGACCTTCGGCGAGGTCGACGAGTTTGACCACGTCCACGAGCTTGTTCAATTGCTTCGTAATCTGCTCGATCACGTCCTCCGAGCCGCTGGTCACGAGCGTCAGGCGCGACAGCGTGGCGTCCTCGGTCGGCGCCACGGTAAGCGATTCGATGTTGTAGCCGCGCGCCGAGAACAGCCCGGCCACGCGCGACAGCGCGCCGGATTCGTTTTCCAACAACATGGAAATGATGTGCCGCATCAATGTCTGCCTACGGCGTTCGTCCGCCCATAATAATGGCTGCCTACTACGCTTCGCTTCGTTCGTCCGCTCATAAGCTAGGCCAGCTCCCGGTCGGTTGGCACCACCGCCTTGCATGGTTTGAGGTGCATTTCGTTGTGACCCTTGCCGGCCGCGATCATGGGATAAACGTTCTCGGTCTGGTCGGTGATGAAATCCATGAACACCAGCCGGTCCTTGAGCTTCAGCGCTTCCTTGAGCGCGCCTTCGACGTCGCCCGGCTTCTCGATCTTCATGCCCACGTGGCCGTAGGCCTCGGTGAGCTTCACGAAGTCCGGCAGCGCGTCCATGTACGAGTGCGAGTAGCGCCGGTCGTAGAAGAATTCCTGCCATTGGCGCACCATGCCCATGTAGCGGTTATTGAGATTGATGATCTTGATCGGCAAATCGTACTGCTTGCAGGTGGACAGCTCCTGGATGCACATCTGGATCGAGGCCTCGCCGGTCACGCACGCCACGGTCGCCTTGGGGAAGGCCAGTTTCACGCCCATGGCTGCGGGCAGCCCGAAGCCCATGGTGCCGAGCCCACCCGAATTGATCCAGCGCCGCGGCTTGTCGAATTTGTAGAACTGCGCGGCCCACATCTGGTGCTGACCCACGTCGGAAGTGATGTAGGCGTCGCCTTTCGTGATTTCGTAGAGCGTCTCGAGCACGTATTGCGGCTTGATGAGCTTGCTGTCACGCTCGTAGTCGAGACAGTTCATCGCGCGCCACTGGTCAATCTGCTTCCACCACGCGGCCAACGCCTCCTTGTCCGGCTTCTTCTTCGAGGCCCTGAGGAGCTTGATCATCTCGCGCATGACGCCGTCGGCGGCGCCCACGATCGGAATTTCCACCGGCACGTTCTTCGAGATCGAGGCCGGGTCGACGTCCACGTGAACGATGCGCGCGTGCGGGCAGAACTTGTTGAGGTCGCCGGTCACGCGATCGTCAAAGCGCGCGCCGATTGCGATCAATACGTCGCAGTCGTGCATCGCCATGTTGGCTTCGTAGGTGCCGTGCATGCCGAGCATGCCCACGAACAACGGATCGGTGGCGGGATAGGCCCCCAGACCCATGAGCGTGTTGGTGCAGGGAAACCCAAGCAGCCGCACGAGTTCCGTGAGCGACTCGGAGGCCTCCCCTAAGATCACCCCGCCGCCGGTGTAGATCATCGGGCGCTTGGCCGCCAGCATCAGGTCCACCGCCTTTTTGATCTGGCCCGGGTGACCCTTCACGACAGGGTTGTACGAGCGCATGTGCACTTCCTTCGGATACTCGTACTCGCACTTGTGCGCGGTCACGTCCTTCGGAATGTCCACCAGCACCGGGCCGGGCCGGCCGGTGGTCGCGATGTAGAACGCCTTCTTAATCGTGCTCGCGAGATCCTTGACGTCCTTCACCAGGATATTGTGCTTCACGCACGGGCGCGTGATGCCGACGGCGTCCACTTCCTGGAACGCGTCGTCGCCGATCAGGCTGGTGGCCACCTGGCCGCTGAATACCACGAGCGGGATCGAATCCATGTACGCCGTGGCGATGCCGGTGACGGTGTTGGTGACGCCCGGACCGGAGGTCACGAGCACCACGCCGGGGCGACCGGTGGCGCGCGCGTATCCGTCGGCCGCGTGCGCCGCGCCCTGTTCGTGCCGCACCAGGATGTGCTTGACCTTGTCCTGTTTGTAGAGCGCGTCGTAGATGTGCAAGGCGGCGCCGCCGGGATAGCCGAAGACGTGCTCCACGCCTTCATCAGCAAGGCAGCGGACAAAAATATCTGCGCCAGTTAATTCCACAATTTCCTCGGGGAAATAAAAAGCCCGCGCCCCCCAAACCGGGCGCGCGGGCGTTGGCGGTTGCCGGTTCAAAAATAAGAAATTACTTATAAGTATCGGCAGGGTCAATAGGAAAACCGCGGCAACCCGCGCTTACACGGTTTATTTTGCACCGCCAGCCTTATAGTCGGCGCCAGGTGGTGACACCGGCCGAATCCTCCAGGATGACGCCCTGCGCCTTCAGCTCGTCGCGGATACGGTCGGATTCGGCCCAATTCTTGTTTTTGCGAGCATCAGTACGCCGCAAGATCAAGGTTTCGATCTGCGCGTCGGTGAGGCCGTTAACCGCACCGCCGCCCTGCAGAAACGCCTGCGGATCGCGCTGCAGCAGGCCGAGGATACCGCCCAGGCGGCGCAGGGCCGTTCCCATGCCGCCGGCGCCGGCGGCGCCGTCCTCACGCAGCTTGTTGATATCGCGCGCCAGTTCGAACAGCACCCCCAGCGCCCCGGCGGTGTTGAAATCATCGTCCATGGCGGCGTGGAATCTTTCTTCATAAGGCGCCGCGGCCTTGTCTTCCCCGGCCGGAGCCAGATCCTTGAGCGCCAGATACAAGCGCGTCAGCGCCGTCTTCGCTCCCTGCAGGTTGTCGTCGGAATAATCGAGCGGGCTGCGATAATGGCTGCCGAGAATGAAATAACGCACCACTTCGGGATCATATTTCTTGAGCACCTCGCGCACGGTGAAGAAATTGCCGAGCGACTTCGACATTTTCTCCTCGTTCAGCCGCACGAAACCCACGTGCATCCAGGTGTTGACGAATTTCTCGCCGGTCGCGGCCTCGCTCTGGGCGATCTCGTTCTCATGGTGCGGGAACTTGAGATCCATGCCGCCGCCGTGGATGTCGAAGTGGTTGCCCAGACAGGTCGTGGACATGGCCGAGCACTCGATATGCCAGCCGGGCCGGCCCGGGCCCCAGGGTGAATCCCACTGCGGCTCGCCCGGCTTGGCCGCCTTCCACAGCACGAAATCGAGCGGATCGTCCTTGTCCTCGCCGACTTCCACGCGCGCGCCGATCTTGAGCTCATCCAGCGTCTTGCCGGACAGCGCGCCGTAGGGGGCGAACTTGCGCACGTGGTAGTACACGTCGTGGTTTTTGGCGCCGTAGGCGAAACCACGCGCGACGAGCTTGCCGATCATGCCCAGGATCTGCGGCATGTGCACCGTGGCGCGCGGCTCGGCGTCCGGAGGCAGCACGCCGAGCGCGGCGGCGTCCTCGTTCATGGCCTGGATGAAGCGCGCCGTGAGCGCGCCGATGTCCTCGTGGTTCTCGGCGGCGCGCCGGATGATCTTGTCGTCGATGTCGGTGATGTTGCGGACGTAGTTGACTTCAAACCCGCGCACGCGCAGATAGCGCACCACCATGTCGAACACCACCATCACGCGCGCGTGCCCGAGGTGACAGTAGTCGTACACCGTCATGCCACAAACGTACATCCGAACCTTGCCCGGGATTTTCGGCGTGAAGGGCTCTTTTTTCCTGCTCAGGCTGTTGTAAATCTGAAGCATGGTTCAGGACGTCAGGTATTTCGTCAGTCGCTGGCGCGCGCGCTCGACACCGATCAGCGGCAGCAGCTTCGCCATCTCCGGCCCGTCAAGCTCGCCGGTGAGCGCGGCGCGCAGCGGCTGGAACAGCGCCTTGCCGCTCACCGCGAGCTGGTGCCGCAACATCTCGCTCACGGCCTTGAAGTCGGTGCCATGTCTTTCGAGCGCCCGGCGCGCCATGTCGAAAAATTCCTCGCCGGCGGCAGTAATCACCTCATGGGCCTCGTGGTTCACGGCCAGCGTATCGGTAAACGCGACGCGCGCCCAGCGCAGGGCATCCGCGGGGAAGGAAATATTGCCACGCACCGCATCGACGAACGCCCCGGCATGATCCGGCGGCACCAGCGCGTGCACCGCGGCGTCCATCCAAGGCCACAGCACGTCAGGCGGCAGGTGCCGCACCCCCTCGTGCTGCCAGTAATGCAGCTGCGCTTCATCGTAACGCGCCGGCGCTCGATGCAGACGGGCGATATCAAAACTGTCCGCCAGGGCGGGAAGATCCATGAACGCGTTGGCTTCATAAGTATGCCCGAGCCGCGCGAGGTAATTGTTGATCGCCTCCGGCAAGTATCCGGCCTCGCGCAGTTCCTGCACGCTGCGGCTGCCGGTGCGTTTCGACAACGGCGCTCCGTCGGCTCCCACGACCAGCGCGATGTGGGCGTACCCCGGCACGGGCAGACCGAGCGCCTGCAACAGCAGGATCTGGCGCGGGGAATTGGTGAGGTGATCCTCGCCGCGCACCACCAGCGTCACGCCCATGAGCGCGTCGTCGATGGCATTGCAGAAGAAAAACGCCGGCGTGCCGTCGGAACGGCGGATCACGAAATCCCCGATATCCGAAGTCGCGAACGCCTGGCGCCCGCGCACCTTGTCCTCGAACTCGACGGTCTTGCCTTCCTCCACGCGGAAGCGCAGCGTCGCCGGCTCGCCCTGGGCGAACCGGGCCTCGGCGGCGGCGCGCGACAGCGCGCGGCATTTGCCGGAATAGCGCGGCGGGCGCCCGGCCGCGAGCGCGGTTTTGCGCGCGATCGCGAGCTCGTGCTCGCTGCAGAAACAGGGGTAGGCCGAGCCGTGCGCTTCCAGCGCGGCGAAGTATTCCTTATAAATGCCGCCGCGCTCTGACTGGGCGTAAGGACCGTGGTTTCCGCCGGCCCCGGGACCCTCGTTCCAGTTCAGCCCGAGCCAGCGCAAATCGTCCTCCAGCGCCCGGGCGTATTTCTCGTGGCCGCGCATGGCGTCGGTGTCCTCCAGGCGCAGCAGGAATGTCCCGCCCGCCTGCCGCGCCAGCAGCCAATTGAACAGCGCGGTGCGGATGTTGCCGAGATGCAGCAGTCCGGTGGGGCTGGGAGCAAAACGGGTCTTGAAGGGTCGCGAGCTCATTTTGGAGGACGCATGGTAACGGAAACCGCCTCCCCGGCGAAACCTCGTGTTGCGCCCCCCGGGCCAATCCAGTGTAAACTCCGCACCAGTACCCGCCCGCCAGCAGGGCCGAACATTGCAACAGGCACCGATGAGCACCGATCCGATGATTCATCTGAAAACCAACTACGGCACTGTTGTCATCGAACTCTACCCCGACAAGGCGCCGAAGACCGTGGAAAACTTTCTCGCCTACGCGCGCGATGCCTTTTACGACGGCACGATATTCCACCGCGTGATCGACAAGTTCGTCATCCAGGGCGGCGGCTTCAGTCCCGGCATGACGCAGAAGCTCACCCGCGCACCGATCGAGAACGAGGCCAACAACGGCCTGCGCAACACCCGGGGCACCGTCGCCATGGCGCGCGCCAGCGATCCGCACTCCGCCACCAGCCAGTTCTTCATCAACGTTTCCGACAACGACTTCCTCAACTACACCGCACCCACGCCCGCCGGCTGGGGTTACTGCGTGTTCGGACGGGTGGTCGACGGTATGAATATCGTCGATCAGATCAAGGGCGTGGTCACCGGCTCCAAGCTCGGCCACAAGGACGTACCGCTGTCCGACGTGCTGGTCGAGAAGGTGCAGGTCGTCGACCAATAACCGGAGACCCGAAACGAGATGCCGGAATCCACGCTGTTCATCTCCGACCTGCATCTCTGCGGCGCCCGCCCCGCCATCACCGGGCTGTTTCTCGAATTCCTGCAACGGCGCGCGCGCGCGGCCCGGGCGCTCTACATCCTCGGCGATCTTTTCGAATACTGGATCGGCGACGAAGCTGTCGAGCAACCGGAATTCCGCCCCATCATCGACGGACTGCGCCAGCTGACCGGGGGCGGCACGCCGGTTTTCGTGATGCGCGGCAACCGCGACTTCCTGATGGGAAGCCGCTTCGAACGGGCCAGCGGTTGCCGGCTGCTCGCCGATCCCACGCGGATCGATCTCCACGGCATCCCGACGCTGATGATGCACGGCGACTCGCTCTGCACCGACGACGTCGAATACATGCAGTTCCGCATGCAGGTGCGCGATCCCGCGTGGCAGAAGGCATTCTTGGCCAAGCCGGTGGCGGAACGCGAAGCGATCGTGCGCAACTACCGCGAGATCAGCAAGATCTCGACCGCGACCAAGAAACCGGAAATCATGGACGCCAACCTGCGGGCGGTCGAAGCCGTCATGCGCGAGCACCGCGTGCGCCGCATGATCCACGGACATACCCATCGTCCGCGCGAGCACGTGTTCGACCTCGACGGCCAAACGGCGCGGCGCATGGTTTTGGGAGACTGGTACGAACAGGGCAGCGTGCTGCGCGTCGATGACCAGGGCTGGCAACTGGAGTCGCTGCCGCTGGCGCACACGGGCGCCAAGAACGAGAAGTTAACAATCAGCCACTAGCCAGCACGCAGCGCAGACCATTTTAATTCCCATCCCTGAAAGCCTTTGCTGAAGGTAGCCAACCGATCGAAGCTTTGACTGGTATCGGCCCAGACTGTGTAAAAACGGGAACTCATCCGGCCCCGAATGATCTATGCGATAGGTATTGACGATCGAGGGGGGGAGACGGGATGAAGCGCTTCATCGAGGGTGAGAGCCGAACACAAAGTACGCTGCTGCCGGAAGTGCTCGATGACTACATCGCCGAAGCCAATCCGGTGCGGGTCGTCGATGTCTTCGTGGATGAACTGGATCTCGCCGCCTTGGGGTTTGACGGGGTGGATCCGTCCGAGACCGGGAGACCGGCGTATCACCCGGCGGTGCTCCTGAAGATCTATATATATGGTTACCTCAACCGGGTGCAGTCGAGCCGCCGTCTGGAGAGCGAAACCCAGCGCAACCTCGAGCTAATGTGGCTCACCGGGCGCCTCGCGCCGGATCACAAGACCATCGCCAATTTCCGCCGGGACAACGGTCAGGCCATCCGCGGCGTCTGCCGGCAGTTCGTGGTGCTGTGCCAGGAGCTCGGCCTGTTCCATGAAGCCCTGGTGGCCATCGATGGCAGCAAGTTCAAGGCCGTCAACAACCGCGATCGCAATTTCACCCGCGCCAAGCTGCAGCGGCGGATGGAAGAGATCGAATCGAGCATCCAGCGTTACCTGAGTTCCCTCGACACGGCGGATCGGCAAGAACCCGCGGTGGCCGAGGCCCAGACCGAGCGGCTGCAGGAGAAGATTGTCGCCCTGAAGGCGAAGATGAAAGAACTTCAGGAAATCGAGGTCCAACTCCACGCGACACCCGACAAGCAAATATCGCTCACCGACCCGGATGCGCGCTCGATGAAGACAAGGGGCACGGGGATTGTGGGCTACAACGTGCAAACGGCAGTAGATACGAAGCATCACCTCATTGTGGCCCACGAGGTGACGAATGACGGCATCGACCGGGACCAGTTAAGCGCGATGGCGACCAAGGCGCGCACCGCGATGGGTGTCGCGAACCTCACGGCGCTGGCGGATCGCGGGTATTTCAAGAGCCAAGAGATCCTCGCCTGTCACGAAGCCGGCATCGCCGCCATCGTGCCGAAGTCGGCTACCTCCGCCGCCAAGGCCGAGGGACGCTTCGACCGGGCGGATTTCATATACGAGCCCGAGACGAACGAGTACCGCTGTCCCGCCGGACAACGCCTGATCTGGCGGTTCTCCTCCATCGAGAACGGACTGACGCTGCACCGCTACTGGAGCTCGCACTGTCCTCGATGCACCATCAAGGACCAATGCACGCCCAGCAATTATCGGCGCCTCAGCCGCTGGGAACACGAAGCCATCCTCGAGGCCATGCAAGCGCGCCTCGACCAGGCACCCGAGAGCATGCGCCTGCGGCGCCAAACCGCCGAGCACCCCTTCGGGACAATCAAGTCCTGGATGGGCAGCGCACATTTCCTGACCCGGACCCTGGATCGCGTCCGAACAGAAATGAGTCTCCATGTTCTGGCCTACAACCTGAAACGACTGATGAAGCTGCTGGGGACCGCGACCCTGATCGAGGCCATGCAGGCCTGATGCGGGTACCATTACACAACTGATCGCGTCGCCTCGCTTGATGAGCCAAGCTGCGCATGCTCTGGCGCGATTGGCGCCAACACCTCCGAAGCGTTTTTACACAGTCTGGGCCAAAAGTAGACATTCGCTCGTACGCAGAAATGAAAAGCCCCACCGAAGCGGGGCCTCTCAACATGGCCAGTCTCTGACTTACGCAGCTTTGGCAGATTTGCGGCGAGCTACGCCGATCAGTCCGAGCAGCCCCGAACCGAACAGCCAGACCGCCGGCGGAATGGGGACCACGTTCTCGCTGACGACAATCTTGAAGTACTCGTTCAGGGGATAGGTATTGGCACCCATGGTGGCATCGAACGTCGCTTGATCGAACCCGAGGAACGGATCGACTGCTGCGCCGCACGTGGCGGAACCGCCATTGTAAGCAAATGCAGTACAACCAGCATTTATGTTCATGCCGTACTCATAGTTCGGAAACCAAATATTCACGGAGACCGTTTTATCGAAACCGCCTGTATTGGTGTCTAGCATGGAAAATTGGTAGGAAGGAAAGTTTGATTGCCCAACGAGCATAGCGCCTCCCTCCGCCATCGCACTCCCAGTCAGATTGCCATATTCGTTCGGGCCGCTGGCCGTGGCACTGCCTTCTCCTCGCGTGCTGAAAATAATGGGCACCCCCTCTGACGGCCAGGTAACCGACTTGAGCGACTGAATCTCAAACCCGATAGTCGCATATGCCCTGAAGCTCGCACTACCACTACCTTTTGCCTCCGCGTTCACATTAACGTTGCCAATGAACGGAAATCCCGAGCCGAATCCGGCATTGGCGCGACCTACGGCAGTTGCCGTATCGCCGTCCGGATTTGTCACGCTGAGATCACATGCCAAATCTTGTCCGTAGGGTGCAAACGGGTACTCTTTTTTGTCTGTAAGTGGAAGAACTCTGCAGTCCTTTGCAACTGAGGTTGTGGCGAGCGTGAGCGCGGACGCCAGCGACGGCAGCAACAACCCCACGACGGCCAGAACCACGGCCCGCACCACATGCGAATGACAGCGATCGGACCCGACACTTCTGGTGTTGATCATGCTGTTCATAATGTGTCCTCCTCAAAACTGATAGTCGAAGTTCCACTGCGAGCATCTTTTGCCATGCCAAACGGAGCAGTCAGCGACCGGCGCGCGGGACTGTCAGCTAAAGAGGAGTCGAACGAAAATACGAGGCAGCATGGTCGTCTGGGCCTCCTGGCTCTGCAGCTTCAGTTTGCTTTGTTGCGATCGACCGTAAATTCCTTAGCTTGATCGAGTTGCATCAGAATCTGGCACGGAACTATACACAGATTTAAAATGGGGAAATTGATCTGCGGCAACTTGTGGGGGGTTAATTCTGCATCAAGAGTAGCTGGCACGTACGCGGATAAGGATTATTAATAAGCATCATTAAAATAATTATAAATTTTTGATACTGCGGCGCGTCTTTAATTATGTTGTCTGATTTAGGGAAAGTAACCGGCAAAAAAAGATCAGTTGTCGGGAGTGCGCCAACTCCCCATTCCCCGCAGGCGAGCAACAGCAGAATTACAGGACAGATATTCTAGGTGTGAATGGCCGGTATGGGTCGAAAAGAGTCGTTCTTTCGGAAGACCTCGTTATTTCCCCCTCAACTCTTCGATGGTGCGCCGGCGATAACCTTCCGGCAGGCTGAGCAGGTCGGCGGTGGCGCGAAAATCGGTTTTGTAATCCACCAGCTCGCCGCTCTTGCCGGTCATGTCCACGACCCGCACCGGAAATCCGTAGGCCAGCTGGCGCGCCGGCAGGAACACGTTGTTCGCCAGGTCGCAGGCCGACTCCATCTGCTGCGGAGCCGCCGCGGCGGTGGTGGCCTGCTGGCCGGCCAGGGCCTCGCGGAATTGCCGCAGCGCCAGCACCGCGTCCGGCAACAGACCCTCGGCGGCATAGAGATCGTAACAACGCTGATTGTTCGTCAGCAACTCATAGTGAACGACCTTGTGTCCGCCGACGGAGGGATACGTGGCGTTGTCGGGCACGACCTGGTGCGTAAACGGCACCGGCGGTTTGAGTTCCACCACGCGCGGGCGGATCACCAGAATCTGCTGGTCCCCGCTGCTGACACTGTAAATCGTGCTGTTAGCGCGGTCGAACAGCAGGAAATCGTCGGCATTGGTCGCGCCGCCGTCCATGCGCACGAAACCGGCGGTGATGATCATGCGCGTGCGAAACGGCTCGCCGCCCTGCTCCTTTTCGACGAAATAAAGCAGGGTCGCGGGCGTGCTCGGCGTCGAACACGCCAGCAACGGCGTGAACAATGCCCAAATCAGCAACAAGAAACGCTTTGACATCGGTGCTCAGCCCGTCGTCTTTACTTTCAATGCGAGCATGATGTCCATGACATTGGTGCCTGTCGGTCCCGTCTGCACCAGATCGCCGCTGGCCTCGAGGAATGTCCCGGCATCCGCTCGCGCCAGCGCTTGTATTGCGTCCAGCCCGGCCGCCGCGCCGCGCGCGACGGTGCCGCCGTCGACGAGCGCCCCGGCATCGTCGGTCGGACCGTCCGTGCCATCGGTGCCGGCGGAAAGAAACCACGCGTCCTCGCGCCCCCGCAGCGCCAGCGCCGCCGCCAGCGCCAGACTCTGGTTGCGTCCACCGCGGCCAGGCGATTCAGGAAGCGTGATGGTGGTTTCGCCGCCCCAGACATGAACGGTACCGGCTTCGGATTGCAGCAATTTTTCCGCGAGCCGAGTCCCCGCGGCCACGGCATCACCGGCGATAAAAGAGGATCCCATGACCGTCTCGTAACCCAGTTTCTTGGCGGCTTCCAGCGCCGCGCTTTTGGCGTTGTCGAGCGTCGCGACGATCTCGCGTATGACATTCTGGAAACAGGCGTCATCGGGTAAGGGTGCCGGCGGCATATGCTTCAAGGCACCGGTAATAAAATCCGGCAAACCCCGGAGCGTCAGGGGACGGCGTAAGTCTTCGTCCGCCACCAGCGGGCCGGAACCGATCGCACGCAGATCGTTGTCGGGCACGTCCGACACGATCAGACACAAGACCTGCCGCGGATAAAGCAGCTTCGCCAGGCGTCCGCCCTTGATGCGCGACAAGCGCCGGCGAATGCGATTGTAATCGTTGATGTCCAGGCCCGAGGCGAGTATCCAACGATTTATTTTCTGAAAATCGGCGAGGCTGATCTCCGGCGGCAACGCCTCCACCAGCGCCGAGGCGCCGCCGGAGATCAGGACCAGGACCGATGCATTCTTCGGAATCCGGTCAACAAACGCCAGCAACTGTCTACCGGCTTCGAGGCTGGATTCATCCACCAGCGGATGCCCCGCTTCCAGCACTGGCCACGGCAGCGCTTCGGCGTAGCCCCTTTTGGTGACCACTAGCGCATCGGCGATCCGCTCGCCGAGCGCCTCGCGGGCTCCCTGCGCCATGGCGCAGGCAGCCTTGCCGATGGCGATCAGGTATAGCGACCCGGGCAATGAGCGCGCCTGCAAACGGTCGCGCACGCGCACCCGTCCGTTCACGGCGACGATGGCGGCCTGGAAAATCTCGAGCAGGTGCTGGCGGGGGTTGACGGACATTTTTATCCTTCTGATGCAAGCACGTCGTTCAGAAAACGGGTCCAGACGGCGTCGGGCTCCCAGACGGCGTGCATCTCGGCGAACGCGGCGTCTTGCGCCCAGCCGAGATGCAAAATGCGATGCAAGGCGATGAACGCCGAGACACGTTTGTTGGCGGCGCAATGCACGAATACGCGCTGGTCCGACAACTCGTCCATGACGTCGAAAAAGTGTTCAAGGTCGGATCGCAACGGACGCGCCCATGCCACTGGAATGTACACGTAGTGCATGCCGAGCGCTTCGACAGTCTTGCGCTCGTCGGGCAAAGAATATTCGGCATCGTGCAAAGCCAGATTCACCACCACCTCATAACCGGCCTGCGCGACTGCGACCAGTTCCGCTTCCGTCGGCTGGCCGGCCGTGGCGAGCCGATCCGTCAGCCGGCGGTAATTGTAGATTCCCGTCAGCGTGTCTTCATCCGTCACTGGCATCATGTTCCTCAGTGCGTCGGCATCGACAGGCTGGACGGGCCCTGCTCTTCGCCCGCGGGCCAGCGGCTCGTCACCACCTTGGTGCGGGTGTAGAAATACACGCCTTCCATGCCGTGCACGTGCAGGTCGCCGAACAGCGATGCCTTCCAGCCGCCGAAGGAGAAGAACGCCATCGGCACCGGGATCGGCACGTTGACGCCGACCATGCCGACCTCGATGTCGCGCTCGAAGCGGCGCGCCAGCCCGCCCGAACGCGTGAAGATCGCGGTGCCGTTGCCGTAGGGATTGCCGTTGACCAGCTGAATCGCCTCATCGAGCGTGTCGGTGCGCAGCACGATCAGCACCGGGCCGAAAATTTCCTCACGGTAAATTTCCATCGTGGTCGTGACCTGGTCGAACAGCGTCGGCCCGAGAAAAAAGCCCTGTTCTTTCCCGGTGACCCTGTAACCACGCCCGTCGAGCACGAGCCTGGCGCCCTCGGCCACGCCGCTGTCGATCAGTTTCTGCACGCGCGCGCGATGCGGCGCCGTGATCACCGGCCCCATGTCCACGCCCGGCTGCTCGCCCGGCCCGACCTTGATACGCGCCGCCTTGTCGCGCAGCCTGGCCACGAGCGCGTCACCGGCGGCGCCGACCGCGACG
>DASPRK010000043.1:0-2709 GCA_035624495.1 Methylomirabilis sp. (SeqCode) | reverse complement strand
ACCGCGATCTTGGAATCGCCCGGGCGCTTGTCCATGCCGAAGGCGAGCGCGGCCGCGGTCGGCTCGTTAATGATGCGCTTGACCTCGAGGCCGGCGATGCGCCCGGCGTCCTTGGTCGCCTGGCGCTGGGAATCGTTGAAGTAGGCCGGCACCGTGATGACCGCCTCTTTCACTTCCTCGCCGAGATAATCCTCGGCGGTCTTCTTCATTTTCTGCAGCACGCGCGCGGAAATCTCCGGCGGCGCCATCTGCTTGCCGCGCACCTCGACCCAGGCGTCGCCGTTCTTCGCCTTGACGATCTTGTACGGCACCATCTTGATGTCGCGCTGCACCATCTCCTCTTCGTACTTGCGGCCGATCAGGCGCTTGACGGCGTAGACCGTGTTCTGCGGATTGGTGATCGCCTGGCGCTTGGCCACCTGGCCCACCAGCACTTCACCGTCCTCGGCGTACGCCACGACCGATGGCGTGGTGCGGTCGCCTTCGCTGTTCTCGATCACGCGCGGCTTGTCGCCTTCCATGATCGCCACACAGGAGTTGGTCGTGCCCAGGTCTATACCGATGATTTTTGCCATTGTTATCGCCTCAAAAAATTCAGAAATTGGGGTAATTTGTCATTCGAATTGGGGCTGGTTCGGCGGTTTTCAAGCCGCTCCGGTCGCCTTTTCCGGCGCCGGGGAAACCGCCTTCGCCACCACCACCATGGCCGGCCGCAGCAGCCGGTCGTTCAATAGGTAACCCTTCTGTACCACGCTGACCACGTAATTTGGCGGAACTTCAGCCGAATCCACGATGCTGATGGCCTGATGCCGCTCGGGGTCGAACTTCTGACCCCTGGGATCGAGCAGGGTAAGGCCGAATTTCTGGAAAATACCGTCCAGAAGCTTCAGGGTCAGGTCCAGCCCCTCGTGCATTTTCTGCACCGCCGGGTTGCAGTCTTTCGGCAGATCGACCAGGCGCGCCAGCTCCAGGCTGTCGCGTACCGCGATGATCTCGCCGGCAAAACGTTCGATCGCATATTTGCGCGTGGCGGCCACGTCAGCCTCGGCGCGCTTGCGCACGTTTTCCATTTCCGCCTTGGCGCGTAGGAACCGGTCCAGGTTCTCGGACGCCTCGGCGCGGGCCTTTTCCAGGTCCGACTGCAACTGTTGAATTTCCGTGGCTGGTTCGAGGTCGTGCGCCGCGCTCGGCGCGGCCGCGGAATCCGCACGCGGGCCTGCCGGGGCTTCTTTCATCTCACTCATTGCTGCACCTCATCATATACATTTTAAGTCTTCGGCCTACCCCTCATCCCCACCCCTTCTCCCGCAAGGGGAGAAGGGAGCGAGCCGTTGGCTTCAAGCCGATAAAACAAAAGCAAAACCCGGCTTGAAGCCGATAGTTTACATGGGGGTTATCGGTCGTTGGATTCAAGCCGGCCGCCGCGCTCGCTGCCGCTCAGGGCGCCGCTCAGCAGGCGCGCGGTGATGTCCACGATCGAGATAACCTGCTCGTAGGCCATGCGCGTGGGTCCGATCACGCCGAGGGTGCCGACGACGCGGCCGTCGACGCTGTAGGGTGCGGTCACCAGGCTGCACTCGGCCAGGGCGTCGTAGCCGGATTCGGTGCCGATGAAGATTTTCACGCCGCTGGTGCGCATGCTCTGGTCGAGCAGGTGCAGCAGGTCGCGCTTGGTGGTGAAGGCGTCGAACAGCCGGCGCAACTTGCGCACGTCGCCCAGCTCGGGCACGTCCATCAGGTTGGATTCGCCGCTCACCACCAGCTCGTCGGGCGGCTCCTCCTCGGCCAGCGCGGAGCGCGCCATGTTCACCGCCAGGTGCATGACGCGCTGCATGTCGTCGCTCGCCTGCTGGATCTCGCCGAGCAGGGAAAGCTTCACCTCGCTCATGGAAATGCCGGCATAGGTTTCATTGAAGTAATTGGCCGCCTGGACCAGCTCGGACGGCGAATATTCGCGATCGGCCTGGATGATGCGGTTGTGCACCTGGCCGTCCTGGGTGACCAGGATGACGAGGATGCGCCGGCCGGAGAGGTTCACGAAATCGATGTGGCGGAACGCCAGCTGTTCCTCGCGCCGCGGCGCCATGACCAGGCCGGCGAGCTTGCAGATCTCGGACAGCACCTGCGAGGCGTTTTCGATCAGGTGCTGCGGGTCCTGGTTGGTCAGGATTTCCTGCTCCAGCTTGTGCAGCTCGTTCGCGTGCAACGGTTTGACCTGCAGCAGCGTGTCCACGAACACGCGGTAACCACGCTCAGTCGGCACGCGCCCGGCCGAGGTATGCGGCGAGCGCACCAGGCCCATTTCCTCGAGATCGGACATGACGTTGCGCACCGTCGCCGGGGACAACTCGAGCCCCGCCTGGCGCGCCAGTGTGCGCGAACCCACGGGCTGACCTTCGGCGATGTACCGTTCGATCAGGGTTTTCAGCAGTATTTCGGCGCGCGGATTGAGAGCCATAGCAATCCTTTAATATGGTAGCGACTTTAGCACTCTGCAAGCTGGAGTGCCAAGCCCGAAACCCGTGCGCGACGCGGGTGGTCGGTATCACCGCGTTTCCGCGGGTACAGGCGCGCGGGAAGTGCCGCTGAAAATCGGTCAGCCGGTCCGGCGCCGTCCGGCACGGCAATGCGCAGACGGAAATGACGCCGTGCCGAAATCCAACGGTCGCGAATACGGGAAATTTATCCGGCTGATTGGCCATCGTGGCC
>DASPRK010000007.1:0-13535 GCA_035624495.1 Methylomirabilis sp. (SeqCode) | reverse complement strand
GGCCGCGGCCAAGCCCAAGGACGACGTGATCAAGGTGGTGTACCACGTCGACTTCGCCGACCCGCGCCGCTTCAGCGCCATGCTCACCAACATCAACAACATGGTGAGCGTGTATCAGTCGCAGCTGGCGGACTACGACATTCGCGTGGTGTTCGTCTCCTACGGCATCCGTTTCGTCACGCGTGACCCGCTCAAGGGCACGCCGTTCGCCGAGGACGCGGCGCTCAAGGAACGGCGTGAGAACCTGCTCGGGCGCCTCCAGACCCTGCAGGACACCTTCGGCGTGAAGCTGGAACTGTGCGACATCACCCGCGAGCAGGCGGGGCTCGGCGAGAAGAAGCTGATCCCGGGTGTGCAGCTCGTTCCTTCGGGGGTGGCGCGCATCGTCGAGCTCGAGCACCAGGGCTACGCCTACCTCAAGATCGAGTAGATGTCATGGTCAAAGCTGCGTCCTCCCATTCCGCGCTGCGGGCCGGTGCTGGCCCCGTTCCCAACGTCGGATTCGTCAGCCTCGGCTGCCCCAAGGCGCTGGTCGACTCCGAGCGCATCCTCACGCAACTGCGCGCCGAGGGTTACGCCATCGTGCCCGACTACGCCGGCGCCGATCTGGTGGTGGTCAACACCTGTGGCTTCATCGACGCCGCGGTGGAAGAGTCGCTCGAGGCCATCGGCGAGGCGCTCGCGGAAAACGGTCGCGTGATCGTGACCGGTTGCCTCGGCGCCAGGGGCGACGTTGTCAAACAAGCCCATCCGCAGGTGCTGGCGGTCACGGGCCCGCACGCCCTCGACCAAGTGATGCAAGCGGTGCATGCGCACCTGCCGAAACCGCACGATCCCTACACCGACCTGGTACCGCAAGCCGGCATCAAGCTCACGCCGCGACATTATGCTTATCTGAAAATCGCCGAGGGCTGCAACCATCGCTGCAGCTTCTGCATCATTCCGTCGATGCGCGGCGACCTCGTGAGCCGCGACGTAGGCCAAGTGATGCAGGAAGCGGAGAATCTGGTGCGCTCCGGCGTGAAGGAGTTGCTGGTCATCTCCCAGGACACTAGCGCCTACGGCGTGGACGTGAAATACCGCACCGGTTTCTGGCAGGGCCGGCCGCTGAAGACGCGCATGCTGGATCTCGCACGCGCTTTGGGCGAGCTCGGCGTGTGGGTGCGGCTGCACTACGTCTATCCCTATCCGAACGTGGACGAGGTTGTTCCGCTGATGGCCGAAAGGAAAATCCTGCCGTATCTGGATGTGCCGTTGCAGCATGCCAGCCCGCGCATCCTGAAACTGATGAAACGCCCGGCCAGCGCCGAGAACAACCTCGCGCGCATCGAACGCTGGCGCGAGGTCTGCCCCGAGATCACGCTGCGTTCGACCTTCATCGTCGGGTTTCCCGGCGAAACCGAGGAAGAGTTCGGAGAACTGCTTGATTTCCTGCGCGCGGCCCGGCTAGATCGCGTCGGTGCTTTCGCCTATTCGCCAGTCGAGGGCGCGGCCGCCAACGCCTTAGCCGAGCCAGTGCCGGAAGAGATCAAACAAGAACGCCTCGCGCGTTTCATGCAGGTACAGGAAACCATGTCTGCGGAAAAACTGCAGGGCCGCATCGGCCGGACCCTGGACGTGCTGGTGGACGCAGTGCGGGGCCGACAGGCGGTCGCGCGTTCCAGCTCCGATGCCCCGGAAATCGACGGGGTGGTCTATATTGAAGCCGCGAAAGGCCTGAAACCGGGGGATCTTATAAGGGTGAAAATCACCGGTGCCGACACGCATGACCTGTGGGCGCGGACGGTTTAAAACACGATCGCGTCGAAATTTCTGACCTGCCGGTGCGGCGCATTTGCATCGAGCGCGCCAACCCGCACCAGACACACCGTTTGCATGCCCGCCGCCCGGGCGGCATCCAGTTCTTCCTTGATGTCGGAAAGAAACAGCACGTCCCGCGACGGGAAGCCGATGGTCTCGGCGATTTTCCGGTAGGAAGCCGCCTCGCGCTTGTTGCCGATATTGGTGTCGAAATAGCCGGAGAACAGCGGCGTGAGGTCGCCATATTCACTGTGCGCGAAGAGCAGCTTCTGCGCGTGCACCGAGCCAGAGGAAAAAACATAGAGCGCGATGCCGGCGGACTTCCATTTTTTCAGATCGCACGCCGCGTCTTCGTACATGTGGCCTTTGAAAGCGCCTTTCTTATAACCGTCCTCCCAGATCATGCCCTGGAGCGCCTTCAGCGGCGTGATTTTTTTATCCTCGTCGATCCACCGGATCAGCTGTTCGGCGACCTGCGCATCGCTCAGATTCTGTCCATTGATCCTTCGCATGTCCTCGATCTCGCGCCGCACCGCCGGGTCCTGCGCATGGGCGCGCAGGAACTCCGCCATGCGCTCGCGCGCGTAGGGGAACAGCACGTCTTTGACGAACGATAACGATGACGTGGTGCCTTCGATGTCGGTGATAATCGCCTTGATCATGATGCGCTCGTGCGATGGCGTCGTCAAAGCCGTCCGCGCCGGTCCCGGGCGACGAATCCGAGCAACGGCTCCCCGGCGCCGCGCCCGAACGCGATGACTTTATACAACTCGCCCATTTCGTGCGGCAACGTAAGTTTCTTGATCTGCTGCGTGAGTTCAAGATGGGCGCGCGTGTTTTCCGGGTCGGACTGCGCCGCAAGCTGTTCCAGCCCGCATCCGATCAGGAAAGCCGCCTGCGAGGTGTAGCCGAGAAGGCGCAGGCCGGCCCCGGTTCCGGCCGCGGCAATGCCGGTGAAATCGACGTGCGCCGTGATGTCCTGTAGGCCGACCAGAATCAGCGGGTTGGCGTGCGCGCGGTGCCGGTAATGGCACATGAGCGTCCCGTCCGTCCGTTGCGGATGATAGAACTCGGCGCGCGGAAAGCCGTAATCGATGAGCAACAGCACGCCCTGTTGCAGCGTGTCCGCCATGGTGCGCACCCAGGCCTCGGCGTGCCAGTTGATCTCCGAGGTGTAACCCGGCGCCAGCGCAAGCGGCACGACTCGAGCCTGCACCGGCCGTTCGGCCGGTTTTTCCTGCCACGCGAAACGATCGTTTTCCCAAGTCACGTAAAGCTCGCGGATGCCGTCGGGAGCGACACGAAAACGCACCGCCGGCATGGCGTCGAGCAGCTCATTCCCCAGAATGATGCCGCGAATGCTCGCGGGCGGCGCGTCGAGCCAGTGCACCCGCGATAGCAAATGCGGCGCCCGGTGCTTTATGGTTTTGGCCTGACGCGCGCGCAGTTCGGCACTGAGCTCGAGAATGGCGTAACGCCGCGGCAGGCAACCCAGCGACTCGAGCTCAATCAGCAGGTCGGCGGCCAAGGCGCCGCTGCCGGCGCCGGCTTCGAGAATATCGCCGCCGGCGAGCGCCCCGAGTATCTGGCGGCATTGGCGCGCCAGGCAGCGCGCGAACAGCGGACCCAGTTCCGGTGCGGTGATGAAATCGCCGCCGGCGCCGAATTTTCGCCGACCCGCGGCGTAGTAGCCGAGCCCCGGCGCGTAAAGGACGAGTTGCATGAAGCGCGCGAACGGAATCGCGCCGCCGGAGCGTGAGATTTCTTCGCGCACGCGGCGCACCAACCGGTCGCTGTGTTCCTGCTCCTCGTCACTCTGCGGCGGTAGCGTGCGTGCGTCGGACCGGGCCGTCGGGCCGTTGTGGTGTGAGGAATAGTTCGGCATGGCTATATGGCTTTTCAACGGGTAACCGAAATCGCGACGTGGCCGATAACGGCGCCCGCCCTGTTTGGCACAATTCGAGTGCGTTCATACTATTTCTGGCAGAATGGCGTCAAGCTCAGGCACTATACTGGGTATTTTATGACAAGACGAACGAGCGGCAGCGAGTAGGGCTGCCAGTCATATTCAGGACGAACGAAGTAGGGATTCCGTTATGGCCGACAACACTCTCGATGGCAAGGTCGCCTTGATCACGGGCGGAGCACATCGAATCGGCGCGGCGATTGCGCGCCTGCTGCACGCTCAGGGCATGAAGCTCGTGGTGCATTACCACACCTCTGAACGGGCGGCGCACGCGCTGCAGGAAGAGCTGCAGCGGGATCGCCCGGAGTCGGTCATGCTGGTACGCGGCGACCTCAGCAACGGCGAACGACTGGCGAAAAACCTGGTATTCGAGACTGTCGAAGCGTTCGACCGCCTGGACGTGCTGGTCAACAACGCCTCGCGTTTCTATCCCACGCCGGTGGGTGAGGCGACCGAGGCGCAGTGGGACGACGTTGTCGACACCAACCTCAAGGCGCCTTATTTTCTGTCTCAGGCCGCGGTTCCGCATCTGCGCAAATTCGGCGGCTGTATCGTCAACATTGCCGACATCTACGGCGACCGGCCGTTGATTCGTTACCCCATCTACAGTATCGCCAAAGCCGGCGTCATTATGCTCACCAAGAGCCTGGCGCGCGAGCTCGGTCCTGAGATTCGCGTCAACGCCATCGCCCCTGGCGTCATCCTCTGGCCCGAGACCGAGCTCGACGAAATGTCGAAGCAGCGCATCGTCTCGCGCACGCCGCTGAAACGCTCCGGGGACACCGACGATATCGCCCGCACGGCATTGTTCCTGGTGCGCGACGCCGGTTTCATCACCGGCCAGCTGCTGATAGTAGACGGTGGTCGCTGGGTGGTGTTGTAGAACCCGGATTTATCTTCCCGGATCGAATTCCACTTTCCAGATTTCCGTTTTTCCGGCGTTGAATGCGTTCCACAACTCGCCGTAGGTCCGGCGTGTTTCCGGATCACGCCGGTCGGGCGCGATTTCGGCCAGCGGACGCAGCACGAAGATGTATCGCCGGATATCCGGATGCGGCAGGTCGATCCGGCCGTCGTGCCGCAACGTATCACCGTGGAGCAATAGATCGAGGTCGAGCGTGCGCGAGCTGAAACGGCGGCCTTCACGGCGTCTGCCGCAGTGCGTTTCGATCTCCTCGAGCGTTTCCTTGATGCGTTCGGGGGACTCTTCGGTGTCGAAGCCGACCACCAGATTGTAGAAATTCCCGCCATCGAATCCGACCGCCCGGCTTTCATAAACTGGCGAGAGGGTCAGCCTTCCGTAATGCGCCGCCAACTCGCGGACGGCGGTGCGGAGGTTGGTTTCCCGGTCGATATTGCTGCCGAGGCTGACGTACACCCGGGGCATGGTTTATGCCGCGCCGCGTTCGATGATCACGCCCACGTCGCCGGCGCCGCGGACCGCGCCTTTCTTGTTGACGCGCACGCGCACCCATTTGAGCCTGAACTCGGCGAGCAGGATTTCCGCGACTTTTTCGGCCAAGGTCTCCACGAGCTGATATTGGGATTTGCCGACGTAATCAATCAGGCGTTTGGCCACCGCCTTGTAGTTGAGGGTGTCGTCGATATGGTCCGTGGTGGCGGCGCGCCGGATGTCCGCGGCCATGTCGAGATCGAAAATAACGGTCTGTTTCATGCGGCGTTCCCACTCCCAGATGCCGATGATGCACTCGATCTTGAGGTCGTGGAGGTAGATAATATCCATGGGGTGCACTATATCGAAAAACGCCGCGCACTTTAAACGATGTGGCTTTATTCCCTTCCCGTTCTGGCTTATCTGCTCGGCTCGGTCTCGAGCGCGGTCGTCGTTGCCCGGCTCATGGGCCTGCCGGACCCGCGCGAAGTCGGGTCGAAGAACCCGGGCGCGACCAACGTTCTGCGCTACGGCGGCAAGACGGCGGCGATCCTGACGCTGGCAGGCGATGTGCTCAAAGGCGTCGCCCCGGTGTTGATCGCGCGCGTCCTCGCGGCGGACGCCGCGATTATCGCGCTCACCGGCTTCGGCGCCTTTCTCGGGCACCTGTTTCCGGTGTTTTTCGGATTTCGCGGCGGCAAGGGAGTGGCGACCGCGCTCGGTGCGTGGCTTGCGATCAATTCCTGGGTCGGCCTGGCGTTGCTTGCAACATGGCTCGCCATGGCGTTGCTGTTCCGCTATTCCTCGCTGGCGGCGCTGACGGCAACCGTGGTCGCCCCTTTCTACGTTTACTGGTTGTCGCCGGGGCCGGCGTATCTCGCGACCATGATCGTTATGAGTGCGATCCTGATCTTCCGGCACCGTTCCAACATCCGCAATCTGATCGCCGGCACCGAGACCAAGATCGGCGCTAAGTGAGCTGCCTCTTTTTTTCAGTAAATCTCGCGAACTTGCCCGCCGCGATTTACCCCACGGGTGTGAGTTCCTCGATGCGCCAGCGCGCCCGCGCGCCGAACGCCGGCGGTTCATGCTGTCCCGCCTCCAGCCGCAGGCAACCGACATAAGCGATCATGGCGCCGTTGTCAGTGGAGAATTCCGGGCGTGGAAAAAAAACGCGAACACCGAGCTTGTCCGATAATCGCCGCAGGCGCTCGCGCAGTTTCTGATTGGCGCTGACGCCGCCGGCCACCACCAGCCGTTTCGCGCAGGTCAGCTCTACCGCCCATTCGCATTTGATCGCGAGCACGTCCACGGCAGCTTCCTCAAACGATGCCGCGACGTCGGCGATGAACTCGGGCGTGAGCCGCTGGTTATGCACCGTGGTCACGACCGCGGTCTTCAGTCCGCTAAAGCTGAAGTCGAGGCCAGGATGCGCGCCGTGGGTTTTTCGTCGCTCGGTCATGGGACGGGGGAAATGAAATCGCCGCGGATCGCCGGCGCGAGCCGCCTGGGCGATCGCCGGGCCGCCCGGATAGCCGAGGCCGAGAAGCTTCGCGGTTTTGTCGAACGCCTCACCTACCGCGTCGTCAACCGATTCACCCAGGACGGTATAGCGGCCGAGCGCCTGGATGTCGGCGAGCAAGGTATGCCCGCCCGAGATCAGCAGCGCCACGAACGGAAACGCCGGCGGATCGGGTTCCAGCATGGGCGAGAGCAGATGTCCCTCCATGTGGTGCACCGCCACCGCAGGAATGTTCCAAGCCAGCGCCAGTGAGCGCCCCAGCGCCGCCCCGACGAGCAGGGCTCCGGCCAGCCCCGGACCGGCCGTGTAGGCGACACCGTCGACCTGGGTCGGGCGGGTGTTGGCCTCGTGCATGACCGTCCGGATCAGCGGCAAAGCCTTGCGAATATGGTCGCGCGAGGCCAGTTCCGGCACCACCCCGCCGTAATCGAGGTGCAGGGCGGTCTGGGAGAACAGCCGGTGCCCGAGCAGGCCCAGGCGGGAGTCGTAGAGAGCCACCCCGGTGTCGTCGCAGGAGGTTTCAATGCCAAGGACGCGCATATGGGGCGATTTTACACGGCAGGAGCCGTCTCCAGGGGCTATGATGTACAAAACCTTCTGGAATCTATAGAATCGCCGCCTTTCCGTATCCGACCGGCCTGCCCAGCAGGCCCATTTTGCGAGGAAAAAGATGCCTTCAGTCCGGGTTAAAGAGAACGAACCGTTTGAGATGGCGCTGCGCCGTTTCCGCCGCTCGTGCGAAAAGGCCGGCGTGTTCACCGAAATGCGCCGCCGCGAGCACTACGAGAAGCCGACCGAAATCCGCAAGCGCAAGGCGGCGGCTGCGCGCAAGCGCGAGCTCAAGAAGCTCATGCGCCGGTCCAACCCGCGTCCTCCCGCACCCGCCACCCGTCCCTGATTCTCCCCGCCTTGGGCGATGAGCCTTAAGGACAAAATCAAAGATGACGTGAAGCAGGCTATGCGCGACAAGAACGAGTCGCGCGTGAGTGCTTTACGCATGCTGAACGCCGCGATCCAGCGGCGCGAGGTTGATGAGCGCGTCCAGCTCGACGACGCCCAGGTCACGGCTGTCATCGAGAAACTCATCAAGCAGTCGCGCGAGGCGGTGGAGCAGTTCGAAAAAGGCGGGCGTCTCGAGCTCGCCGACAAGGAGCGTGGCGAAATCGCCATCTGGCAAATCTATCTGCCGCAACAGCTGTCCGATGCTGAAATAGACGGCCTGATTGCTGCGGCCGTTGCCACCACCGGTGCCACCTCCGCCAAGGATATGGGCAAGGTGATGGGTGTGCTCAAGTCCAAGGTCCAGGGCCGTGCCGACATGGGGAAGGTCGGCGCCAAGGTTAAAACGATCCTCGGCGCCGGCTGACAATCCATTTTTCCCGGGTAAAACCGCCTCCGAATTCCATTCGTTTCCGCTCTGGGCGGGCCTGTTTAGAATACCCCCATGGTCGGCCGCATCCCCAAGCAGTTCATCGACGAATTACTGACGCGCAGCGACATCGTGGATGTCATCGATGCGCGCGTGCCGCTGCGGAAAGCCGGCAAGGACTACAAGGCTTGTTGCCCGTTCCATGAGGAAAAGACTCCTTCATTCACGGTCAGCGCCGACAAGCAGTTTTATCATTGCTTCGGCTGCGGCGCGCATGGATCGGTCATCGGCTTCCTCATGGAGTACGATCACATGAGTTTCGTCGAGGCGGTGGAGGAACTGGCGGCGCGCGCCGGGCTCGCGATCCCTCGGGAGGCGGGGGCCGTTTCCGGTGAGGTACGGGACAACGGTTCCAATTTGCTCGGACTGATGCGGGAGGCAACGCGCTTCTACCGTCAGCAACTGCGCGAGCACCCGCAGTCGAACCGCGCGGTCGAGTACCTCAAGCGCCGCGGTATCACCGGCGAGATCGCGCATGAATTCGGTCTCGGGTTCGCCCCGGATGGCTGGGACAATCTGTTGCGCGCGCTCGGCAACGAGGCGGCAACCCGAGAGGCGCTGGCGCGCGCCGGGCTCGCGGTAAAGAAGGAAGGCGGCGGCTACTATGACCGTTTCCGCGACCGAATCATGTTTCCCATAGAAGATCATCGCGGGCGGATCGTCGCTTTCGGCGGGCGCGTGATCGATAAGGGCGAACCCAAGTACCTGAACTCCCCGGAAACGCCGTTGTTTCACAAGGGGCGCGAACTCTACGGTCTGTACCATGCGCGCGATGCAATCAAGCGCGAAAACCGCGTGCTGGTGGTCGAAGGCTACATGGACGTGGTGGCGCTGGCGCAGTACGGGATTAACAATGCCGTTGCCACGCTTGGAACGGCAACGACACGTGAGCACCTCGATCGCCTTTTTCGGCACGCCCCTGAAGTGATCTTTTGTTTCGACGGCGACCGCGCCGGACGCGAGGCCGCCTGGCGTGCGCTCGATAATGCGCTCGCTGTGCTGCGCGAGGGCCGGCAGGTGAGCTTTCTGTTTCTTCCCGAAGGCGAGGATCCCGACACCCTGGTGCGGAAAGAGGGCCGCGCGGCTCTTTTGGCCAGGATCAAGGCAGCGATTCCGTTGCCGGATTATTTATTCAGCAGCCTGTCGCAACAGGTGGATTTGAATCGTCTCGACGGGCGCGCCCGGCTGGTGGAACTTGCGCGCCCGCTTCTGTCCAAAATGCCCACGGGCGTGTTGCGTCAGATGATGCTGGACCGGCTGGCGGAGTTGAGCCGTATCGACCCGGAAAGATTGATGGTGTCTTTCGGGAATCCGGAGAACACTAGCGCGTCCAATTCGGTGAATCGTCCGTTAAGCGGTAAAAGACGCGAACCGCCGTCGGTGGTACGACTGGCGATCGCCATGTTGTTACAACAACCGTCCTTGGCCGATCAGGTGCCAGATGATCCCGGGTTGGCCGAGCTAGATTTACCGGGCATGAATCTTTTTTTGGCCGTGTTGCAAGTGTTGGAAAGCACACCTAGGATCAATACAGCATTAATTGTAGAGAGCTTTCGTGATAGTGAGCACCAACATAACATCGCTAAATTGGCGGTCTGGCAGCATCCGGTACTGGACCAGAATGTTGAGACGGAATTTACCGGATTGATGCAGCGTCTTCGGGAGATCTCAGCGACACAACGCATCGAAAGGCTGTTGCAAAGGCAGCGGAGCGGCGAAGCAAATCAGGCGGAAAAAGCGGAATTGGCACGATTATTGACGCAAAAAAAGGAAACTACCCGCCCATTTCCTTCCCGCCATTGAAATGTTTGGGGCCGGCAACCATTTAAGCTATACTTTCGCGTTTTTACTTTCCGACTCAAGGCATTAGAGGCGCTCGACCCAGTGGCAAACAGAATGGACCAGGAAACACAACGATCCCAGCTCAAGAAACTGATCATTCAGGGCAAGGAGCAGGGTTTTCTCACGTATCGTGAGATCAACGACCATCTGCCCGAAGACGTTCATGACACCGACCAAATCGAAGCGGTGGTGAACATGATCAACGACATGGGGATCGCGGTTTACGACGAACCGCCCGATCCGGATACCTTGTTGCTCAAAACCAACGAGGCCGCGCCGCCGGAAGACGAGGAAGAGGCGGCCGAGGAGGCCGAGCAGGTCGTCACCTCGGCGGTCGACAGTGAATTCGGACGCACCACCGACCCGGTGCGCATGTACATGCGTGAAATGGGCACGGTGGAATTGCTGACGCGCGAAGGCGAGATCGAGCTCGCCAAGCGCATCGAAGACGGCGTACGCCAGACCACCGAAGCCATCGCCGCCTGTCCGGCCGCGATCGCCGAAGTCGTGCGCATGATGGATCTGGTCGAGATCGATCAGATGCGGCTCACCGACCTGGTCGTGGATTTCGTCGATCCGGATGCGACCGATCTGCCGCTGCCCGAGGCGCCGAGCGAAAAGGCCGCGGCCGCCGATGACGAGGAAGAGGATGAAGAAGGGTCCGGCGAAGGCGACGATGAAACCGGGCCGAACCGTGAAGAGGCGCTGATCCGTTTCGCCCGCATCCGCAAACTGCACACGAACCTGCTCAAGGCCATAGAGAAAAGGAGCTACGACAGCCCCGAGGTCAAGCGGATTCAGACCAGGCTCGCCGATGAGTTCATGCAGATCAAGTTCGTTTCGCGCCAGATCAATCGTCTGGTGGAGTACGTGCGGTCGCTCGTCGAGCACGCGCGCGAGCAGGAGAAGGCCATCATGGACATCTGCGTCGGCAAGGCGCGGATGCCACGCAAGACTTTCATCAAAGTTTTCCCGGGCAACGAGACCAACAAGCGCTGGGTGAAGAAGGCCGCCAAGTGCGGCGAAGGCAACGGCTCCGTCATCGAGCACAACACCGACGCGATTCACGCGGTGCAAGACAAGCTCAAGGCGCTCGAGGAGCGCGCCGGCTTGCCGATCTCGGAACTCAAGGAAGTCAATCGCCGGATGTCGATCGGCGAGGCCAAGGCGCGCCGCGCGAAAAAGGAAATGGTCGAGGCCAACCTGCGCCTGGTCATCTCGATCGCCAAGAAGTACACGAATCGCGGCCTGCAGTTCCTCGATCTGATCCAGGAGGGCAACATCGGCCTGATGAAGGCGGTGGACAAGTTCGAGTATCGCCGCGGCTACAAGTTCTCGACCTACGCCACCTGGTGGATTCGCCAGGCGATCACGCGTTCGATCGCGGATCAGGCGCGCACCATCCGTATTCCGGTGCACATGATCGAAACGATCAACAAGCTCAACCGGATCTCGCGTCAGATGCTGCAGGAAATGGGGCGCGAAGCCACGCCGGAAGAGCTGGCGCAGCGCATGGACATGCCCGAGGACAAGATCCGCAAGGTGCTCAAGATCGCCAAGGAACCGATCTCCATGGAGACGCCGATCGGCGACGATGAGGATTCGCATCTCGGAGACTTCGTTGAGGACGCCAATTCCGTGGCGCCGCCGGATGCCGCCACCAACAGCGGCCTGAAGTACGCCACCTCGGAAATCCTCGAAACGCTCACGCCACGCGAGGCCAAGGTGCTGCGCATGCGTTTTGGCATCGGCATGAACACTGACCACACGCTGGAAGAGGTCGGCAAGCAGTTCGATGTCACGCGCGAGCGCATCCGCCAGATTGAGGCCAAGGCGCTGCGCAAGCTGCGGCACCCGAGCCGTTCCGAGCACCTGCGCAGCTTCCTTGACTGAACTGCACTGTTCTATTCACATCCGCAACGGGCCGGTACAATACCGGCCCGTTGCGTTTTGGGCCTGCAGCTCAGCTGGGTGAGCGGCGACAATAGGAGCCGCGAGAGCGAGGCATGGATGCCGAGCTTGGCCGGCCACCAGGGACGCGCGCAGAATGGAACAGCATTGAATTGGGCCTGTAGCTCAGTTGGTTAGAGCGGAGGACTCATAATCCTTTGGTCCCAGGTTCGAGTCCTGGCGGGCCCACCATTTTTGCCGATCTTTGGCTTAATTTCTAAATCTCACATCTAGTTTCGCAACATCCATAACTGATTGATAAAAATATGGATATTTGCCGCATGCTTGAAATTAAAACAACTGTTTGATACAAGTGTTTATTAAGGACTTTGATCGAATTCGGAGACGTCGGAATGAGAAATTTGCAGCCCGATCAAACCACGGATACCCGCCTCAGGCTGATCGAGTCGGCCAGCGAGATTTTCATCGAGCGCGGGTTCAAAGACGCCAAGATCCGCGACATCGTGGAACAGGCCAAAACCAACCGGGCGGCGGTCAACTATCACTTCGGCGGCAAGGAAGGCCTGTATGCGGCGGTCCTCCAGCACAACGCCGCCCTGGCGATCCAGGACATGTCACCGGCCGTCAACGAGGCCCGCGCGCCGGAGGAGCAGATGCGGTTCTACATCCGCACCTTTCTCAAGCGCTTGTTGGACGACAACATCCAGTCGCGCATGAGCAAACTCATCGCGCGCGAAGTGGTCGAACCTACCGCGGCGTTCGATCTGGTCGTGGAGCAATTCGCGGTTCCGCTGCACAAAACTCTCAACGGCATCATGCACGCTATCCTCGGTCCGAATGCGAGCGAGGAAAGCGTGCGGCGTTGCAGCATGAGCATCATCGGACAGTGTCTCTACTATCAGAGAGCCCGACGCGCGGTGCAACGGCTGGATCCCGATTTCAGCTACAGCCCTGCGAACATCGATCGCCTCGCCGACCACATCTCGGACTTCTCTCTCGGCGGTCTGCGCGCGGTGGCGCAACAGCGCGCGTCCTGACGCGCCGGATGCCTCGAGGATTCAGCGTGCCGCGACCATCAAATCGAACAAGCTCCCGGTTTTTCCGAATCGCTCTTGCGGCGTGCGTTGCGAGCGCGGCGGGCTGCGCGTCCATACCGTCCCACGAACCGGCGCCCTTGCCAGCGCCGGAATCCTACAAGCTGGATCAACAAGCGCAGGCGGCTCTCGCTTCGGAATCGTTCACGCACGGCGACTGGCCGAGCGCCGAATGGTGGCGCCTGTTCGGCGATCAGCAACTCGACCGACTCATCGCCCAGGCGCTGGCGGACAACCCGGATATCCGTATCGCCCGTTTCCGGGTGCAACTGGCGCAGCAGGCGGCCGCGGCCGTGCACGCCGGCAACATGCCGCAGGTCAGCGGCAACGCCGATGTGACGCGCGAGAAATACAGCGAGAACTGGATCATCCCGCCCGAAATCGCCAGTAAGCCCCTGACGCAGGGAGAAATCTCGCTCGATGCCGGTCTCGACCTCGATTTGTGGAGCCGTAATCGCGATCTTTACCGGGCGCGACTGGGCGAGGTTCAGGCGAGCGCGGCCGAGCAGGCCGAAACGCGTCTGGTGATCAGCGCGGCGCTGGCACGCGCCTACTTCCGCTGGCAGGGCAATCTGATA
>DASPRK010000229.1:0-6508 GCA_035624495.1 Methylomirabilis sp. (SeqCode) | reverse complement strand
CCGGGCATATGACTCGCGATCAGCGAAAAAGCATTCTCCATCGCGTACGTCTCGACGTCGACGACCATCGGTGTAAGTCCAGGCTGTTGGATCACAGCAAGGTAATCGTCGACGACCTCCTTGCGGCAGGCCGCCATCAATACGTCCACTTCTTCCGGGTTGCTTTCGGAAGGTCCGAGAACTTGAAAATCGAGATTGATCTCGTTGAGCGGATACGGGATATAGTGATCCGCTTCCATTTCCACCTGCATCTGGCGGTCCTGGTCGTTCAAATTGGCGGCCATCTTGATGGTCTTGGTGATGACGTGCGCCGCCGGTACCGCCACCGCGGCGTGCTTGCAGCGCGTCCCGGATTTTTTGATCGCACGTTCCACGACTTGCGCGACCTGTTCGACTTCCGTAATTGCATGTTCGACCACGGCGTTCTGCGGCAACGGTTCGACGGCATACCGCTCCACCCGCAGATGCTCACCGGATTTACTTAATTCGAGAACCTTAACCGCGGAAGAGCTGATGTCGATCCCTATCAGCGGCGGTTTTTTCTTGGCAAAGAGATCCGCAAAAGCGATCACCTGATTTTCCTCTCAAAATCCTTGAGTTATGATTAATACATATAATGTAGTTTAAATGCTAAAACCAAATATAGACTATGGAATTCATAAATGACAAATAAGGATTTAAGCTGTTTTTACAGGGTTTGCGGGCGGCCGGGTCGGGAAAGAGACGTTGGGCAAGTCGAATATCGCGACCGAAGGCAGGTGGTTTATAATCCCGGCGCGTTGAATCTGTTTTCCTCCTGACGAAACTTCCGCTTAGCCGGCAACGTCTCACCCACCATGAATGATACGGGGAGCTTTTTCTCCCGATGGATTCGCCAGCACCTTCCGGCCCAAGGCTGGCAGCGGCTTCTCATCGTCTTGTTCGGGCTTTTTGCCGGCGCGGTCATCATGCTGGCGGCCATCGCGCTCGTCCTGACACCGACGTTGCCCTCGATCCAGGATCTCCCGGAAACGCAACTCAAAGTCCCGATGCGAGTCTTCACCGCCGACGGCGAACTGATTGCGGAGTTCGGTGAGGAAAAACGCATTCCGGTGCACATCGAGGAAGTACCGGACCTGCTCGTCAAGGCCGTGCTGGCCGCCGAGGATCGTTCCTTCTTTTATCATCATGGGGTCGATTTCTCAGGAATCCTGCGCGCGGCCCTACACAACCTGCGCACCCAGAGCACTGGGCAGGGCGCCAGCACCATCACCATGCAGGTGGCGCGGAATTATTTCTTGAGTCCCGAAAAAACCTACACCCGCAAGCTCAAGGAAATCCTGCTCTCATTCAAGATCGAACGCGAACTGAGCAAGCAACAGATCCTGGAGCTTTATTTTAATAAAATATTTCTCGGCCACCGGGCCTATGGCTTTGCAGCCGCGGCTCAGGTGTATTACGGCAAGACCCTGAAGGAACTGACTCTGCCGGAAATGGCGATGCTCGCTGGACTGCCCAAGGCGCCTTCGCGGGACAACCCGCTGACCAATCCGGACAATGCGCTCGAACGGCGCAACATCGTGCTGCGCCAGATGTACAACCTCGGCTTCATCGACGAATCGACTTACAGCAGCGCCATCAACACGCCGCTAGCCGCCACCAAGCACGCGCTCAAGTTCGATGTCGAGGCGCCGTACGTGGCGGAGATGGTGCGCCAGTACATGATCCAAGCTTACGATGAGAAGACCTATGCCGGCGGTTTTAATGTCTACACGACCCTCAACGCCAAGGATCAGCAGGCAGCAAATAAGGCCCTGCGCGCCGGCATCCTCGAATACGACCGCCGCCATGGCTACCGCGGACCGGCGGGTCATATTACTCTGCGCGGCGAACCGGACAGCGAGCGCCTCGACGATGCCCTCAAGGATTATCATCTCGTGGGCGACCTGCTTCCAGGCGTGGTTTTGAAAGTCGACGTTAAAACCGCACAAGTGTATACCCAGGACGGCGCCACGATTGAACTCGGCTGGAACGGACTATCCTGGGCCCGCGCTTATATAGATGAAAATGCCCTGGGCCCTGCGCCCCAGAACGCCGGAGACGTACTCAAACCGGGCGACATCATTTACCTCGAATCCATCGACGATTCGGCGCAACAACAGCAATTGGGTCCGTGGCGACTGGCCCAGATCCCTGAGGTCAGTGGTGCGCTGGTGTCGCTGCGACCATCTGACGGCGCCGTGCTCGCGCTAACCGGCGGCTTCGATTTCTATCAAAGCGGTTTCAACCGCGTCACCCAGGCGGAGCGCCAACCTGGCTCGAGCTTCAAACCGTTCTTTTACACCGCGGCGCTGGACAAGGGTTTCACCGCCGCGAGCCTGGTCAGCGGCGCACCCATTGTTATGGAAGGCGACTCCCCGGAAGAAGAGTGGCGACCCGAGGATTACACCAAGAAGTTCTACGGGCCGACGCGTCTGCGCAAGGCGCTCGCGGAATCGCTCAACCTGGTTTCGGTGCGGTTGTTGCGTGCAATCGGAGTTCCCTACGCCGTCGAGTACGTGCAACGATTCGGTTTCGAGGCCGACAAGCTCCCGCACAATCTTTCCCTAGCGCTGGGTACGGCATCGGCCACGCCGATGCAGATGGTGAGCGCCTTTGCCATCTTCGCCAACGGCGGCTACCGCGTCACTCCGTATTTTATTACGCGCGTCGAGGACGCTGATCACCACGTGCTGGAACAAGCCCGGCCGGCCGCGGTGTGCCGGGAATGCGACATACCGGTCGATGCTGCCGCCACCGGCACCGGCGCCAGCGCCCAGCCCGTGGCCGCGGTGTCGCCTAACAACCCGGCGCCGTCTCCGGACAAATCGACCGTGGCGCCGCGGGTGCTCACGCCGGAAGTGAACTTCCTTATCAGCAGCATGATGCAGGACGTGATCCGCGAGGGTACGGGTAAAGGCGCGCTGGTATTGGGCCGCAAGGATCTGGCCGGCAAGACCGGCACGACCAACGAATATCGCGACGCGTGGTTTTCCGGTTTCAACGGCGATGTGGTCACCACGGCGTGGGTCGGTTTCGATCAACCGTCCCCGCTCGGCCGCGGCGAGACCGGCGCCCAGGCGGCGTTGCCCATCTGGATCGACTACATGCGCACGGCATTGCAGGGAGTCCCGGACAAATCGCTGGTACCGCCTTCCAACGTGGTTCAGACCACCATCAACAGAGAAACCGGCAAGCCCACCACGCCGGACGATCCGCAGGCGATGCAGGAATACTTCATCAAGGGGACGGAAACGCCGCAGGCGATTCCGGGCGCAGAGGAAGCCAATCCCGAGGCCGCGACGCCTGAGCCGGTGCCGGACAATATCCGCGAGAAATTATTCTGATGGCCATCAAACCGCGCCCATCACGTCCCGGCGCCGGCCGCCGGACACGGTCGCACGCGCCGAACACGGATCAGTTACGCCGGCAAATCGCGGCGGACGCCGCCCGCATCATGGCAGAGGAGGGCGTGAACAATTTCCAGGCCGCCAAGCGCAAGGCGGCGCTGCGCCTGGGATTGCCCGAAACCAAGCATCTGCCAGGCAACGAGGAAATCGAAGCCGCGCTGCAGGAGCACCTGCGGTTGTTTCATGCGGGACGTCTCTCGCAAAGCCTGCCGCGGTTTCGCACTCTGGCGGCCGAGGCGATGCGGTTTTTGTCGCGGTTCGAACCGCGCCTGGTCGGCCCGATCCTGAGCGGGACCGTGACCGCGTCCACAGCGATCGAGCTTCACATCACCGCCGACACGCCGGAGGAAGTCGGATTCTGGCTTCAGGAACACAGCATCCCTTACGAACAGGGCGACCGTCGTCTGCGCTTCGGCGGCGACCGTTACGAGACTTTCCCGGCTTACCGCTTCACCGCCGACGGTGTCGCAGTTGAGCTGTGCGTATTCTCGCGCCACGCGGCGCGTGAAGCGCCGCTCAGCCCGGTGGACGGCAAACCGATGAAGCGCGCGAATCTGCGGGAAGTCGAAAATCTGGCAAACGGCATGAACGGTCCCGGCGCGTGAACGGGCAATCCGCGCGCTGTCTTCCCCCCGTCAGGCGGCTTCTCGCCCCGCAGGCGCGCCGGTAGAATCGGCGTTTCGCCAACGTTCCGTTAGCCCTTGAAACACCTCATCGAACATCTCATCGCTTCGGCCCTTTCCGGCCTCGAAGCCACTCGCGCGCTGCCACCGGATCACGGCATCGCGATCGTCGTCGATCGCACGAAATCCAAGGAGCATGGCGACTTCGCCAGCAACGTCGCGCTGATGCTGGCCAAACACGCGCGCGTCAAGCCGCGCGAACTGGCGGAGAAGATCGTGACGGCGCTGCCGGGCTCGGAGAAGATCGCCAAGGTCGAGATCGCGGGTCCCGGCTTCATCAATTTTTTCCTCGCGCCCGGCGCCTACCACGGCGTGGTGAACGAGATACTCGATATGGGCGAAGCCTTCGGGCGCGGCGCGGCCGGCGGCGGCCGGCGCATCCAGGTCGAATTCGTTTCCGCCAACCCCACGGGCCCGTTGCATGTCGGACACGGACGCGGCGCGGCCTATGGCGCGACCCTCGCTAATCTGCTCGACGCCGTCGGTTTCAAGGTGCATCGCGAGTACTACATCAATGACGCCGGGCGGCAGATGGACATTCTCGCCACCAGCGTGTGGCTGCGCTACCTCGAACTGTGCGGCGAGAAATTCGCCTTCCCGAGCAACGGTTACAAGGGCGACTACGTCTACGATATCGGTGCCACGCTGCACCGGGAGAACGGCGACAAGTACCGGCACGCCGCGGCCGAGGTATTCGCGGGCGTGCCGGCGGATGAGCCCGCCGGCGGCGACAAGGAAAAACACATCGACGCGCTGATCGAGCGCGCGAAGCAACTGCTGGGGCCGGCCGCGTACCGCCTGGTGTTCGACCGTGGCCTCAACGTGATCCTCGACGACATCCGCCAGGACCTCCAGGAATTCGGGGTCACCTACGACGAATGGTTCTCCGAACGCGCGCTGGTGGAAAACGGCGCCGCCGAGCACGCCATCGAGCGGCTGAAAAAGTCCGGGCACGTGTACGAAAAGGACGGCGCGCTGTGGTTCCGCTCGACCGATTACGGCGACGAGAAGGACCGCGTGGTGGTGCGCGAGAACGGGCAGAAGACCTATTTCGCCCATGACATCGCTTATCACGCGGCCAAGCTCGAACGCGGCTTCGAGCGCGTGATCGACATCTGGGGCGCGGATCATCACGGCTACGTCCCGCGCGTCAAGGCGGCGCTCGCCGCCATCGGCGACGACCCCGAACGGCTGACGGTATTATTGGTCCAGTTCGCGGTGCTGCACCGGGGCGGGGAGAAGGTGCAGATGTCGACGCGCTCGGGCGAGTTCGTGACACTGCGCGAGCTGCGGCGCGAAGTCGGTAACGACGCCGCGCGGTTTTTCTACGTGCTGCGCAAGTGCGAACAGCACATGGACTTCGACCTCGACCTCGCCAAGAGCCAGTCGAACGACAACCCGGTGTATTACGTGCAGTACGCGCACGCGCGCATCCACAGCGTGTTCCGCCAGTTGCAGGAGAAGGGACTGACGTACGATCCGGCGTACGGCGCGCGCCATCTGGGACAACTGATGGAACCGCACGAGCAGGCGCTCGTTGAACGGCTGTCGCGCTACCCGGAGGTGCTGGAGGCGGCCGCGCTCGCCTACGAACCGCATCAGCTGGTGCACTACTTGCGCGAGCTGGCCTACGACTTCCATACTTATTACGGCGCGCACACCTTCTTGGTGGAGGACGCAGCGTTGCGCAACGCGCGGTTGAACCTGATCGCTGCCACGCGCCAGGTCATCGCCAACGGCCTGAAACTGCTGGGTGTCTCGGCTCCCGAGACCATGTAGATTATTGCGGCGGCAGGAATCCACATGAACATGCCGGGACTTAATTATTTACCCGATTCCGGATTCGAAACTGTCAAGTCGCCGCAATAATCTGGAGTTCATAATGATTTTTGCTATTGACCCGGCACACTCCTGCCATCACGCATGCCAAGCACCCGGCTTTGCCGCCCGACTCAATGCAATTACGTTTATGCCGGGTCGCTAACGAACATGGCGCAAGCGCGCAGAAGATCCTCTGGGCGTCGCGGACGCTGGCTCAAGCGCGGCTGGGTACTGCTACTGCTCGGAATCGGAATCGGCGTGGCTGGCATGATGCTGTGGCAAATGCTGGTACACCGCGCCGACGGCCGCAGCGGCTTGGCGAATCTGTTTTCCAGCCTGCACCGGCTGCCGGTCGCCGCCAAGAAAGCGCCGGAGACCCCGCCGCCGAGTCCGCCCAAACCCAAATTCGATTTCTACACCATTCTGCCCGAGACCGAGACCGTGCTGCCGCCGGAACCGCGCGCCGCGAAGAGCAAAACCGCGAAGGCGAAACCGGAACCGGGCGTCACCTATATCCTGCAGGCGGGATCGTTCGCCAGTTTCGAAGAGGCTGATCAGCTCAAGGCCAGGCTGGCG
>DASPRK010000207.1:0-14278 GCA_035624495.1 Methylomirabilis sp. (SeqCode) | reverse complement strand
CCACGCCGGCGACCTACGTGCTCGACCCGCTGCGCGTGTTCGAGCTCGACTTCGAGGCCAACCTCGCGATCGTGCGCCAGTGCGTGCGCTATAAAAAGCGCGTGATCTTTCCGTCCACCTCGGAAGTCTACGGCATGAGCGGCGACCGCGAGTTCGACGAGGAAACCTCGAACCTCGTGCTCGGGCCGATCAACAAGCCGCGCTGGATCTATTCCTGCAGCAAACAGCTGCTCGACCGCGTGATCGCCGCCTACGGCCAGCAGCACGGCTTCAAGTACACGCTGTTCCGGCCGTTCAACTGGATCGGGCCCAAGCTCGACAACATCATGGAACCCAAGGAAGGCAGCTCGCGCGTGCTGACCCAGTTCATCGGCAACATCCTGCGCGGCAAGGACATCCAGCTCGTCGACGGCGGCGCACAGCGGCGCAGCTTCACCTACATCGACGATGGGGTGGACGCGCTCATGCGCATCATCGCGAACAAGGACGGCTGCGCCGACGGGCGAATCTTCAACATCGGCAACCCCGGGAACGACATGTCGGTGCGCGAGCTGGCCGAAACCGTGGTCGCACTCGTAAAGACCTATCCCAAGTACGCTGCGCTCGCGGAGAAAACCAAGCTGGTCACGGTGAACTCGGGCGATTATTACGGCAAGGGCTACCAGGACATCCTCACGCGCGTGCCGTCGATCAAGAACGCCGAGAAATATCTCGGCTGGAAACCCCTGACCGACCTCAAGACGGCGCTACGCAAGACGCTCGACTATCACCTCGGCCGCCCGTCGCAGGAACTCGAGGCCTAGCTCGCCGCCATGCCGGAAACGCGCCTGGCGATCAAGGTGGACGTCGATACCGATCGCGGCACGCGTCTCGGTGTGCCGGCGCTGCTCGACCTGTTCGACGAGCTCGGCATCCAGGCCACGTTCCTGTTTTCGCTCGGGCCGGACAACACCGGCCGCGCCATCAAGCGCATTTTCCGTCCCGGTTTTTTCCGCAAGGTTGCGCGCACCAGCGTCGTCCGCACCTACGGTCTGCGCACACTCATGAACGGCGTGCTGTGGCCGGGGCCGCACATCGGCCGGCGCAACGAGGCGATCATGCGAGCGACGCGCCAACACGGCCATGAAGTCGGCATCCATTGCTACGA
This sequence comes from Methylomirabilis sp. (SeqCode), assembly GCA_035624495.1. Taxonomy (GTDB): domain Bacteria; phylum Pseudomonadota; class Gammaproteobacteria; order Acidiferrobacterales; family Sulfurifustaceae; genus Sulfuricaulis. Next base: position 13,131 of record DASPRK010000207.1, on the reverse strand, counting down.
TCACATTCGCTGGCAGGACGGACTCGCGCGCATGACGCGCGCTGAGGTCTTCGCCGAGTTCGCCAAGGCGCGCACGGAATTCCGCCGCATTTTCGGCGAGGAGGCCAGAACCGCCGGCGCCGCCGGGTGGCAGGTCAATGCCCACAGCCTCGCGGCCTACGACGATTCCGGCCTCGATTACGCCAGCGACGCCCGCGGTACCCATCCGTTTTTTCCTGTGGCCGACGGCGCAACTTACAAGACTCTGCAGCTCCCGACCACCTTGCCGACCCTGGATGAACTGCTGGGCCGGCCGGAATATCCGAAATCGGATCTTGCGCGTCATTATCTGTCGCTCATCCGACCGGAGCGGGACAACGTGCTCACCGCACACGCGGAGATCGAAGGTATGGCGGAGCTCGAATGGTTCCGCGGATTCCTGCGTCAGGCCGGCGAAAGGCAGGTGCGATTCGTGCGGCTCGACGCCATGGCCATGGCGCGGCGGCAAAACCCCCGTACTATCCCGTCCTGTCGCCTGGTCGCGGGCGAGGTCGACGGCCGCTCCGGCACGCTGGCGGTCCAGCGCTGTTGATAACTTAAATATCCAGCTATTTCCGCTGATTTTCCGCGTCTGCGGCTGGCGCCCGACGGATTCCTCCGTCACCGCCGTCCGCTCCCCGGCTTGCGCCGGTCATCCGCACAGCCGCGTTCGCCGCATCCCGGTGCACATGGTGTCGCAAAACCCCTGCCATACTCAGATATGGCAGGGGATCGACGGCGACAGGTGCATCATGGGCGTGTCCATGTTCTTCAGGAAAATCGGAACCGCGGTGAAAAAATCGCCGCCCAAGCGCGCTCCGATGGAGACACCGAGCCCGCGTCAGGCAGCGCTCGAACAATTCATCGTCGAGGAAATCGAGATCGGGGACGTCAAGTCACCGGCTGCTGCCGTTCCATTACGAGTTCGTAAACGGTCCGCGTGGTGGGTCAGCATCAAGGCTGCCGCGGCCTGCACCGGTCTGTGGCTCCTGCTGATTATGGCGTCGTTGTTTGCCCGTTCCGTCTGGCCGGTCGACGAGACGCGAATGCTCACCGTTGCCTGGGAGATGTGGACCCGCAGTGAATTCGTTCTGCCTTCACTCAACGGCGAACTCTACGCACGCCAGCCGCCGCTGATCGCCTGGTTGATCGACGCCGGCTGGGTTGTGTTCGGCGTCAACGATTGGTGGCCGCGCGTGCTGCCGGCGCTGTTTTCGCTCGCGAGTCTCGCCGTGGTCCACCGGCTGGCGCGCCTGCTGTGGCGCGAAAACGGCGAGATCGGGCGGCTGGCGCCGCTGGTGCTCCTGGGCACGCCGCTGTGGGCGCTGTATACCACGCTGGCGTTGCCCGACATGTTGTTTGTGTTCTTCACGCTGCTCGGCTGGTGGGCCGTGCTCATCATGTGGCGCCATCGCGATATGCGCGCGTTCCTGTTGCTGGGGGCAGCGCTGGGATTCGGAGCGCTCGCGCTCGGCACGATCATTTGTGTGTATGTGCTCCCCGCGACCGGACTTGCGCCGCTCTGGGTGCGGGACGGGTCGCGAGTGAACTGGAAATATTGGTACATCGATATCGCCAAGGCGATCCTGCTGGGCGCGGCGATCCTCGGCCTGTGGCTCGTGCCGGCGGGCATGCAGGCCGGTTCCCCCTACGTCATGGAGTGGTTGTCCGGTTCGTTGATCGGAGCGCGCCTCGACCTGTTCACGACGGGTCGGTCATGGTGGTGGTATCTGGCGTGGATGCCAATCGTCTGTCTGCCCTGGTCGATGTTACCGCTACTGTGGTGGCGTCTGTGGCACATACGGCGCGAGCCGCTGAGCGTCGGCATGGCCTTCTGCGTGATCGGCACCATGTCGACGCTGGTGTTGTTGTCGCTGATCGAGGTGAAACAACCGCCGTTCCTGCTACCGCTGTTGCCGTTGATGGCGCTGCCGGTTTCCTACCTGTTGATGGACGAGTCGCTGGAGGGCGTCGGCGACAACCATCCGCTTGGTGGGATGACCGTCCCGGTGGTGATGCTCGGAGGAGCGCTCGCCGTGCTGCCCAAGCTGCCGCGCGTCGAAGTCCTGCCCGGGTTCCTGTGGGATCTGTCGCCGTTCGTCGGCATCGGCGTCATGGTCGTTGGCATCGCGCTCGCCTGGCTGCCGGCGCGCGAGGTCCGGCGTCGGGTGGTGGATACCGTCGTTACCGCCGTTTTGCTGGTGGTGTTTCTGATTCTCGGCGCGGGCTCGCAGTTCGATGAGTTTTACCGCACCGACACGGTGGGCCAGTTCCTGGCCAACGCGCAGGCCCAGAATCGCGCGATCGCTTACGTCGGCGAATACCAAGGCGAGTTTCAATTCGCGGGCCGGTTGCGCGAACCGTTGCCGGTCATCGACCCTGCGGATGCGGATAGCTGGCGAATGAATCATCCCGATGGCTTGCTGGTCAGCGATGCATCGGTCTGGCAACCACGGCAGGCGAACCGACGGCAGCCCGCCATGGAAACGCTTTATCGCGGTTCGACGTTGCGTGTCTGGGACGCGAACATAGCGTCGGCGCCGCGCTAGCCGTCTGGCCAGCGTCACGTATCTCCGTCATAATCGCGGCGCATGTTGCACGCGCCCAATCTCGATCCCGTCGCCATACATCTCGGCCGTATCCAGGTGCACTGGTACGGGTTGATGTACCTCATCGGTTTTCTCGGTGCCTGGTGGCTCGGCATTTACCGCGCCAAGCGCCCCGGTTCCGGCTGGCGGCCGCAGGAGATCGCCGATCTGCTTTTCTACGGCGCGCTCGGCGTCATCCTAGGCGGCCGCATCGGCTATGTGCTGTTCTACAACTTCTGGTATTACCTCCAGCACCCGATCGAGGTGTTTTACATCTGGTCCGGCGGCATGTCGTTTCACGGCGGGCTGCTCGGCGTGATCACCGCGATGTGGCTGTACGGTCGCCGGACGCAGCGCACGTTTTTCGGCGTCGCCGATTTCGTCGCGCCGCTCACGCCGCTCGGGCTCGGTGCCGGTCGGCTCGGCAACTTCATCAATCACGAGCTCTGGGGTAAAGTCACCGACGTGCCGTGGGGGATGGTGTTCCCCAACGCCGGCCCGCTGCCGCGACACCCGTCGCAGCTCTACGAGTTCTCGCTCGAAGGCGTGACGTTGTTCGTCATTCTCTGGGTTTATGCCCGCCGGCTGCGTCCGACCGGCGCTGTCTCCGGCGTGTTTCTTCTCTGTTACGGAATCTTCCGTTTCCTGGTCGAGTTCGTGCGTGAACCGGATGTGCAGCTCGGCTACCTCGCCTTCGGCTGGGTCACCATGGGGCAGATACTGAGCCTGCCCATGATTCTGCTGGGCGCCTGGCTGTTGTGGTGGTCACATCGGAAACAGGCAGGGCGTTCGCAGGATTAGCTGACGCGTTCGCGACCCATACACATTCAGGTTGATCCCGTCCAGACCGCGCCGGCGATGCGCTTGCCGCCGACTTATCGGGCGACGGCTCGGCATCCTCAACTGTTGTTGACCGGATTTGACCCACGCATTATTGTACGTTCGCTGCTGAGATTTTCCGGAGGGGGTGGGCGCTTGTCGTTCGCAACTTTCAAAAAACATAAATGATGAAGGATGGAGGATGAGATTCATGAATAGCAAATTCAAGACAATAACAGGTTACTTTCGGGTTGTTTGTGTAGTCGTCGCAACGATGGGAATGATGACCATTCCGTCGGTATCGCATGCCGTGGACTGGTATGGCGGGCTGAGCGTCGGTGAAGCCAGGCACGAGGCCACCGTGGGTGATCTGCTTGGTTCCAGTTTTACCACTGGCAGCGTCGACGGTAATGACAACGGCTGGAAGGCTTTCGCTGGCATGGCGTTATGGGATAAATATGTCGGCGCCGAGTTCGGTTATGTCGATCTGGGCGAAGCCACCGCAAAGTCCGGTACCGCCAGTGCCACAAGCAGGGACAAAGGATACACCGCCGCACTCGCAGGATTGATACCGTTCACTGATCGGTTCGGTTTGCTGTTGAAGTTCGGGTTGATAGGCAGTAACGTCGAGGTTTCGAAATCGGTTTCGGGTGTTTCGACGACGTCACATGCTACCGACCTGAATCCTTTTGGCGGAATGGGGTTTCAATACGATTTTTCCAAGAATCTCGGCGCGCGAGTCGAGGTGGAACGTTACAATGCTGGCAGTCTCGGCAGTCCCTACATCAACCTGATCAGCGGGGGAATCGTTTTCCGGTTCGGGAAATAAAACGATCGTTTTCACCGTTAGAAAGCCGGGTCAGCCCGGCTTTCTTTTTTGGGACTATTTGATCCACACGGTTTTCACGTTCACGAACTCGCGGATCCCGTGGACCGAAAGCTCGCGACCGTAACCCGATGCCTTGATGCCGCCGAATGGCAGACGCGGGTCGCTTTTCACCAGGCCGTTGACGAAGCTCGAGCCGGATTGGATCCGGCGCGCGAGTTGTTCGCCCCGTTTGACGTCGCGCGTCCAAAGGCTCGCGCCCAACCCGTAGCGGTTATCGTTGGCGAGGCGAATCGCGTCGTCCTCGTCCCGCGCCCGGATCACGATCGCGACCGGCCCGAACAACTCCTCCTCGTACGCGCGCATGCCCAGATTCACGTGATCGATCACGGTCGGCTCATAGAAAAAACCGGGTCCGGCTGCGGGTCCGCCGTGCAGCGCGAAGCTGGCGCCGGCGGTGACCGAATCGGTGACCTGCTTGTGCAACTGGTTGCGCAAATCGGCGCGCGCCATCGGGCCGAGCTGGGTATCCTCGTGCGCGGGATCACCCATCCTGAGGGCATGCGCCTTCTGCTTGAACAATTCGAGAAACTCATCGGCAATCGATTCGATCAGGACGAAGCGCTTGGCGGCGATGCAGCTTTGGCCGGCGTTGAGAAAGCGCGAGGCCACGCCCACCGACGCCGCCTGCTCGAGATCCGCGTCCGCCAGCACGATGAACGGGTCCGAGCCGCCCAGTTCGAGCACGGTCTTCTTGAGGTGGCTTCCGGCCGCCGCCGCCACCTTTCGCCCGGCCACCTCGCTGCCGGTAAGGGTCACGGCATGGATGCGCGGGTCGGCGATGAGCATTTCCGCCTGCGCCGCGGAGATCATGAGCGTGCGGAACACGCCTGGCGGGAACCCGGCCTGGCGAAAAACAGCTTCAATGGCGAGTGCGCACTGTGGAACGTTCGAGGCATGCTTTAACAGCGCGGTATTGCCGGCCATCAGAGCCGGCGCGGCGAAGCGGAACACCTGCCAGAAGGGGAAATTCCACGGCATGACCGCGAGCACGGTGCCGAGCGGAAGGTAGGCGACGTAGCTCACGCCGGCGTCGGTTTCGACAGGTTCATCCTGAAGCAGGTCCTCAGCGCGCTCGGCGTAGAATTCGCAACCCCAGGCGCATTTCTCGATCTCGGCGCGCGATTCCTTGATGATTTTGCCCATCTCGAGCGTGATCAGCCTGGCATAGTGACTGATGTTGTGGCGCAACTCGGCGGCGGCGCTTCGGAACAGCCGCGCACGTTCGACGAACGGCGTGGCCTGCCACGCGGCTCTGGCCGCCGCGGTCTCGGTCAGTGCGGCCTCGATCTGGCCTTCATTCCATAGGTCGAAGGATTTCAACCGTTCGCCGGTGGCGGGATTGATTGTTTCCATGGTCATGGGCGATCCTTATTCTCCGTTTTGAACTTAATTTTCGGGTGCGGTTATTGCAGCAGCACGTATTCGATCGAATATACCTGATCGGGCGTTTCTTTCGTGGCCGGTTTGGAAGCCACTCTGCCGCCGCGATAACCGGAAAGTCATATAGATTTCGCTTTTAATCCGGCACGCCCATGCCGCCCTCGATGCAACGCGACGCCCATTGCGTCCGAAACCGTTTAAAAGCTATCGTGCCGGGTCAATCGCTATAATAAAACAGCATGCGGCGAATTGTTTTTGTGTTGCTGGTACTGAGCGGTCTTGCGGTCGGGGTTAATTTCCCGTCGGCGCGGGCGTATGCGACGGATGACGACGAGGGCCGGCGGCGGGATTACCTGGCCGCAATCGAGGCCCTGAAGGCCGGCCAGACCACGCGCTTCAAGATGCTGTACGAACGCCTGGACGGCTATATCCTGCGCGGTTATCTCGAATACGAGTCGCTGAAGAACCGCATTCCGTCGACACCCCCAGCTGAAATCCACCGCTTTCTAGAGGAAAACAGCCAAGCCCCGATCAGCGACGTCATCCGCAAGAAGTGGCTGCGTTACCTCGCCGGCCGTGGGGACTGGGATACCTTCCTCGAGGAATATAAGGATGTCGAGGACGAGCCGGAGTTGCAGTGCCTGCGCCTGGCGCACCTGCTCAAAACCAGCGAGCAGCAGGCTCCGCTCATGGATGAGGTGGAAAAACTCTGGTTGACCGGCCGGCCCTTGCCCAGTGCCTGCGACCCGGTTTTCGACGCTTGGAGACAGGCGGGACACATGACCCCGGAGAAGGTTTGGGCACGTATACGTCTCGCCATGGAAGCGCGCAATCTCGACCTCGCGGACCATCTGGCCCGCTATCTCGATCCGTCGGAGCGTATCTGGGTCAAACGCTGGCAGGCCATGCACCGGGACCCGGTGCGCGAACTGCATGACATCCGCTATCCGGTGGATACGCCGGTGGCGCGCATGATCGTCACGCACGGCGTCGTGCGCCTCGCCAACCGCGACCCGGAGGAGGCGATGGCGCAATGGCAGTACCTCAAGACCAAGTACCAGTTTTTCGGCGAGGACGACAACTACGTTCTGCGCTATATCGGCATTCTCGCGGCACAGGAGGATCTGCCGCAGGCGCTGCAATGGCTGTCGGCGGTTTCCGCCGGCGCCAACGACGAAACCCTGCAACTATGGCGCGTGCGCGCGGCTCTGCGCGCCGGACAGTGGGACACCGCGCGTCGCTTCATCGCGGGTCTGACCGAGGAGCAGCAGCACGAGAGCCAGTGGCGTTACTGGACGGCGCGCATCCTCGAGGAGACCGGGAACAAGGACGAGGCGCGTGAATTGTACAAGGCGCTGGCGCAGGATCGCGGTTATTACGGATTCCTCGCCGCCGATCGCGTCAACGCGAACTATTCGATGCAGCACGTGAGTGTCGAAGCCAGCCCCGAGGAGGTGAGCGCGATGCTCGCGCGCCCCGGCATCCAGATGGCGCAGGAACTGTATCTGATGGGCCAGGTGACGGACGCGCGCCGTCAGTGGAACTGGACCACGCGAAACATGAACAACCGCGAGCTCGCGGTGGCCGCGGTGATCGCGCGCCAGTGGGGCTGGTACGACCGCGCCATCCTCACGGTGGCCCGCAGCGACCACTTGGACGACCTCGAGCTGCGTTTCCCGTTGCTGTACCGCGACACCATCGAAAGCAACGCCGCTCAGTACGGCGTCGATCCGAGCTGGGTGTACGGCGTGGTGCGCCAGGAATCCGCCTTCGTGGTGGACGCCCGCTCGCAGGCGGGCGCGCTCGGGCTGATGCAGTTGATGCCGTCCACGGGGCGGCTCACCGGGCGCAAGCTCAACATCCGCATCCGCAGCAACCGCGCGCTGCTCGACATCGAGAACAACCTGCGTCTGGGCATGAATTACCTCAAGGAGGTGCTGGGGCGCAACAACGGCAATCAGGTGCTGGCCACGGCCTCGTACAATGCCGGGCCGAACCGCGTCAACAGCTGGATGCCGGAGCAGCCGATGGACGCCGACATCTGGGTCGAGACCATCCCGTACAATGAGACCCGCGACTATGTGAAGAATGTTATGTCCTACACCACCGTGTACAACTACCGTCTTGAAAATAACCCAGTGCGGCTCAGCACGCGTATGCCGAGCATCGCGCCGGCGGCGCCGTAAGCCTGGCGCGCCCGCCCTGTATATCGGGCTGAAGACATAGTTTTGGAAACGGCGACGCGCGCTGTCGCTTGCCGGTAATTCCGCCGGGCCGGCCGGATCCGAGCTCCACCCGAGCCTCTGCGGTGGCCGATCATGAACTACACTCGAGGTATATCGTCCGGCGCGAACCCGTCGACGCAGGATGGACGGTCCCCATGGAGCGGGAACCCCATGTCAGAAGCACATCGCATTTTTCTCCTGGAAAGCGAATTACGCGATCGCGAATTCGAGATCGCGCTGCTGAAGGAAACCGCCGTGGCGGTCAGCAGCGAGCCCGATCTCGAGAAAGTCCTGCAACTGGTCGCGGACCATGCACGCAAGCTGATCCTCGCCGAGACGGTGCTGATCCCGATCCTGAACGAGGAATGCACCGAATACACCTATCGTGCCGGTTGCGGCAGAAACGCCGAAGAGGTCGTCGGTCAATCGCTGCCGTTGGAGGTCGGTGTTTGCGGCTGGGTGTGGCGCAATCGCCGGCCCTGGTGGCACGGGGTGCTGGCCGAGCTGGACGAGGCCGAGCGCAATCGCTGGGAGAAGGAGGCCGGCAACGTGATTCTTGTGCCGCTGGCAGGCAAGCGTCAGTTCCTCGGAGGCCTGGCCGGCATCAACAAAATCGGCGGCCGCGATTTCAGCAAGCGCGACCTCGATTTGCTCATGTTCTTCGCCGACCAGGCCAGTTCCGCGATCGACAACGCCACGAGCTTCGGCCAGCTCTGCAAGACCCGCGCGCAGCTGGCGCAATCCCGGCACGAACTTCAAGAACTCGACGCCGATCTGGAGCGACGCGTCGAACAGCGCACCGCCGAATTGGCCGATGCTGTCAAACAGCTGGAGCGGCTGATCTTGCAGGATCCGCTCACGGAGTTGCCGAATCGCACGCTGTTGCAGGACCGCCTGCGCCAAGGCATCCTCACGGCGCAACGCGCGAATAAGTCCTCCGCTCTCATCATGATCGACCTCGATGGCTTCCAGCAGGTCAACGATCACTATGGGCACGATGTCGGCGACCGGCTGTTGAAGGAGGTGGCCGTGCGGCTGACCGGATCGTTGCGACGATCCGATACCGTGGGCCGGCTCGGCAATGATGAATTCGCCGTGGTGCTGCCGTTCACCGGCATCACGGGGGCGACGCGAGCGGCGAGCAAGCTGCTTGACGTTCTGAAACAACCGTTTCAGCTCGAAGGTTGCGCCATTTCGGTGACCGGCAGTCTCGGTATCGCCGCGTACCCGGACCACGCGCCTGACGTCTCCGCCTTATGCAAATGCGCCGATGCCGCGATGTACGTGGCCAAGCGTCGGCACAGCGGATCCTTCATTTACCACGCCGCCGAATGCGCCCAGTTCGGCACAGTCCAGTCCTAATCGATATCGTTGTTCGGTCGATCCCGGGATTTTTCTTCGCGTGAGTCGCTTGTTGCCACCGGTGTTTGAAACCGTCGTCGAAGGTTGGTGGACGCTGAGCCGCATCGGGGGGTATCGTAGGGAACAGGCGGTGCTTCATGACCACGCGTAAGATATGCATATTGGGTGGAACCGGTTTCGTCGGCCGGCGTCTGGCAGCGCGTCTTTCCGGGGCCGGGCACGACATCGTCATCCTCACCCGACGCCGCGAGCGCCATCGCGACCTACTGGTGATGCCGAACCTGCGACTGAGCGAAGGTGACGTGCAGCAGGCGGCGTTTCTGCAGACTGAGCTCGAAGGGCGCGACACCGTCGTCAATCTGGTCGGGATCCTCAACGAACCGGGTCGCGACGGCCGCGGTTTCGTGCGGGTGCACGCCGACCTCCCCGGAAAAATCGTGCATGCCTGTCACCAGACGGGCGTATCGCGGCTGTTGCACATGAGCGCGCTGCACGCCGCCACCGACGCGCCTAGTCATTACCTGCGCACCAAAGCCGCGGGCGAAGAGGCAGCGCAACGCGCCGACAGCGACCAGCTACACGTGACCAGTTTCCGTCCCTCGGTCATCTTTGGCCCCGGCGATGACTTCCTCAACCGCTTCGCGATGCTGTTGCGTTTCGCCCCTGGCGTGTTTCCGCTCGCCTGCCCCGATGCGCGTTTTCAGCCGGTATACGTGGAGGACGTGGTGCGCGTATTCGTGGAAGCGCTCGACAATCACAAGACCTTCGGGCAGCGCTACGACCTGTGTGGCCCCAGTGTCTATACGTTGCGCGAGATTGTGCGCTATGTCGCGGAACTCCTCGACCGGCGCGTTTGCATCGTCGGCTTGAACGATACGTTGTCATTCCTGCAGGCGGCAGCTTTGGAGTTCGTCCCCGGCAAGCCGTTTTCGCTCGACAATTACCGATCGCTGCAGATCGATAGCGTGTGTCAAGACGGCTTTCCCGAGCTATTCGGCATCACCCCGGAGCGTCTGGAGGAAATCGCCCCGACCTATGTCGCGCCGCGTTAGCGGCTTGTCACCAGGTCACGCAGGTCCGCGTCGCGTTGCGCCCGCGGCAGGTGCGCGAGCCGGTCCACGGCGCCATAGAACGCGGCTAGGTCACCATGGTGTTGCGCCAGCAGTTTCTGAAACGCCGAGACGTACTGGGTGTACAGCCCGACCGCGATGAGTTGGGCGTTGTTCAGATCACGCGCGAACCAGCCGTCGTACGTCGTATCGCCGCCCCATGAAGCCTTGAGCCCGGCGTAATCCTGTCGCAGCTCATTGAACTCGTGCGCTTTGGCCGCGCGTTTCTCTGTGTCGCTCAAGCGCGAGGCGTAGATCTCCGACAGATGCGCGCGGTGCCTGAGCATCAACTCGATAAATTCCTCGCGCCGTTGCAGTTTCTGCCGGTAGGCATCGACCTGCTGCGGCGTACCGTTCCGTTCGAACCAGCGCTTGACGCCCTCGAGCTCCACCGTGGTGGCGAAGGATTCGTTGAAACTGGTGTCGCCTGTGACGTAAATTTTCTGGTGCGCCAGCTCATGAAACAGCAGTCCCGCGAGAGCGGCCTCGGGGCGGTCGATAAAAGTGTTGAGTAAAGGATCGTTGAACCAGCCGAGCGTGGAAAAGGCGAGCACGCCGCCGACATAGACGTCGTAGCCTTTCTGTTTAAGCGCGTCGGCGAATTGCTCCGCCGCGGCGCGCGCAAAATAGCCGCGGTAGCGAACGCAACCGGTAACGATGAAACACCATTCTTTGGGTTCGAGAGACAGTTCTGGTGCGGCGAAAACGTTCCAGACGGCATACGACCGGTGCAGGTCGACGTAGAGGCGATAGCTGCGATTGTCCGGAAGCAGCAATTCGCGGCTGGCGAACTCGCGCAGACGTTGCGCCAGCTCGAGCTGCGTTCTGGTCTGCGGTGGCGTGGCCGGATCGTTCAGCACGTCCTCGATCGGCCTGCGATTGGAGAGAATCTGCATCTCTCCCGAGACGGCCTGGTAATAGTAAGCCGGGCTCGCGCATGCGGTGACGGCGAGCGACCACAAAAGCAAGGGAACCAGACGCAGCTTGTCGGTCATGCGAACGGACTATTGGCTTGAATAGCCGCCACACATTAGCATGTCGGTCATAAAGGAATCCCTACTTCGTTGGTCCAGACATATGACTAGTAGCCCCACTCGCTGCCGCTGGTTCATCTTGTCACAAGATGACACCTAATTCGCTACGCCAGTTCGTATTGCCGTGATAAGGTAGTCTTACTCGCCACGCTCGTTTGTCTCGTCATGATAATGAAGTCCCATTCACTGTCGCTCATTCGTCTTGCCATATGAAGATCTATCTCGTCGGTGGCGCGGTGCGCGACAGGCTCCTGGGTCTGTCGGTCCAGGACCGCGATTATGTGGTGGTGGGCGGCACCCCGGACGAAATGATCGCCAAGGGTTTCAAGCCCGTGGGCGCTGATTTTCCGGTGTTCCTGCACCCGGAGACGAAGGAGGAATACGCGCTGGCGCGCACCGAGCGCAAGTCCGGTCACGGCTACAAGGGCTTCGCGGTTTACGCGGCGCCGGATGTAACGCTCGAAGACGACCTCAGGCGGCGCGATCTCACTATCAATGCCATGGCCGAAGACGAGGCGGGCAATCTTATCGATCCCTTCGGCGGCGCCGAAGACTTGCGCAACGGCGTATTGCGCCACGTCTCGCCCGCGTTCGCCGAGGACCCGGTACGCATCCTGCGGGTGGCGCGCTTTGCCGCGCGTTACGCCAAATGGGGCTTTCACGTTGCGCACGGCACCAACACGTTGATGCGCCGGATGGTCGAGTCCGGCGAGGTCGACCACCTGGTGCCGGAACGCGTGTGGCAGGAGTTCGAACGGGCACTCGGCGAAGATCGACCGTCGTGCTTCTTTGAGGTATTGCGCGGCTGCGACGCGCTGGTGCGGCTGTTCCCCGAGATCGACGCGTTGTTCGGTGTGCCGCAGCCGGAAAAGCACCATCCCGAGGTCGATACCGGCGTGCACGTGATGCTGGTACTGGACGCGGCGGCGAATCTCTCGGCCGACGTGCGCGTGCGCTTTGCCGCGCTCATGCACGATCTCGGCAAGGGAGTGACGCCCAAGCACGAATGGCCGCAGCACATCGGCCATGAAGAGCGCGGCGTCGAGCTGGTCAGGAATTTCTGCCAGCATTTTCGCGTGCCCAACGATTACCGCGACCTCGCGCTCGTCACCGCGCGCTACCACGCGCATTGCCACCGGATCGCCGAACTGCGGCCCGCCACCGTGGTGGACACGCTCGAAGCCATGGACGCGTTCCGCCGCCCGGAGCGCGTCGACATGTTTGTCACCGCCTGCGAGGCCGATTTCCGCGGCCGCGCCGGGATCGGCGATGCGCCCTATCCCCAGGCCGGTCTTTTCCGGCGCGCGCACGCGGCGGCACGCGCGGTCGATACCGCGGCCATCGCTGCCGACGGCGGAAAGGGTCCGGATATCGGCGCGCGCATCAGGGAACAGCGCATCGAGGCCGTGCGTCAGGTATTATCGGCGTCCGATACCGCCCCTTCGGGAGCGAAGGCAGACGAGTCATGAAGCTCAAGCCGATTTACCAGTGGAATTCCGTATTGCTGGCCGCGCTGGCCCTGGTGCTGGTGGCGGCCGGCGCGGGCGAGGCCGCGGCGGCCGAACCGGCCGCGGCCAAGCCCAAGGACGACGTGATCAAGGTGGTGTACCACGTCGACTTCGCCGACCCGCGCCGCTTCAGCGCCATGCTCACCAACATCAACAACATGGTGAGCGTGTATCAGTCGCAGCTGGCGGACTACGACAT
>DASPRK010000200.1:0-17697 GCA_035624495.1 Methylomirabilis sp. (SeqCode) | reverse complement strand
CAAACGCCCTCGGGACTCGCGGCGTGTCGTTTGGCCGCGACCGTCCTGCGGCTGAGAACCGCCACAGTGACTCTACGCCGGGGTCCCCTACCCCGGCTATCGCGGGCTCTTCGCCAGCGCTTCGCTTTCCCTGGCTCATCGGCGGACTGGAGCAATAAAAATGTATTTCATGAGACATTTGTCGACCACTTCGCTCTCAACACCACGGCATTTATTACGGCAGATGTTACGCGGTCTATGTCTCCTGCTGTTGTCTGGTCTGTTGATTCCGTCAATTACTCTTGCTGATCCGCCGCATCTACCTGACGAATACTTCAACACCTCAGCCGAGGCGCAAGCCCATTGCGCGGCGAAAGTGACCTGGTACACCCAGAATTACGGTGGCTATGAAAACTCATACGGGTGTAACAACGGCAGCCCGTGGCCCGGTATTGGGGTCTGGGCGGTCTACGACAATCTTTTTGAAGGCACGACGCTAACCAACCTTTACCGGGCGATCTACCCGAATACGCCCTGTCCGACCGGCCAGAATTTCGTGGCGCCCGGTGTCTGCACCATCCCACCGCCGCAGACGACCAAAAACAACGGCTGCTCCGCCGATTCGATGCGGGGCGACCCGTGTAACGCTGCCACCGGCAACGAGTTCTACACCGCGGTCGATGTGACCAGCGTGGATGGCACCGTCCCGATCATTCGCTACTACAACAGCCAGATGATGGTCGATGTGGGACTCGGCGTCGGCTGGAGCTCGTCGATACTGGGTAAGCGTCTTTACATCCATGCGGACACCATACAGATAGTACGTGAAGATGGACGCGGAGAGGGCTTCGTTTGCGACGGCGGCGCGTGTCAGGGTGATGCGGACACCCACATCACGCTCAGTCAGGATGCGAACGGCTATACCCTTACGACAAGGGACGGGGCGGTTGAGCGGTACAATACCGCCGGCAAACTTCTGACCGAGACCGACCGCAACGGCAGGACCACCACCTACAACTACGATGCATCCGGTCGGCTCACTACCGTCACCGGCCCGTTTGGCCATAATCTGACCCTGACCTACACCACAAACAATCATATTTACCAGATTTCCGGCGGGGCCCAGTCCCCTAGATACACGTACGATGCTTACAACAATTTAACCCACGTCTCTATCTCCGCCGGAACAACAATCTATTTTTATGAAAACAGCTCGTTTCCCGAGAATCTCACCGGCGTCGAATACACCAACGGCGCGAATACCAGCATCCGCTATGCCACCATGACCTATGACGCTTCCGGCCGGGTAAATTCCACCCAACTTGGCTCTGGCGCCGAGCAGGTCACTTTCAGCTACGACTCGCCGACTCAAACGACGGTCACCGACGCCGCCAACACACAGGAAGTCATGACCTTTGCCTCCAATCTGGGGGCCAAGGCGCTCGTCTCGAAGGTGAATCCGAGCGACGGCAAGACCGTGGCGCAAACCTTCGACGCCAACAACAACCTGACGTGCAAGAAGGACGAAGAGGGCCGGCTCACGACGTACACGTATAACGCGACGAACCAGAAGGTCTCGATGACCGAGGGATTGACCGGAACCTGCGATGCCCCCGTGACCACAAGTGCGATCCGCACCACCACATACAGCTATTTGTCCCCGACCCTCGACCTTCTCACGCTTATCGAGAGCCCAAGCGTCTACACCGGGCATACCAAAAGCACCGCGATCGCCTACAACGATCCGGCGCATCCGATGCTGCCAACCATGATTACGCAAAACGGCTTCACGCCGGCCGGCACGCCGGTCTCACGCAGCGTGAGTCTTGCTTATAACGGTACGGGCCAGGTCGTCTCCATTGATGGCCCGCGCACGGACGTCAACGACGTTACGACCCTGGCCTATTACGACTGCACCACGGGCGGCGCCTGCGGCCAGTTGCACACCTTCACCGATGCGCTCGGACAGGTGACCACGTTCGACACTTACGATACCCACGGCAAGCTGACCCAGATGACCGATCCCAACGGCTTGCGCACCAACTATACTTACACTCCTCAAATTGACCCTCTGGCCCGGGTGACCACGCTGACCCAAACGCCGCCGACCGGAACAGCGCGAACAACCTACTATGCCTATGGCTGGGCAGGAGCTGACCTGACAAAAGTAACTCTCGCCGACGGTCGCACCTTCAACTACACCTACAACGCCGCGCGCCAGCTGACCCGCGTAACCGATTACGCCGGCAACTACGTAGCCTACGGCTATGACAGCCGGGGCAACCGCATCAGCGAATACACCTACAACTCCGCAAACGCGTTGGCGCGTCAGCTCGATTTCGCGTATGACATCCGCAACCACCTCGCCTCCATCAACGCGGCCGGCTCACTCACGCAGCAGATCAACGACGCCGTGGGCAACCTCACCCAGCAAACCGATCCCAACAACAACCCCTCGACTGTGAACAGTTTCGATGCGCTGAACCGCCTCGTTCAGACGCTCAACAGCCTAGGCGGCAGCACCAGCTATGCCTACGATCCGAACGACCGGCTGCAACAAGTCGTCGCGCCGAACAACGCCACCACCCAATACCAATACGACGATCTCGGCAATTTGCTGCAGGAGACCTCGGCGGACCGGGGCACGACAGCTTATACGTACGATGATGCCGGGAACGTCACGAGTGTCACCGATGCCAGAGGAATTACCGCCAACTATGCCTACGATTCGCTCAACCGCGTGACCGGCATCGACTACCCCGGGACCGCGGAAGATATTACCTACACCTACGACAACTGCACCCTGGGCATCGGGCGGCTGTGCGCGGTTGCGGATGCCTCCGGCACCACCCAGTACGGCTACAACGCTTTTGGCAACGTCCTCACCGAGAGCAAGACGGAGCTGGGCGTCGTCTATACCACCAGCTACACCTACGACGCCGTCGACCGGATCAAGACGATCACCTACCCCGACAACCGCCTCGTGACCTACGCCCGAAACGTCTTCGGGCAAATCGCCAACTTCAGCGCCACGGTGAGTGGCGCGGCCATGACGCTCGCCAGTTTGCGCACCTACCGCGCCGACGGCGTACTCCTGAGTGAGCACCTCGGTAATGGCCTCAATGAATCCCGCACCTACGACCTGCAGGGAAGGCTCACGAACCAGTCCCTGGGAAGTGCTGATACCCGGGTTTACGGCTACGACGCCAACGGCAACGTGACCAGCCGTCAGAATCTCTCGCAGACCGGCAGCTACGGCTACGATGCGCTCGATCGCCTGATCCAGGACAGCATCACCTCGAGCCCAACGAGCACGGTGAACTTCGGCTATGACGCCAACGGCAACCGCACGAGCGACAGCGGTGGGGGGTATTTCTACCTTAGCGCCTCGAACCGCCTCACACAATGGGGAGGCCAGACGATAATCCTGGATGCCGCGGGCAATACCGTCGACGACGGCACCTCTACTTACAGCTACAACAACGCTGGAGAATTGCAGTCCGTTAGCCAAGGCAGCACTACCTTGGGCGGTTATGTATATAACTCTCAGCGCCAGCGCACGCGCAAGACTGCCGCCTCCGGCACCACGGTCTATCACTATGACGTCCTCGGTAATCTGATCCTGGAGACAGACGCGACCGGTGTATCGCAGGTGGCCTACGTGTGGGTCGACGGCCAACCGGCGGCGCAGATCGTCAAAAGCGGCAGCACGGATACGCTCTCATATCTGCTTGCCGATCAGGAGGGCACCCCACGGCTCGCAACGAGTGCCACGAAAGCGGTGGTGTGGCGTTACGAAGGCCGAGCCTTCGGCGACACCACGCCCACGGGCAGTGTGACGGTGAACCTGGGGTTCCCGGGCCAGTACTTCGATGCGGAGACGGGCCTGTACTACAACATGGCGCGTTACTATGATCCGAGGATAGGACGGTATATCAGTTCGGATCCGATCGGCCTTGCGGGTGGCTTGAATACCTACGTGGCGGTGAGGAATAATCCGTTGCGGTACATCGATCCGTCGGGGTTGTTGGAGTGGGAAGGAACGATGACATCTATTGGAATGGTGTATGGCGGTGGCGCGCAAAGATTTTCACTTCATTTGACTTCCCAATGCGTAAATGGAAAGCGAAGCGAAGTTGATATTGTGGCGGGTGGCTTTGCTGTTGGCTTCGGCGCCGACGCTACGATCACAAAGAGTCATATAATGTTTAAGGATAATTTGAATTACATCGATCCATATGTATTCGAGGGGCGATCGTTGTTTACAGGCGCTGGATATGCATTTTTTGGTATTGGATATGGTGCCAATGCGATTCAACTTGGCGGAGCCACATCTATCGGCAAGGGTCCAGAGTCAGGCTGGGATGCCAGCGTGTATGGAGGAGCTGGAATATCCACTGTAACCAATGCGAAAACAGAAAAGTGTGGATGCGAAAAATAAAAGGGACCAAATATGAATATACTGGCGCGTGTCTATTTCTTCGGTGGGCTAGTTGCCTTTACGATTCTTGCCATTTTGCTGTCTATCGCAAATCCGGCCGATGTCAGCCATCTTGATATTGCGAAATGGGCGCTCGTTGGAGCGATGGCCAGCTGTGTTCCAATTCTAGTTGCTATTGAAGGTTTCCTGATCAATGTAAGGTGGCTCAGACCACTGCTGTCGGATTCGAGCGGTAAGCGATACCACGGCTGGATCCGTTTAGGTGCTTTACTATTAGAATCCTTCGTTATTGCGATATTTTGCATTGTTGGTGCAAGCCTAATCATTTCTATCTTTTACGGCGACAACGCTTTCAAATTGCTTATAGCAGACAACGCGACCTTGTTTATCGCCATCATCTTTGCGGTTTCTGTTGTTCTTTCCTTCCTCGCTGGGCTACTTGGCAGGAGTAAATAGAGCAAAAATCAACAGTGATCCAATTGGGCTTGAAGGTGGCTTGAATACCTACGTGGCGGTGAGGAATAATCCGTTGCGGTATATCGATCCGACTGGCTTGTGGGCGCTGGGTGATCCGTTGCCGCAGTCGGTTGTGGACGTGACGGAGGGATTTGGCGAAGGTGTCGTTAGTTCGTTAACTTTAGGCCGGCTTAGTCTGCAGGGTCTTCTCGCGCAAGCGAACTTGCCGCATGGTGGCGCCAACACGTGTTCGGCCTCTTATAAAGCCGCGAACGCAGCGGGATTTGCGGCTGGTTTGACAGCTTCGTTAGGTGCATCGACGGTACGGTTCGTTCAAGCCGCAAACGTCAAATCAACCGCGCAAGCGGCAATGTTGAGTTTCCAGCTGCTAACCGGGGGATCCGCCGTGGCAACGTCGTTTGGTGAGGTGTCAACCTTAGAAAATCAGCTTGCCCAAATTGTAGAAATGGGGCAAGAAGCCGCGGACGAAGCTGGTTTGCTCCAAAAGTTAGGTTATGTGATCCCGCGCAGATGATCATTGTCAGCGCAGCCATAAAAAAAGCACTTGTTAGGTTGCTTGTGGCGACAATGATATCGGCCGGATTGATTTATGCTTGTTTCCACGTTGATCACGACTTGGTAGGAATCGTTGGCGGAGTATTAATTCTCTTGGCGCTTCCTGCGGTAGTGTTGTTAAGCGTCGACGCGAGTCGTGTGATTAGGCGTGAAGTGCCGAGCAACAGATCCGTCAAGATTTTAGGCTTGGTGCTGGCGATTCCACAGGCGGTGATGGGAGTGATTCTTATCGCATTTGGCATCATCTATCCCCTGATCGGAATATCGGAAATCTTGGCCGACCTGGCGCAGGGGAGGTCCGCCGTCATTCCCTTCGTCACGACTGTAACGGCACTCGTGATGCTAGGTTTGGGTTACTTCTATTTGCGAGAAGGGCTTGGTTTAGGAAAGAAAAATGACGGACATTAAGTAGAAACATCGCTTGACGCGATGACCGCTGGCGACCCCGCCCAAAAACTGGGGTCAGATCACAGTTTTCGCTAATATACCGGCTCGCGTACTGGCGCTCGCCTCAGTACCATCATGATTAAACTAAAACAAGCGATACGCATGGTGCGTCGAGAGGATGGATCCATGGCCCGCCGTAAAAGGGGACGGAGGGATTAAATTTTAATCAACTCCTCTGCTATCAATTCCTCTGTTATGGTGTTTCCCATCCGACCCATAACAACGAATGGTCCATGCCCCGTCGTGCCCGGATGTATCTCTCAGGCTTGCCCTACCACATCATCCAGCGCGGCAACAATCGCGAGGCCTGCTTCATCGAGCCCGAGAACTACCAGCTTTATCTCGAACTGTGGAAGGAGCTTTCTATTCGCTATGGCGTGTCTGTCCATGCCTATGTGCTAATGACCAATCATATCCATTTTCTGGTGACGCCCGCTCGCGCGAACGCTGTCTCGAACACCATGAACGTGGTCGGCAGCCGCTACGCCCAATACATCAACAAGAAATACCGCCGCACCGGCACTTTGTGGGAGGGACGCCACCGCGCCAGCTTGGTGCAATCCGAACGCTATCTCCTGACCTGCATGCGTTATATTGAACTCAATCCGGTGCGCGCCCAGATGGTGACGAGGCCCGAAAAATATCGCTGGTCGAGTTACGGGATTAATGCTTGGGGAGACCGTGGTTGGTTGCGGCAACACGATGAGTATCTTCGATTCGGAACGTCGCCCGACACTCGTTGCTATGCCTATCGGGAACTTTTCCGAACACAGCTGAGCGAGGAAGATCTACATCTCATTCGCAGGGCCGCACACTACTGTCAGCCGGTCGGTAACGATCGATTTCGGGAGCAAATCGAGCAGAAATATGGTCTTCAACTCGGCCAAATGGAGCGCGGGCGTCCGCGCAAAGCATCGACGGAGGAACTGCTTAAAATTTAATCCCTCCGTCCCCTTTTACGCGCCGTCGGGATGCAGCAGCGGGAGGAACGCAAAGTGAAACGGCTGAGTGGTTCGATTGTTTTCATTCTTTTAGTCGCGTGCTCGCTTATTGGCTGCAGTTCCGCTCCGGAATCTTCATTTATGCTTGCGCGTGAATCGAGATTGCCGAAATGGTTTACGGTTCCACCGGGACTCACGCGAGACGATGTGACCGTAAAGATGGATTATTACCTTAGCTCAGCCACGTTTACGCTGCTGGATTCAAAAAAAAGGAAGCTTGCTGAGGTAAAGGGAAAACTAGGGGAATCGGAACCTCTTAAACTGAAAAACCCGCCGCCCGGATATCCGGCTGGGTATCCGTTGTATGAGATTGTTACCGCAAATGGCATCACTGAAGTGATCGAACACCGTCGGCCGGAACCGATTTTTTACATTGTTGATAATCCCGCCGTTTTGAAGGAGCTCGGTGTTCACATGGAAAAGCGATGACGGCGAGACTCGTCCCATAAGCTCACTTCTTGGATTTAAGGGGCCGATTTAAGGGGCCACAATAAATAGGGGACAGACTGAGGTACCCTATTCCTGCTCTCTCGGCAGATCGCGTGATTTTCTCGGCCAAAATCGAAGAAACCAATAAATCACCGGTTTTTCTTGTCGCCACGCGGGCTCTTGCGAAACAATAGAGGCCGCCATGAAGAAGGCCCCACGCGAAGCCGCGATCCCGCTGCGCACGCCGCTTTACCGCGGCGAGCGGCGGCTGCGCATCGCGCTGGTGGGCATGCCTAACAGCGGCAAGAGCACGCTGTTCAACGCCGTCTCCAGCACCTCGATCCGCACCGGCGAGCTCGGCGGCACGCACCGCGCCTACAACGAATGCGCGGTGCAGATCGGCCTCGACGAGGCACGCGTGGTCGACCTGCCGAGCATCCTGACGCTGCACGACCTGCCGCACGACGACCTGGTGGCCCTGCAATATCTGCTGTGGGGCGACGAGCTGCCGCCGGTGAAGGTGCATGAGCCCGGCGGACCGCCCGCGCCGTTCGCCCCGCCCGATGTGATCATCCAGGTGACGGACGCCACCGCGCTCGAACGCCATCTGGAGCTCACGCTCGAACTGAGCCAGCTCGGCCGGCCGATGGTGATCGCGCTCAACATGATGGACGAGGCCTGGAAGAAGGGGCTGCACATCAACGCCTCGGCGCTGAGCAAGCAGCTCGGCGTGCCGGTGGTGCCGACGGTGGCGCTGATGGGCCAGGGTATTTCGGAACTGTTCAAGACCGCGGTTGAAGCGGTGCGAGAAAAGGCCTGCCCGCTGCCGCAACGGGCGAGTAAATACATCTGCGAAAAGCTCCAGCCCCTGAGCAAGGTGCTGAACCAACCCGAGATCCAGGCGGCATTCCGCGTGCCGCATTCACTGCTGGTCATGCAGTTGGCGGCGAACGATGAGTACTTCCGCCGCGAGATGCAACAACACTTCCCCGACCTGCTTCCGGAGTTGATGCAATTGCGCAGCGAAGCCGAGAAAGCATTGCCGCGCCCGTTGACAGAGGAGCTGCACGCCGACCGCCACCACCGCGCCGCCACGCTGTTCGAGACGGTCACCCGCGTCGGCGCCCCGCACGAAGGTCGAGGCTGGCGCTACTGGCTCGACGAACTGTTCCTGCATCCGCAGTGGGGACTGCTCGGCAGCCTCGCTGTCTTCGCGGCGGTGCTGTTCGTGGTCTTCGAGGTCAGCACCTGGATCGACGCGATGACCTCGGCCAGGTTGGTCACCTGGGTTTCGGCATGGCAGCCGCAATCGACCGGCGGCGTAATCGCGCGCGCGGTCGCGGACGGTCTCATCGGACTCATCGGCATCGTCGTGCCGTACATGATCCCGCTGGTGCTGCTGCTGGTGGCGCTGGAGGAGTCGGGCATCATGCAGCGCATCGCTTTCGTGGTCGACCGCGGTTTCCATCACCTCGGTCTGCACGGCGGCGTGGCGGTACCGTTCCTGATGGGGCTCGGCTGCAACGTGCCGGCGCTCTCGGCCGCGGCCCGCGCCACCCAGGGCCGCGAACGCCTCATCGCCTCGTTGCTGATCACCTTCGTTCCTTGCTCGGCGCGTTCCGCCATCATCCTCGCGCTCGCCGGCAAATATCTCGGCGGACTCGGAGTGTTTGCGATCTTCCTGCTCAGCATGATCGTGATCGCGGCCCTCGGGCAGGTGCTGACGCGCCGCTACCCTGACAGCGGTCCCGGACAGGTTCAGGAGATTCCGCCGTACGCCCTGCCCCGCGGGCGCGCGCTGCTCGTCAACACCTGGGCCCGCACCAGCGACATCCTCACCGTCGTCACGCCGCTGCTCGTGGGCGGCAGCGTGGTGCTGGCGTTGCTGGCGCATGTGGGCGCCGACGACGTGATCAACACCGCGTTCACGCCGATCACGGCTTGGTGGCTGGGTCTGCCGGTGCTGCTCGGCGTGCCGATCCTGTTCGGCATCCTGCGCAAGGAATTGTCGCTGCTGATGATCTACCAGGCGCTTGGCACCTTCGACATCGGCGCGCATCTCGACTGGGTCCAGATCATGACCTTCCTGATCTTCCTCACCTTCTACTTTCCGTGCGTGTCGACTTTCGCGGTAATGCTCAAGACCATCGGCCGCAAGCAGGCGCTGGCGTCGGTGTCGCTGTCGATCGGGGTGGCGCTGCTGGTGAGCGGGATCGTGCGATTCGTGCTGCTCGGGGTGCAGCACGCCGGCGTTTGACGCCCGTCACAGCCCGCGTGCGGCGCGATACAGCAGGAACAGCGCCAGAACGAAAAAGATCACGATCGGCATCAGCGCGCCGAGCACGGGCGGGACGGCGTACAGCACGCCGAAATAGCCGAGGCTCTGGTCCACGATGATGAACGTGAGCCCCAGCATGATGCCGATGAAGACCCGGTGGCTCAGGCCGCCGCTGCGGATATGCCGGAACACGAACGGTGTGGCGATCAGCATCATAACGAGCGTCGCCAGCGGCATGTAGATTTTCTGCCACAACACCAGTTTGAAGTTGCGCGTATCCTGGTTGTTGCTCTCGAGGTGACCGATGTAGTAGTACAGCTGCTGGATCGACAGGCCGTCGGGGTCGACCGCGAACACCGACACCACGTCGGGCGTCAGCGCCGAACGCCACTCGTCCTTGTCCGCGTGATGGATCTGCACTCCCTGGTCGCCGAGGATCAGGCTCTGGTTGACGTCCTCCAGGCGCCACTGGTCGCCGTCGTACCAGGCGCGCCTGGCGTAGATCTGCGAGCGCAGGTGGGACTGGGTGTCGAAGACGTAAATGTTCATGCGCAACAGGCTCAGATCGGGCAGCACCTCGCCGATGTTCACGAACGACGTCCCGCTGCGCAGCCAGATGCCGGAGCTCTTCTGCTCCAGCGCCTGCGCCAGCGATTTGGCGCGGCCGGTCTGGGCCAGGTTCTCCGACACCGGCACCACGTATTCACCCACCAGAAAGATCACCATCGCGAACACCATGCCGATTTTCATGGTGGCGCCGACGATACGCGCGACCGACACGCCGGCGGCGCGCATGGCGATCAGCTCGGAATTGAGCGCGAGCGTCGACAGACCCATGATCGTGCCGATCAGCACCGCGATCGGCGACAGGTCGTACACCTGCCCCGGCTGCTTCAGAATCACGTACTTGAGCAGCGCGACCGCGCCAAAACCGGCCTTGCCGTAATCCTTCAGGCCGTCGATCAGGATGAAGAACACCGCCAGCGCCACCAGCACGTTCAGCACCAGCAGCGTGCTGTAGAGCACGTGGCGCGCGATCAGGCGGTCGAGCAGCGTCAGCACGATCAACCCCCGAACCGCGCCGGCAAGGCTATCAGCGGTCGGTTGCGCGCGCGCTGACGCAGCAGGTACAGCGCCACGAGCGCCATGGCGCCGTGCACCCACCACAGGCCGACGAGCGGCGGCACGCGCCCGTTCTGCAGCATGCTCTCGCCGATGCCGAGGAGATTGGAATAGACGAAATAGACCACGATCGCGACGAACAGGTTCGACAATCGCCCGCGCCGCACGTCGGTATACGCGAACACCACGGCGTAAGCCGCGAGCACGAACAATGCGATGGTTTTGCCGAGGCGCCAGTGCAACTCGGCGTTTACGCTGGGATCGGCGATCTGCTGGAACATGGCCAGCGTCGGCAGGCCCGCCGTCGGCACCGGCGCCGCTTCCACTTTTTTCGGAATGATGCGCAGGTTGAAGACGTTGAACTCCATGATGCGGTAATCGGCCATGCCGGGCTGGCCGTCGTAAAGCGTGCCGTCGTGCAGCGCGAGGAATCTGTCGCCGGTCTTGGGATCGACGAACGGATGACCGGATTTCGCGACCAGCACGCCCTGCCGTCCCTGCTCGATGCTGCTTACGAACACGCCATCGAGATCGCCGTCCGGCTCGATTTTCTCAGCGTAAAAAATCCGGCCCTGGCCCGCGATCTCGGTGAACACGCCCGGCGCGACCATGGTGGGTTCGGATTGGCTGGCGCTCTCGCGCTTGATGTTTTCGATCAACCGGGTCGCGAGCGGCGTGATGTAAAACGACCCGAGCGACACCACCACCGTGAAAATCAATCCGAGTCGCAGCACCGGCCGCAGAAAATGCAGCAGACCGACGCCGCAGGCGGCCAGCACCGTCATCTCGTTGTCGCGATACCAGCGGGACAGCGTCAGCAACACGCCAAGGTAAAATGCCAGGGGCAGCAGCACATCGAGCCTGGCCAGCGTCTGAAAACCGAGCAGCAGGAACACAACCTGCACGGCCTGATTGCCGCGCGCGGCCCGGCCGAGCAGCAGGGTCATGCTCATCAGCACCATCACCACCAGCAGCACCACCGCGATCGCGAGCGTGGTACCCACGGTCTCCCGGTAAAATGCCCGGTCAATGATCACGCCGCGGCCCGACACGGGTGTTTTGACAAAGGGCGAGTAAACATTGGAAAATGCCGCTCGATGGCCGGACTGGAGGACAAGCAATCAAAAATGCCGTTTTTTTCCGTAAAGTCATCTCTAAGGAATTGATTGCCAAACGGAACCATGCGCCGGAACTCACAAAAATATACCATAGCTCCCGGCCCGGGGAGTGAAATAAATTAGGGGATCGGCATGGAATTCATTGTCAAGAGCGGGACACCCGAAAAACAGCGCAGCGGCTGCATCGTGGCCGGCGTATTCGAGACGCGCAAGCTCTCGGCGGTCGCGCACCAGATCGACGAAGTCTCCAGCGGCGCCATCGCCGCCATCCTGCGCCGCGGTGACCTCGAGGGAAAAGTCGGCCAAACGCTTCTGCTGCACAACGTGTCCAACCTGCCAAGCGAGCGCGTGCTGCTCGTGGGCTGCGGCAAGGAAAAGGAATTCAACGAAGGCCGTTACCGGGAAATCACCGCCAGGGCAGTCGGCGCGCTGAAAGACACGGGCGCGACCGAGGTCACTTCCTATCTCACCGAACTCGAAGTCAAGGGTCGCGACATCGTGTGGAAAGTCCGCCACGCGGTCGAAGTCACCGAGACGGCGCTGTATCGCTTCGACCAGCTCAAGAGCAAGCCGAACAGCAACCGACGCGCGCTCAAGCGCGTGGTGCTCGCCGTGCCAAAACGCAGCGATCTCGGGCCGGGCGAACAGGCGATCCGGGAAGGACTCGCCGTGGCCGCCGGCGTCAAACTGGCGCGCGACCTCGGCAACCTGCCCGGGAATATCTGCACGCCGACCTATCTCGCCGAACAGGCTGTCGAGCTGGGAAAACAATACAACGTCAAAACCACCATTCTCGAAAAAGAGGAAATGCAGAAGCTCGGGATGGGCGCGCTGCTGTCGGTGGCGCGCGGCAGCCGTCAGCCTCCGAAACTGATCGTGCTCGAATACCGCGGCGGCAAGGACGACGAACCGCCGGTGGCGCTGGTCGGCAAAGGGCTGACATTCGACGCCGGCGGCATTTCGATCAAGCCGGCGGCGAACATGGATGAAATGAAATACGACATGTGCGGCGGCGCCTCGGTGCTCGGCGCGATCAAGGCGGCGGCGGAAATGAAGCTGCCCCTGAACATCGTCGGCATCGTTCCCAGCTCCGAGAACCTGCCCGACGGCGACGCCAACAAACCCGGCGACATCGTCACCAGCATGTCGGGCCAGACCATCGAGGTGCTCAACACCGACGCCGAAGGCCGCCTGATTCTGTGCGACGCGTTGACCTACGCCGAGCGCTACAAGCCGGCGGTGGTCGTCGACATCGCGACGCTGACCGGCGCGTGCGTGATCGCGCTCGGCGCGCACGCGAGCGGGCTGTTCGCGAACAACGACCAGCTCGCGCGCGAGCTGGTCAGCGCCGGCAAGTACACCTACGACCGTGCCTGGCAGCTGCCGCTGTGGGACGAGTACCAGAAACAGCTCGACAGCAACTTCGCGGACATGGCCAACATCGGCGGGCGCGAGGCCGGCGCCATCATCGGCGGCAGCTTCCTCGCCCGGTATACCAAGAATTTCAAGTGGGCCCACCTGGACATCGCCGGGACCGCCTGGAAAACGGGCAAGGAAAAAGGCGCGACCGGCCGGCCGGTGCCGTTGCTGGTGCAGTTCCTGCTCAACCGCGCCCGCAAGGACGGCGCGGAAACGGCATGACCCGGGTCGATTTTTACCTGATCGAGGACGCCGCCGACCGCGGCAAAGACATCGCTGTCTGCCGGCTGGCCCACAAGGCCTTTCTTCTCGGCCACCGCATCTATATCCTTACCGAGACCGACGAGGATGCCCGACGACTGGACCGGTTGATGTGGACGTTCAGTGCCGGCAGCTTCATCCCGCACGCGACGAGTACGGAAAACGGAGATGCGGACCATCCCGTGCTGATCGGCCACGACGAACCGCCGGCGGCGCATGAAGACGTGCTGATACAGCTCGCGCCGAAGGTGCCGGAATATTTCAGCCGGTTCCAGCGCGTGGCCGAGGTCGTGGACGATAACGAGGACGGGAAGGCGCTTGCGCGCGAACGTTTCCGCTTCTACCGCGACCGCGGTTATACGCTGCAAACGCATCAATTGTCGCTGGACTACCGTGGGGATGGACCATGACCACGTACGATCCCTCGAAATACAAGCACAAACCTTCGCCCAAGCACACGCTGGAGGAAGTGCTGAAGTCGCTCCAGGACTTGATTCGCAACGATCTGCTCGACGCCAAGTCCGCCGTCGGCAACGCTGAACCGCCACCGAACTCGGACGCCGGCGAGAGCCAATCCGGCCAGCCGACCCTGGAGATGGAAAAACCCGCTCTTGAACGTGCCACACCCGTGCGCGAAGAATTTGCCCCGACCACGCCCGAATCCGGTCCGATAAACCTCGATGCCGTGATGCGCTCGCTCAAGGATCTCGTCAGCAACGAGCTCGACACCGGCGAGGAATCCGCGCCGGCGATCGATGCGGAACCCGAAACCATCGACGCACCTCCGCCTCCGTTCGATGCGCAGCAGGCACAACCTGACGCGGGTGAAATCGCGCCGGAAGAATACACGCCGGAAGAATTTACGCCATTGGATGAGGAGTTGACGCTGGATGAGACAGCCGAGGCGGCGCCAGCTCCGCCGCCAACATCCGCCATGCCGGAGTTGCCGGGAGAAATCTCGGAGGAATTGATCATTGAACGCGAACCCGTGCCCGCGCCCGAACCGCCGGCGAAAACAGAAAGCGTCGGTCCGGAAATAACCAAGGCGGGCGCCCAGCAGGAACTCCCGTTCGACGCGCCGCCACTGCCGGCCGTGGAGGCGAGATTACCGCCGCGCGAACCGGCACCGGCGTCGCCCCTGCCCACGAGCCCCGAACCGGCGGTCGACGCCGAGGCGGTGATGCCCGAGACCTCGGGCGAACCTCCGGCGATTACCCTCGCGGTGGAGCCGGAAGCCGCGTTACCGACCATTGACGTCGAAGAATCCTTCGATGCTGGCGTCTACTTCGACACCACACCTGCATCGGCAGAATCCGCATCACCGGGAAGTGTGGCCACCACGATTCATGCCGAAGTAACGCCGGTAACTCCCGAACCGGCTCGGCCGGACGAACCGCCACCACCCGAAGAAAAACCTCCCCTCGAATTGGCGATCGAACCGACCGTGGAAAGCA
Source organism: Methylomirabilis sp. (SeqCode) (assembly GCA_035624495.1). Classification (GTDB taxonomy): domain Bacteria; phylum Pseudomonadota; class Gammaproteobacteria; order Acidiferrobacterales; family Sulfurifustaceae; genus Sulfuricaulis. The sequence continues at coordinate 2,716 of DASPRK010000200.1, read as the reverse complement.
CGCTCACCATGCCATCAGTGGATTTTGAAACCGTCGACCTCAAGCCACCGCAGGAATCCGCGGCGCCGCCTGTCGCCGCCGAATCGCCAATGCCGGAAAATCCGCCCCCTGCGACCGCCAGCGAAACAACAATGACGCCGGAAACAACGCCGGCACCCGCGACCGAGACACCACCGGCTCCTGAAATCAAAAGCGAGCCGGACAACGAAGCCGTTCAGACCGCGACCCTGGAGCTTACGGCATCCGCACCGGGAGTCGAGGCCAGCCCCGAGACCGCCGCGGAAACGCCGTCGACACCGGCGGGCAGCCCGCCGCCGTTCAACCTCGATGATATCCCGGTGTTGAAGGAGGTGGTCGCTCCGCCGGCCGGAAGCGCTCTGCAAACCGTCCCGCCATTGCCAGGCGCGGAACCGCGGCGGCCGTCCCCGGATCGCGCCCGCGACCTCGTGGTGCGTGCCGTCGCCAAGCTCAATATCGAGATGCGCCGGACGGGTGGCGTGGGGCTCGACACCAAAACCATCCTGCGCCTGCAACAGCTGATCCGCGAAGAGCTCGAAAAAGACGGCAAAAAATAGATCGTTCCGTACGGCGTTCGCAATGACGGCGCAAACGCGTTTCCGCGGGCCGCCAAGGCCTCGATTGACAAGCACCTTTCTGCGGCAGTCTGTTAAAATCCGGCCCGTTTTTCACGATTTGCGTCCGCATGAGCCATAAACACCAGAATCCCGCCGGCGGCGGCAGCGCCGTCGAAGAAACCCTGAGCAAATCCTACGATCCGCACGCGATCGAAACGCGGATTTACGAAACCTGGGAACGGTCCGGCTATTTCGCGCATCACGGCCGGGGCGATCCCTACTGCATCATGATCCCGCCGCCCAATGTCACCGGCAGCCTGCACATGGGGCATGCGTTCCAGGACACCCTGATGGACGCGCTCATCCGTTATCACCGCATGCGCGGCGACGACACGCTGTGGCAGGCCGGGACCGACCACGCCGGCATCGCCACCCAGATGGTGGTCGAGCGCCAGCTCGAAGTCGAAGGCAAGACGCGCCACGACCTGGGCCGCGAGGAATTCGTCAAGCGCATCTGGCAATGGAAGGCCGAATCCGGCGGACGGATCACGCAGCAGCTGCGGCGCATGGGCGCCTCCCTCGACTGGTCGCGCGAGCGCTTTACCATGGACGACGGCCTGTCGCGCGCCGTGACCGAGGTGTTCGTGCGGCTGCACCAGGAAGGCCTGATCTACCGTGGGCAGCGCCTGGTTAACTGGGACCCGGTGCTGCACACCGCGGTGTCCGATCTGGAGGTGATTTCCGACGAGGAAGCCGGCCATCTCTGGCACATCCGTTATCCGATCGCCGGCAGCCGCGATAACCTCGTCGTCGCCACCACGCGGCCCGAAACCATGCTCGGCGACACCGCGGTGGCGGTGCATCCCGAGGATGAACGCTATAAGCGCTTCATCGGAAAAATGGTCGAGCTTCCGCTGACGGGCCGCCAAATCCCCGTCATCGCGGATGAATATGTCGACAGGGAATTCGGTTCCGGTTGCGTCAAGATCACCCCGGCCCACGACTTCAACGACTACGAGGTCGGCAAGCGTCATCATCTCCCGCTGATCAATATTTTCTACTCCGACGCTTGCGTCAACCTGCCGGACTCGCCGTATCACAATCTCGACCGCTTCAAGGCGCGCAAGAAAATCGTCGCCGACCTCGAGGCCGCCGGTTTGCTGGAGAAGGTGCAGGATCACAAGCTCGTGGTCCCGCGCGGCGATCGCTCCGGCGCCGTGATCGAACCCTTCCTCACGGATCAGTGGTACGTGAAGGTCGCACCGCTCGCGCAGGACGCGATCAAGACGGTCGAGAACGGGCGCATCAAGTTCGTCCCGGAAAACTGGACCAAAACCTATTACGAATGGATGCGCAACATCCAGGACTGGTGCATCTCGCGCCAGATCTGGTGGGGGCATCGCATTCCGGCGTGGTACGACGCCGACGGCAACGTCTACGTCGCGCGCAGCGCGGCCGAGGCGCATACCCAGGCCCGGCACCGACATGGCGAGGACGTTCCGCTGGAACAGGACGAGGACGTACTCGACACCTGGTTTTCCTCGGCGCTGTGGCCGTTCTCCACCCTCGGCTGGCCGGAGCCGACACCGGAGCTGAAAACCTTCTACCCCACGAGCGTGCTCGTCACCGGCTTCGACATCATCTTCTTCTGGGTCGCGCGCATGATCATGATGGGCCTCAAGTTCATGGGCGAGGTGCCGTTCCGCGAGGTCTATATCCACGGCCTGGTGCGCGATGCGCACGGCCAGAAGATGTCGAAATCCAAGGGTAATATCCTCGACCCCATCGATCTCATCGACGGCATCGACCTGGAAGCGCTGGTGGCCAAACGCACGCGCGGCCTGATGCAACCGCAGATGGCAAAGAAGATCGAACAGACCACACGCAAGGAATTTCCGAACGGCATTCCGGCCTATGGCACCGACGCCCTGCGCTTCACGTTCGCGAGCCTGGCGACGCAGGGACGCGACATCAAGTTCGACCTCGGGCGCATCGAGGGCTACCGCAATTTCTGCAACAAGCTGTGGAACGCGGCGCGCTACGTGCTGATGAACACCGAGGGCCAGGACTGCGGGCAAAACGGCGGCGCCATGGAATTGAATGCCGCGGACCGGTGGATCACCGCGCGCCTGCAGGAAGTC
>DASPRK010000041.1:0-7445 GCA_035624495.1 Methylomirabilis sp. (SeqCode) | reverse complement strand
GGGGTAGGGGACCCCGGCGTAGAGTCACTGTGGCGGTTCTCAGCCGCAGGACGGTCGTGGCCAAACTACACGCCGCGAGTCCCGAGGGCGTTTGGCACACGGGACGTGCCAAACGTTTACTGAGGGCCGCGGCACTACGTGCCTCGATACGAGACAAGGGACGCCGCGACATCCCCGCGCGGCTCCGGGCGAAAGTAAGAATGGCACGTCTTTTGCTATGGGTTAAGGCATAGAAACAACCAGGATGTGCTCACGGCGCAGGACGCGACAGGGTCCTAGCGCCATTTTTTTGCCTGTTCACGAGGGTCGAACAAGCGATTCGTTCAGGGTGACTTATGGGTCAAGAGAATGAAGGAAAAACCGATCGTGTGACGTCGGGCCGAGCATCCGGCCGGCCGGCGATGCCTTGTATCGTGCACACCTCTGGCACACTTAACGATACGGTCTACTGGCTGTCCAGCGACAAGGAGTTCACGATCGGGCGCGCGCCGGAGAACGATCTGTGTATCCGGGATCAAAGCATAAGCCAACGCCACGCCCGCGTCGTCTTGACTGCCGCAGGCGCCGTTTTCGTCGAGGACCTGAGCAGCACCAACGGCACCTACGTTAACGGCGAGAAAGTCGTGCGGCACGCGCTTTGGGACGGCGACAAGGTGTACATCGGTCCGCACCATGCGCTGAAATTCTGCTACCTGGTGAACGCCGCGCCTGACACCGCGGGCAGCGCCGAAGCGGCTGGGACCCGGGACGCCCTGACCGGCGTCTATGCCAGGCAGTATGTGCTGATGCGGATCGACGAGAATTTTATCCAGGCCAAGATGAGGCACGAAGACCTGGCACTGATAATGTTCGATGTCGACAGCTTCGAAGAAATCGAGGAAACGCACGGGTCAGGCGCGGGCGATATGGTACTGCGCGAAGTCGCGAAGGTAGTCAGCTCCGTGCTGCGCCGCGAGGATGTTTTCGCGCGGTACGACAACCACACTTTTTTGGTGCTTCTGCATAATCTGACTGAAGCGGCGGTGGTGGTGCTGGCACAACGAATCGGCCGGGTCGTGAAAAATCATCCCTTCCTCCACGACGGGGGAAAGATCCGCGTGACCGTCAGTCTCGGCATCGGCGGCCTCACGAGGAACATGAAAAACGCGATGGACTTGATCGGTGACGTTCAGGGTTTCCTGGACAAGGCCAGGCGTGCCGGCCGCGACACCATCAACGGCACCCAAAGCATGCGCGTCATTTTTCGCCAGATGGCGAACAGACACGTGGCTTGAGGCAAGACACCGCGTGGGCAAAACGAACCCTCCCCGGAACATTAAGCGCCCTGAATTGAATTCAATGGATTTTTATGCCGGCTTCGATAAAAGAGGAATGTGATGAACGCAATCGATGGTTCCAGGGGCACATTATGTCCATCAGGTTCTTAATTCCATTACTGGCGTTGTTCTTGTCAGTGACAGGCGTGTCGGCAGATGAGGCTGGTCTCAAAGACGCCGAGGAAAGGCTCTTGCAAGTGCAGCTTGCTCAGGCCATGAAAGGTGATGCGCGTGCCCAGTATTTTCTCGGTGAAATGTATGAACAGGGGTTAGGAACCCGGCAGAACATTGACGAGGCCTTTAAGTGGTATGCGAAAGCCGCCCAAAAGGGCGACTCGTGGGCCAAAAGAAAATTGGCGCACCGTGCCGAAATCGAAGAAGACCTGCGACAGAAAATGCTCAGGAAAGACCGGTAACAGCCCGGGAGGCCCCCACACCATCCTTGAAGCAACCGAAGAAACCGGATTGCGCATTCAAAGAACACCGCCAGAGCTGAAAAACCGGACGTCGTGGTCGCGCAGAAAACAGCGCCGACGAAGAAAAAACGCTTAGTCAGGAATAAATTAAAGCGCATGAGACGGCGTAGCGACACACGGCCGTACGCGCGATGATTCGCGATCGCATCCGGCACCCCGTCGGCGCCCCCGTTCCGCTCAGGGCCCAGCCTGTGTAAAAACTCCGAGGTGCAATTGGATTTCTCCACACAACCAGTATGAAGTTGCCATCGTGATATCAATAGCGCCCCACCTTGTGCAAGGTTGAACGAAAATGGCGTCGCGTTCCCACCGCGACGCGGCGTTCGCGTGTTTTTACACAACCTCGGCCGAAACCGGACGAATCTCAGATCGTCCGCTTCCAATCCAAAGCGAGGAGGAGTCCATATACGAACATTCCGCGGTCACTGCGGTAATTGCTTGGAATCGCCCGGACCAGTTTCACCTCGCAAAGGCAATGGAGAACGGCGTTACGAAGGATGAAGTGATCGAAGTAAGCGCTGATCCCGCCGTTTTATTCCGGCCGGCCAAACTGAATGACCGCCGGCATTATTGCGAAGGAAACGTCTCCCGGATCTGATTGGTACTAATACTTCTCGCTGAAAATCCGCCGCTCGGGTCGCCCAGGGCGCTCAATCCTTCGTATTCCGGTTGTTGACAAGTACGTGGTAGGCGACGGCGTCCCAGGCGTTATGAATGCCGACGAAGAGCAGCAGCAGTGCCGAAGCCCCAACGCCAAACAGGGCCTCGCGCGTATGGGAGGAAGCTGCGAATGCCGACAGCGTGAGCATTGCGTACGCCGCCAGAGGCAGCAGAGCATGAAACAGCCAGTCCTCGAAGTCTGGTCCGTAGGTGGTTTGCACTCGCATGCGCCGAGCCACGATGGCGGCGTACGCTGCTCCACTGAGGCCCATGAGACCCCAAAGAGCTGCGGCGGGCGTGATCGCTTGCCATGGAGCGCGTAGCAGCGTTGACAAAAGCAACGCGGCGCTGAAATGAACGATCGTCGGCGTCGCGAACGCGGCGCCGGCCTCGGCCGCACGGAGTGGGGGCCTCTCGGCAATCAGCGCCATAACGACGAACTGCAATCCGATCAGGGCACCTGCCGCCGAGCCGACGATTATGAAGAAGCTGTCCCATTCGGCGAGCTCTGACATGTCGTTACCTCATCGGTCGTGGGCGTTGGCTTTCTTTGGTTGTCCTATTTTCTAAACCAGTCGAACCGATACGCCAGCTTTGGGCCGCCCTTTCCCTCGTATGCGAGCTGGCCGATGAGTAGCGCGAACGGCTCGGTGTATCGGGCGATCCGCAGAGGACCCGCATCCACCGGGTCGAAACCTACATCGCGAATGAGCTCAGCAGCAATCCCTTTGCTGCCCGAATCGTCGCCGCAGTACACGAGGCTGGGTCGGGTGGTTTTGCGTCGGGCCTCGAAGACGCTAAAAAACACTTCGCTCGGCACGGTGTTGAACGCGGAGACGACCCGAGCCTTTGGGACCTTCCTTGCAAGCGCCTCCGCGCCCGAGGTGGTGTGGGCGGCGACAAGTTCGGTGTTGTCATCATTCATCGGGAGCGAGCAGCTTACGATCACCTTGCCCGACAAATCGCCTGCCTTCTTCAGCACGTCGTCTATTCGCGACCAGTGCACGGCCAGCAAAACCGCGTCCGCTTCCTGCGCGGCCTCGCGCGGTGTACCTGGCCGCGCCTTGCCCTTGGCCTCCTGTGCGAGCCGCTTGAGTTTCTGCTCGCTGCGAGCGTAGCTGAATATTACCTCATGTCCGGCGCGCGCAAAGATCGTTCCGAGCTTTCCGCCCATCAAGCCAGAACCCAGAATGCCAATTCGCATAGTGCCTCCTAAGGAAATCTCATGTCGGCGCGCGCTTGGGCCGGCCGCGCGCCCGTGATGACAATGACTTTCCCGTCGATGTTGCTGCTCATGATTCTTGCTCTTGCTTGTCATAACGGCCTCTCAGAGACCGGTCCTTTTCTCCAAGGCCTCGGGATATCGCGCCCCTTGGATCGTGATCTTTGAGGCGGTGCTGTCTATCTCATGCAGGGCCCCGGCCGTCAGTTTGACAGCAACGGCTCCGATGTTCTCGTCCAAACGCTCGAGCTTGTTGGTTCACGGGATGGGCACGATCCACGCCTTCTGGGCCAGCAGCCAGGCAAGCGCGATCTGAGCCACACCATTCGAGGGCTCGAGGCGAGACTGGGTCTTCGGCTCCTGACCCGCACCACGCGCAGCGTCTAGCCCACCGAGGCCGGCGAACGCCTGCTCCAGACCGCGGGCCCGCGCTTCGAGGAGATCGAGGCTGAGCTGGAAGTCCTAAGCGAGCTTCGGGACAAGCCGGCAGGCACGATTCGAATTACGGCCGGCGAGCATCCGGCCTACACGATTCTCCGGCCGAAGTTGGCGAAATTGCTGCCGCGTTATCCGGACATCAAGGTCGAGATCTGTGTCGACTACGCCCTGACCGACATCGTCGCTCAACCGTATGACGCCGGGGTGCGTATCGGCGAGCAGGTGGCGAAAGACATGATTGCCGTGCATATCGGGCCGGACATGCGCCTGGCGGTCGTCGGGTCCCGGTCGTATTTCGCGAAGCGATTCCTACCAAAGAAGCCACAGGATCTGACCGAGCACCTCTGCATCAATCTGCGCTTGCCGACCGACCGTTGGCGGGTTGTACGCTTGGGAGTTTGAAAAAGGCAAGCGCGAGCTGAAGGTGCGAGTCGACGGCCAGCTCATCTTCAACACTCTTACACAGAGACTCGATGCGGCACTGGCCGGGCTCGGCTTAGCATATATGCCGGAAGATGTGGCGCAGCCGCATGTCGCCCGGGGGCGCCTCAGGCGGGTGTTGGAGGACTGGTGCCCGCCGTTTTCGGGATACCACCTCTACTACCCAAGCCGCCGTTAGACCTCACCGGCGTTTGCCCTGCTGGTCGATGCGCTGCGCTACCGGACGTAACGCAGCGCCGGATTCTGAATTTGAATAATTTGGGGCAGATCACGATGAAATACTGACCCGACCAGAGACATGGTCTAACGCCTATTAACTCCCTTATTATGTCGTCAGGTAGCCAACCGCTGGACCGTCGCGCTGACCAAACAGCAAGGAATGCAAGTGTCGAAACTTCGTGTCCAAAGCTTCGCGATCTCAATCGACGGCTACGGCGCCGGGCCGAATCAAGATGTCCAGAATCCGCTTGGCGTCAGGGGCCCCGAGTTGATGGAGTGGTTCTTCCACACGCGCGTATGGCGCAAGATGCACGGCCATGACGATGGTGAGACGGGAGTCGATAACGGAATGGCGGAGCAGGGCTTTGCCGGAATCGGTGCCTGGATTCTTGGGCGCAACATGTTCGGTCCTGTCCGGGGCCCGTGGCCGGACGACAGCTGGAAGGGCTGGTGGGGCGAAGAGCCGCCGTATCACACACCCGTCTTCGTGCTGACGCATCACCCGCGGGCGCCGCTGAGGATGGCGGGAGGTACCGAGTTTCGCTTTGTCACCGAAGGCATTCACGCCGCTTTGGAGCAAGCGACCGCGGCCGCGGGCGACCGCGACGTTCGCCTCGGCGGCGGCGTAAACACGATCCGGCAGTATCTGCGCGCGGCCCTTATTGACGAGCTGCATCTAGCCATCCGACCTGTCCTGCTCGGTTCCGGGGAGCATCTCTTGAACGACATCGATATGCGCGCTTTGGGCTACGAATGCGCGAAGTACGTCGCGGGCGAACGTGCGGCCCATGTCTTTCTGCGCAAGCGCGCGTAATTGGGTGGCTCAGACCACGATTAAATGCTGGCTGGACCAGAATACGTAATCTGTCTCCTATAATTCGCTTCATTGCCCCCGGAATCGGGACATGACCACCAGCGTCACCGGAGACAAGCCCGCACACGCCACCCCCCATGGCGAGCGTCATCCCACCGCCTTGCCCACGCTGTTCTTCACCGAGATGTGGGAACGCTTCAGCTACTACGGCATGCGCGCGCTACTGGTGCTGTATCTGGTCAACGCGCTCGGCTACCGGCGCGGCGACGCGCTCGCCGTATACGGAACCTATACCGCCCTGGTGTATCTCACGCCGATCGCCGGCGGCTATCTGGCCGACCGTTATCTCGGTTACCGCAAGGCGATCCTGATCGGCGCCCTGGTCATGGCCATGGGCCACTTTGCGATGGCGTTTCCCGCGCTGCTGCTGCCGGCGCTGGGCCTGATCATCGTCGGCAACGGTTTCTTCAAGCCCAACATCTCGACGCTGCTCGGCACGCTCTACCGCGAACACGATCCGCGACGCGACGGCGGTTTCACCATCTTCTATATTGGCATCAACCTGGGGGCGTTCATCGCGCCGCTGATCGCCGGCACGCTGGGCGAGAAGATCGGCTGGCATTGGGGCTTTGCCTCCGCCGGCGTCGGCATGTTGTTCGCGGTGACATGGTTCGTGCGCGGCCAGCACAAGCTCGGAAGCGCGGGACTGCCGCCCGGCCAGGACCGGCTCGACCGCAGTGCCTGGATGCATATCGTGTTGATCAGCGCCCTCATGGTCCCGCTGGTTTACGCCGTGATCGGCGCGGGCAGCGCGCTGACGCCGCTGTGGCACCGCCTCGGCACGGAGCTGAAGGTTGGCATTCCCCTCGCGGCCTTCATCGCTTATCTCGCGTGGCAGCGACGGACCTGTACCCGCGAGGAATGGCATCGCGTGCTGGCCATCGTGATCGTGTGTGTCTTCGTGATTTTCTTCTGGACCGGCTTCGAGCAGGCGGGCGGCACCATGAACCTGTTTGCCGACAAGCTGACCGATCGCGCGCTGTTCGGCTGGGAAATTCCGGCGTCGTATTTTCAGGGCATCAATCCACTGCTGATTGTGCTGCTCGGGCCGCTGTTCTCGATACTCTGGACGCACTGGGACCGCTCGCGCTTCGCGCTGCCCGTATCCGCCAAGATGGGCGTGGGGATACTCATTATGGGCGCCGGCTTCATCGTGCTGGCGATCGCTCAGGGCCGCGCGGAGACCCTGGGCAAAGTCGGGCCGCAATGGCTGTTCTTCGTCTATCTGCTGCACACGATGGGCGAACTGTGCCTGTCGCCGATCGGCCTTTCCCTGGTCACCCGGCTCGCCCCGGTGCATCTCGCCGCGATCATGATGGGCCTCTGGTTCACCGCGAACGCCATCGCCAATTACCTGGCCGGCACACTGGAAAGACTGCTGGCCGGTTCAAGCATTCCCTTGTATTGGTTTCTCGTCGGCAGCTCGCTCGGCGCTGGCGTGTTGTTGCTCTTGATCACGCCGTTGCTCAAATACCTTATGCATGGCAAAGGCTGACCCGGCCGGATTTTTTCTGTGCCGAACTCATCGACAATGATCGTTGAGGCTTGCCCCTTTAATTCTTAGGTCCCGCCGTAGTGTCTTGGGTTGAATATCGGCTTAAGACCGATACGTGTCGCGGTCGAGCTGCAATCTCGAAAGGGCGCTTGTATAACGGGCAGGGCGGCGGGTCTGCTTCTCTGTCCCATATTGCTCATTTCAAGTATTCTGGTCGTTTGTAACTTAGGCGAAAACAAGCCTGTCATCTTTTTCGAGGGAGGAGGAATGACACCTGAGGAAATTGAGAAAATCGCGATCCCAC
>DASPRK010000188.1:0-15669 GCA_035624495.1 Methylomirabilis sp. (SeqCode) | reverse complement strand
TGCCGGCCGCGGTGTGGAGACGGCTCAATCTCAGCTGGGGACTTTTCTTTGCGGCCCTGGGCGCGGCCAATCTCTACGTCGCCTTCTATTATGGCCACGATCTCGACGAGGAAACGCGGCGCAACATCTGGGTCGACTTCAAGGTCTTCGGGCTGTTCGGACTGACCCTGGTTTTCGCCATCGTGCAGGCGCTGTTCATGGCGAAACATGTCCAGGACAAGCCGGCGGAGGGAAACCCCCAGGCCAAGCGGAGCGACGACTGATGTGGTACGTCATCAACGGCACCGACGTCGACGACAGCCTCGAACGGCGACTCTCGGTGCGCGCGGCGCACCTGGCGCGGCTGCAACAGCTCAGGGATGAAGGCCGCCTGCTGCTCGCCGGCCCCTACCCCGCCGTCGACAGCAACGATCCCGGACCGGCCGGCTTCAGCGGCAGCCTGATCGTCGCCGACTTCGATTCGCTCGAAGACGCGCAGACCTGGGCCAAGGCCGACCCCTACGTCGGGGTCGGCGTCTACGCCGACGTGAGCGTCAAACCGTTCCGCAAGGTCCTGCCTTAATTTAATGGAACGCGCGACTCAAATCGAAGCCCGCCTGCGCGAAGCTTTCGCGGCACAAAAGGTCGAGGTGCGCGACGACAGCCACCTTCACGCCGGGCACGAAGGCGCGAAGAGCGGCGGCGGGCATTTCGCCGTCACCATCGTGTCGCCGGCATTCCGCGGCAAAAGCGCGGTGCAACGCCACCAGATGATCTACCGGGCGCTCGGCGACATGATGCAACGAGAAATCCACGCGCTCGGCATCCGCGCGCTGACGCCGGACGAATCCGGATCCACCACCCAAACCTAACCGTAACCAAAGGAAATTCCATGTTAACCCTCCGTAAGACTCTCCTTGTGTTCCTGGCCGCCGCCGGATTGCTGTTTGCCGCCTGTGAGAAAAAGCCGGGCGACCAGGCCAAGACCGAAGGTGCCGCCGACGCCAGCAAGGTCGTCGCGACCGTCAACGGTCAGAACATCACGCAATCCGACTACGACAACTACGTGACGCTGCGCCAGCAGCAGATGGGCCCGATCCCGGACAAGGCCAAGGAAAAGCAGATCGTGCTCGACGAAATGACCGAGAAGTTGCTGCTCGAACAATACGCCCTGAGCAACAAACTCGATCAGGACCCGGAAGTGAGCGCGCTCATGAAACGCGTGCGCGAGGAGATCCTGGTGCAGGCGGTCAAGCGCAAGCTGCTGCGTGACGCCCCGATCACCGAGGACGACGTCAAGAAACGCTTCGAGCAGGAAGTGGCGAACACTCACAAGACCGAATACAAGGTGCGCCATATTCTGGTGAAGGACGAAACCGAGGCCAAGGACATCATCGCGCAATTGCAGAAAGGCGCGAACTTCGAAAAACTCGCGAAGGAAAAATCGGCCGATTCGCAGAGCGCCAAGGTCGGCGGCGAGCTCGGCTGGATCAACCAAGGCATGCCGCTGCCGCCTGACTTTTTCAACGCCGTCATGAAGATGAAGAAAGGCGCAATTTCGACCGAGCCGGTGAAAACCGACTTCGGCTGGCACATTATCAAGATCGAAGACACCCGTCCGCTGAAGATACCGACGTTCGAGCAGTTCATGGCCAACCACGACGCGCGCGCCAACCTCTACCGCCGGATGCAGAATGACAAGATCGGCGAGCTGGTGAAGGAACTCCGGGGCAAAGCCAAGATCACAGTAAACTGATAAGGTTGATACCGGCCCATCCCGCCGTGGGCGGGATGGGCTTTTTATTGTCTACTATCCTCTGCACATGACGCCTCGCTTCATCAAAACCGGGTTGATCGCACTGGGCGCGGTGGCGGTGCTTCTGCTTGGCGCGAACAGCCGCGCCCAGACCGAACTCGAGACGTCATCCGTTCCGCTGGCGGACAACATCAAGACCGGCGATCGCATCGGCCGCATCCGCTTCCTCGGCATGCTGCAGCTGCCGAACCCGGTCGTGGACAAAATGCGGTTCTCCCAGCTTTCCGGACTGGCCTGGGACGACGATGACGACGTCCTGTACGCGATTTCCGACAAGGGCTTTCTGTTTCATTTGCGGCCGGAATTTGAAAACGGGAACCTGACGGGTCTGAAACTGCTGAAGGCCGTGCGCCTGCGCGAATTGGGCAGCAACAAACCGCTCGGATACGGACGCACGGACTGCGAAGGACTCGATATTCTCAAGGGACGCAACGGCCGCAAAGGCGACGCTGAACTGCTCATCAGTTTCGAACGCTTTCCGCGCATCGTGCGATATCGGCCCGATGGTGTCGCGCTCGAGGAGTATTCCCTGCCGGCGCCACTCAATGACGCCAAGATCTACCAGGACCCCAACAAGATGCTCGAGTCGGTCTGCCGGGACCCGAGGCTCGGCATCCTGACGGTGCCGGAATTGCCGCTCAAAGACGAACGCGTGGGCTACACGCACATTTTCAGTCTGAAGGGAAAGTCCTGGCTATACCCGTTGCCGACCCGGAACCGGATCACCGATATGGATTGTCTGGGACACGGCCGGGTGATGCTGATCGAGAGCAACTTTGAAGGGACGTTCGGCCGCTTGACCGTGTCGCTGAAAACCATGTCGTTACCCGAGAATCCCCTGCCCAATGATCTGATGCCCGTCGAAACCCTGGTCACATTCGATACCGAGCAGGATCACCAGATCGACAACTTCGAGGGACTGGCGCATCACCGCGGCAACCGCTTCTTCATGGTGAGCGATGACAACGACTTGTTCATCCAGCGGTCGCTGCTGATGTACTTCGAGGTGCTCGAACGCTAGCCGCGTCAGCGCGCGAGGTACGCCTTGAGTGCCACGGCGTTGTTGCGCTTTTCGTCACGCGCGCCGAAAAGCAGCGTCACCTTCCCCTGCTTCGCCAGCGATTGTATCTGCTTGACGGCATCCGCATGCTCTTTCAGTTCCCGGAAATAGCGTTTCTTGAATTCCGCCCACTTCGCGGGGTCGTGCGCGAACCATTTTCGCAACGGCGTGCTCGGCGCCACGTCCCGGATCCAGTAATCCACTTTCGTGGATTTCTTGCTCAGCCCGCGCGGCCACAGGCGATCCACCAGCACGCGACAGCCGTCGCCTTTCGCGGGAACATCATAGACACGCTTAAGGCCGATTTTCATGAATCACTCCACGATTCGAAACAGTATCAAACCGAAAATCCGAGAATGACAAGACCGCATGTGGTTAGAACGATGGCGCTGAGCCGGGTTCCCCAGCGTTCGCGCTCGCCGAACGCGAACATCGAAAGCAGCCCGGCGAGCACGATGCCGGCGTTGGTGAAGGCCACGGCATACGCCGCCGACAGATATTGCATGGCGTAAATCACCAGTCCATAGGCGTTGCCGATGCAGAGCCCGGCCGGCAGCCAACGTAGAATCGGCGGCCGGACCGGCGGCCGCCAGCGGCCGAAACGCAGGCGCTGCTCGATGCTGAGCGCGGTGAACGAGGCGATCAGATCGAAACTCACCAGACCCAGCTGCGCGCCATAAGTCGGCAGACTCGAGACCGCGAATTTGTTGCTGAGGGAATAGACACTGGTGGCGAACGCCGCGGTCACCGCCAGCAGCAGCACGAAACGCCGCTCGCCGTGCCAGGCGCTGGAAGCCATCACCAGCAAACCGCCGACCGAAACCAGGATGCCGATCCATCCCATTCCCGGGATGACTTCGCCGAACAGCAGGCTGCTCCAGAGAGCGATCAACAAGGGCGAGCTGCGCGCGATCGGATACACCAGCGCCACCGGCGCGCGCCGGTAGGCCGCGCCGAGCACGATGAAATAGACGCCGTTGCTGAGAGCGGATGTAACCAGCAGGCCCGCGAGGTGCAGCGACCAGTGGGCCTGCGTCGCCAGTTCATACAATGACCACGGGCCGAGGACCACGAGATAACCGAGCACGGCCCACCACAGAAAACGGCTGTCGGGATGGCTCGCCCGCGCCAGCAGGTTCCAGGCGACATGCATCAACACCGCCGCCGTCAGCACCAGCGCCGCGACGGTCATCGCGGACCTCCCGCGTGCGCGGGGCGCACGATTTTCACCGGGAGAGGAACATGTACAATAGGGATCGCATCTAATTAAAGATAATAGCCGGACGCGAACATGACGAACAACTTCAAATTACCTATCCGCCTGTTGTGCCTGGCGGGATTTCTCGTAAGTGCCGGACTCATGGTTGCGGCGGTCTATTTTCAGTACGTGCAGCAGCTCGAACCCTGCCCGCTGTGCATCGTGCAGCGCTGGTTTGTAATCGCGGTGGGATTGGTCTTGCTCACGGGCGCGCTGCACAATCCGCGCGCCTGGGGCCAGCGCGTATACGGCGTGTTCACGATTCTGTTCGCCAGCCTGGGCGCCGCCGTGGCTGCGCGCCACGTCTGGATCCAGAACCTGCCGCCGTTTCAGCAGCCCGGCTGCGGCGCCGACCTCGACACCATGCTGAGCAGCTTCCCCCTGCTCAAGACCGCCGCACTCGTGTGGGCCGGCACCAGCGACTGCGCCACCGTCACCTGGCGCTTCCTCGGTCTCAGCATGCCGGCGTGGGTGCTGGCGTTTTTCGTCGGATTTATCGTTCTGGGATTGGTGCTGATTTTTTCGAAGGGATCATCCCGAACTTAGGTTCACATGTAGGTTGGGGTGAGCATCGCGAACCCCAACACCGTGTGGCCCCTGAATCAGAGGCGTTGGGGTTCATTTCATTCACCCCAACCTAAATAAAAGAACAATTGTTTCGAATATTAGCGGAAATTGTTCTCTGACCCCGTTATTTCTGTTCGTGCGATGTCTCTGGGGAGCCTGCCCCTTTACCCTTTCGCTGCTAATCGACGAAGTCAGGTATCAATGCGGCCGGTGATCGGCGGTTCAATGTGTTTGCCTTCCAGTACCCTGTAGATGAAGCCTGCGATCGCCGCGCCGATCATCGGGGCAATCCAAAACAGCCAAAGTTGCTGCAATGCCCAACCGCCGACAAAGACAGCAGGTCCCGTGCTGCGTGCCGGATTCACTGAGGTGTTTGTCACCGGAATGCTGATCAAATGGATCAGCGTCAGGGCGAGACCGATGGTCAGGCCGGCGAAGCCTACCGGTGCGCGCTGATGTGTCGCGCCCAAAATGACAATGAGGAACATGAACGTCATCACCAGTTCGGTGACTAACCCAGACAGCATCGAGTACTTTCCGGGAGAATGTTCACCATAACCGTTCGAAGCCAAACCACCGGCAAGGCTGAAATCCGCCTTCCCACTGGCGATTAGGTAAAGCACTCCAGCGCCAACGATGGCGCCCGCGACTTGCGCCGCGATATAGGGCAGCACATGCGCCCCCGGAAAGCGTCTGCCGGCCCACAAGCCAACCGACACCGCGGGATTAAAATGTCCGCCGGAAACAGGGCCGAGCGCATAAGCGCCGGTCAGTACAGTGAGCCCGAACGCAAACGAAACCCCCAGAAGCCCGATACCCACGCCAGGGAAAGCAGCCGAGAGCACGGCGCTGCCGCATCCTCCCAAGACAAGCCAAGAAGTACCGGTGAACTCCGCTAATAGCTTCCTAAACATGGCTGACTCCTTTAAGTGAGGAAGAATGAGAAATCGGGGTCAGATCACAGTTTCCGTTAATTTAATAAATATAAAATATATTAAGTGACAATTTTGATCTGATCCCAGTTTTCATGTGATGCCTGCAACGCTGCAAGTGAGCAAACGAGCGTCCCACGCGATTGGTCCGCGCGACTGCGTTGTTTGGCCTCAACGTTAGCACTCTAACTGCGGCCAGGACTATTGGACGAAAGTCCAATAAATCGACGTCGCATGCGAGGCGTCGAGAATGCTGTGCGACGGAAAGGCTGGGCGCTGAACTCGATTCCAAAGCCGAGAACGACGTGGAGCCCGGGCGTTGCGCCAAGCTTTACTCGCTTGCGGGCTTGAGCACAGCACCGGGCGGAACCGAGCGAGTCAATGGAAGGAAATCGGGAAAATCGGAGTCAGGTCACGGTTTCCGATAAAATCAGAGAAAACTGTGATCTGCCCCGAGTTTTTTCTTACATGAAAGCTATTTCCCCAGCAACTTGAGAAATTCTTTTTCATCCATCATCGTCACTCCGAGTTCTTTGGCCTTGTCGGCCTTCGAGCCGGGCTCTTCGCCGACAATCACGTAATCCGTCTTCTTCGAAACGCTACCGGCAATCTTCGCGCCGAGTTCCTGCAGCCGGCGCTTGGCCTCGTCGCGGGTCATGGTGCTGAGCCCGCCAGTAAGAACGAAAGTCTTGCCCGTGAGGGCAATGGATTTTTTGACGCGCGTGGGCTTGGGCCAGTGGATGCCGGCCTTGATCAGCGCACGGATGACTTCGCGGTTGTGTTTCTCGTGGAAGAACTCGTAGATGTCCTCGGCCATGGCCGGGCCTACGCCGTGGATCTGCTCCAGCGTCTCGCGTTTGGCGTCCACGATGTCGTCGATCGCACCGAAATGATCGGCTAACAGCTGCGCCGTGGCTTCGCCCACCTGCGGGATGCCAAGTGCGTTCAGAAAACGCGCAAGGGTCGTGTCTTTGCTTTTTTCGATTTGATCCAGAAGATTCTGCGCCGACTTCTCGGCCATGCGTTCGAGATCGGCCAGCACGTCTTTCTTCAGCCGGTAGATTTCGGCCACGGTCTTAACCAGGCCCTTGTCCACCAGCTGCTGCACCAGCCTGTCGCCGAGACCTTCGATGTCCATGGCGTGGCGCGAGGCGAAGTGCAGGATTGCGCCCATGCGCTGGGCGGAACATACCAGCCCGCCCATGCAGCGGTGCGCGGCTTCTGCTTCCTCGCGAATGACTTCCGAGCCGCACACCGGGCATTTCTTCGGCATGTGCCACGGTTTCGTACCGCGCGGACGTTTTTCTTTTATGACGGCAACGACTTCGGGGATGACGTCGCCTGCGCGCCGCACCACCACGGTGTCGCCGATGCGCACGTCCTTGCGCTCGACTTCGTCCTGGTTGTGCAGCGTGGCGTGCGTCACGGTGACGCCGCTCACCTGCACCGGCCTCAACACCGCCACCGGCGTGATCACGCCGGTGCGGCCGACCGAGGCGATGATATCCTCGACCACGGTGTTCTCCTCGTGCGCCGGAAACTTGTGCGCGATCGCCCAACGCGGTGCGCGCGCGGTGAAACCGAGACGGTCGCGCGCGGCGAGGTCGTCGACCTTGTACACTACGCCGTCGATCTCGAACGAAAGCTTGTCGCGCCTGGCGAGAATCTCCCCGTGATACCTGAGACATTCCTCGGGGCCGTGCACCACGCGAAAGAATTCAGTCGCGCGGAAGCCCCATTCCTTGAGGTCTTTGACCACCTCCGAATAACGCCGCGCCACCGGTTCAGAGGTTTCGCCCAACCCCCACGGGAAAAAGCTCAGCGGGCGCGAGGCGGTGATGCGGGGGTCGAGCTGGCGCAGGCTGCCGGCGGCGGCGTTGCGCGGATTGGCGAACACCTTGCCGCCCTGCTTCAGCTGCTCGGCGTTGAGCCGCTCGAAATCCTTCTTCGGGATCACCACCTCGCCGCGTACTTCCAGCACTTTCGGCCAGCCTTTTCCCTGCAAGTGCAGCGGCACGGTCTTGATCGTGCGCACGTTCACGGTCACGTCCTCGCCGGTGCTGCCGTCTCCACGGGTACCGGCCTGCGTCAGCACGCCGTTTTCGTAGCGCAACGAAACGGAGGTGCCGTCGAATTTCGGTTCCGCGGTGTAGGGAATATCGCTCTCGGCTTCGAGCCCCTTGCGCACACGCTGGTCCCAATCGCGCAGCTCCTCGTCCGAGAAGGCGTTGTCCATGGAGGTCATGGGGACGATGTGCCGGACCTCGCCGAATTCCTTGGACGGCGCGGCGCCGACGCGCTGCGTCGGCGAATCCGGCGTGATCAGCTCGGGATGCGCCCGCTCCAGCTCCTGCAGCTCGCGCAGCAGCTTGTCGTAATGCGCGTCGGAGATGACCGGCTGGTCGCGGACGTAGTAAAGATAGTTGTGGTGGTTGAGTTCCCGGCGTAGGGCCTCCGCACGCTTGCGCAGGCTGCCCGCGCCGCTCATGGGGTGGCGGCTTCGTTGAACAGCTTGAGCGCGGTTTCGCTGCCGGGCGCGATGCCGAAGGCGCGCATCTTTTCCTCGATCTCGTCGATCTGATGTCGGATCACGGCGATGCCCTTGTCGGTGAGCGGTCGCCGATTCTGGTCCTGCAGGTGTCCACCGAGCTCGTCGGCGATCTGCTTCGCCGCGGTCACCATCTTTTCAAATACCGTCCCCGGAAGGTACGCGCAGGGAACGCTCATGAACAGCGTAAGGCCGGGGCTCTCGAAGCCGTCCCACGCCGCCGGATCGAAGGAGCCCGGCTGGTTCAGGTTGGCCAAGCTGAACAGGTGGCGGCTGCCGGGAGCGACTTCATTCTTCATGTGAAAGAGATTTAGCGTCCCGAGCTCCAGGCCGGCGCGGCGCGCGGCGATATTGACGGGGCGGCCGGGAAATACCGTGCCCTCGTCCGGCAACACGTGGATGCCGGCGACGACGTCATACGAATCACAGAAAGCCAGCAATTCCTGGGCGTGCGCCAGCCCTTCCTCGAAAGTCAGCGGCAGTTTCGTCGGCCGGTGCAGCGCATCGGCCAGCTTCAGACCGATCTGCATGAACCGGTTGAGCTCGGATTCGTTGATCGGCCCGCGCGGGTCCGCCAGCTGGATCGCCAGCTTGAGATCGTCGTATTGCGTCGTCCCCGGATCGAGCTGCAGCTCGGACCAGCGTTCGGTGGCGAAGTGGCGGCCGTACAGATGGCGCGGCTTGTTGAGGTTGTACTCGTGCTGCTTGAACACGCCGAGCGCCGTGTCGCGCGCCACGGGGTCGGTGCCCGGCAGATCGATCACGAAGTCGATCTTCTCGTCCGGCAGATATTGCCGGCCGGGCTCGGCCCGCGGCCGGTGGCGGCGCTGTATACCGGGGGTGAGGTTCAGCGGCATGGTCGCCATTTCCTCGAGCTGGCGGATTTCCTTGCGCAGCACTTCCTCGCGCGGCTTTTCCTCCAGCGCCACGTCGATATCGGGACTGAGGATTTTTTCGCTGCCTTCGGCGCGCATGACGGGCGGCGCGCGCGGCGGAAAGGAGGAAGCGCCATGGGCAGGTTCGGTGAAATCCACGTCCGGCCGCGGGCGCGAACGCGGACGCCGCAACCGCGCCGTGTCGAATGCGGTCAGGGCGACGATGGCGATGATGACGATTCCTATGAGGAGCAGGGCATACTGCAGAGTCATTACTGCGCGACCATTTCCAAGGCCTGGTCGACGTCCACCGCCACGAGTCGCGAGACCCCCGGCTCGGACATGGTCACGCCGACCAGAATATCGGCCATCTCCATGCTGATCTTGTTGTGCGTGATGTACACCAGCTGGGTCTTCCCCGAGAGGGTTTTCAGCGTCTCGCAGTAGCGGATCACGTTGGCGTCGTCGAGCGGCGCGTCGACCTCGTCCAGCAGGCAGAACGGCGCCGGGTTGAGCTGGAAGATGGAGAACACCAGCGCGACCGCCGTGAGCGCCTTCTCGCCGCCCGAGAGCAGGTGAATCGTGCTGTTGCGCTTGCCGGGTGGACGCGCCATCACGCCCACGCCGGTTTCCAGCAGGTCGTTGTCGGTCATCTCGAGATAGGCGCTGCCGCCGCCGAACAGCTGCGGGAAAAAACTCTGGAAATGCTCGTTGACCTGGTCGAAGGTCTCCTTGAAGCGCGTGCGCGTTTCGCGGTCGATTTTGCGGATCGCCTCCTCGAGCGTGGCGAGCGCCTGCGACAGGTCCTCGTACTGCTTGTCGAGATAGGTCTTGCGCGTGTTCGCTTCCTCGAACTCCTCGATCGCCACCAGGTTGATCGGACCGAGCCGTTCGATGCGCGCCGCGGTCTGCTCCAGTCGCGCCGCCCATTCCGGCTCGGTCGCCTCGGACGGGAGCTCCTGCCGCACCCCCTCGATCTCGAATCCGGTTTCGCGCAGCTGATCGGCGAAGTTGTCGCGGCGCACGATCAGCTCCTGGCGCACCACGCGCTCGCCCTCGAGCTTCTCGCGTATCTCGGAAACCTGCTGCTCCTCGCGCGAGCGCGCCTGTTCCCGCTCGCGCAGCCCGGTCTCGAGCTCGGTCACGCCCTGACGCGCCGCGTTCAGGCGCTCTTCGATGCCCAGGCGCTTCTGCAGCAATTCATCCAGCTGCCGGCGATGGCCCGGCGTCGGGTCCTGCTCCTCGGACAGCAGCAGCGACAGTTGTTCGCGCCGCGCGATCAGTTGTTGCAGCTGCGCCTCGAGGCGCGCGTGGCTCGTGCGCGTCGCGTCGAGCGCGGTCTGCACCGTCTCGCGTTCGATTTCCAGGCGATGCAGGCGGTCGCGCCTTTCGGTCTCCTCCGCGCGCGCCCGCTCCAGGGCTTCCTGCAATCCTTGCCGTTTCTGCTGCAGTTGCGCACGCTGCTGTTCGTGCGTGCCGCCGGTGGCCTCAGCCTGTTGCAACAGCTCGCCGGCTGAGGCGATTTCCGCCTGATCGCGATTCATCTGTTCGCTGATTTCATTCTGCTCGCGCTGAATCTGCGCGCCGCGCGATTGCAATTGCGCCAGCTGCGCCTGCTGGTGCCCCAGCTGCTCGCGTAACCGCGCGCGCTGACGGTTGTTCTCGTTGAGATCGCGGCTGAGGTCGTCGCGTTCGTCCTCGAGGTTCTGCAACCGGGTGTCGATCTCGGACAGCTCGGTCTCGAGGTTGCCAAGCCGGCTTTGAAAGGCGGTCAACTCGGATTGCAGCGTCTCAATCTCGCGTTCGCGCAGCAGCCAGCCGGCGCGCGCGCTCTTCTCCTGTCCGAGGGACAGCCAGTTGCGTCCGATCCAGGCCCCGTCGCGGGTAACGATCGACTCGCGCACGGACAATGCGTGACGCATGGTCAGCGCCTGATCCAGCGAATCCGCGATGTACACACCCTCGAGCAATGGCGCGAGATCGATGTCGGAGCGTATTTTATCGAGCAGCGCCGCGCGCGCGGATCGCGAGTGCTCGCCCGGGGCCCCGAGTTCGATGAAAGAAACCTGTGACTGATTTAATCCGGATGCGGCCGAAACGACCTGGTTCATCTGCGACACGCACACGGCGCCGAGGTTGATGCCGAGCACCCGTTCCACGGCCCTTTCCCAGCCGGATTCGACCTTCAGCAGGCCCGCCAGGCGCGGAGCCTTGTCGAGGCCCCGGCCGCGCAGCCAGTCGCCGAGAGACGCATCGGTCTCTCCTTGGGCGGCGGCCTGCAATTCGCGCAACGACGCCAGGCGCGCCTCGGCGTTCTGCTTCTGCCCGCGAACCTCCGCGAGTGCGTCGTCCAGCTCATCGCGGCGGTCGCGTGTCTCGCGCAAGCGCGTTTCGATCTCGCCGATCGAGCTTTCCTGCGATTCGCAGGTCTGGTCGAGCTCGGTTACCTGCGTCTGGATCGCACTGGCCGGTTCTTTTTCCAGCTCCGCGGCAATGGTTGCGGCTTCCTGCTCCAGGCGCGCCTGCCGCTGCCGCAACTGCGTGACGTGGCTTTCCAGCTGGCGGATGCTCGCAGTCTGGACCTCGCGCACCTTGGCCGGTTCGGCGGCGGTCTCGCTGAACGCTTCCCACTCGCGGCTCCAGTCTTGCATCGCGCGCTCGGCCTGAGCGTGCTGCCCGACGGCGGCGTCGCGCGCGCCGAGATCTTCTTGCAGCTTCGGCGCGAGCTCATCGAATCGGCGTTGCAGTTCCTCGATGCGGGCGACGTCGGCCTGCAGGTGCTGGCTCGCTTCGCCCCAGGCGCGGTTCACCTGCTCCTGCTCGCGCTGCTGGTTCTCGCGTGTCTCGCGCGCGTGCTGGATCATCTGCTCGAGGCGCGAGATCTCGGCGCCCACGGAATAGAATTCCGCCTGCACCGCGTTGAACGCGTCGACCGCCTCGGTCTGCTGCGAGCGGATCTTTTCGATCTCGGCCTCGATCCCGTGCTGGCGCGCGAGCACGGCGTCGAGCGCGTTCTGGTGCGAGGCCAGTTCGCGGTCGTGCGCCTGCAGCCGGCCATCGAGCTCGAGCCAGCGCAGTACCAGTAGCTGCGCCTTCACCAGGCGCTCTTCCTGTTTCAGTTCCTTGTAGCGCGCCGCCGCCTTCGACTGCCTCTGCAATTTTGACAGCTGCGTCTCGAGTTCCTTGCGGATGTCCTCCACGCGCGTCAGGTTCTCGCGCGTGTGCTTGATGCGGTTCTCGGTTTCGCGCCGGCGCTCCTTATACTTCGAGATGCCGGCGGCCTCCTCGATGAACCCGCGCAGGTCCTCGGGTTTGGCTTCGATGATGCGCGTCACCATCCCCTGCTCGATGATCGAGTAGGCGCGCGGTCCGAGGCCGGTCCCGAGAAAGATGTCGGTGATGTCCTTGCGTCGGCACTTCGTGCGATTGAGATAGTAATCGGATTGCCCGTCGCGCCCGGCTTCACGCCGAATGGAGATCTCGGCATAACTCGCGTATTGGCCGCCGGCGCTGCCATCGCTGTTGTCGAAGATCAGCTCGACCGAGGCCATCGCCACCGGCTTGCGCGCGTTCGAGCCGTTGAAGATCACGTCGGCCATGGAATCGCCACGCAGGTTCTTGGCCGACATCTCGCCCATGACCCAGCGCACGGCGTCGATGATGTTGGATTTGCCGCAGCCGTTGGGACCGACGATGCCGATCAGGTTGCCGGTGATGGGAATGATGATGGGTTCGACGAAGGACTTGAAGCCGGAAAGCTTGATCGTTTTAAGCCGCATTTCGTGTCTTTTAATGTCTACCTACTACGCTTCGCTTCGTTCGTCCGTTCATAATAATGTCTACCTACTGCGCTTCGCTTCGTTCGTTCGGTCAAAAAACAGGTTCCTGTCCGCCGCCGGAAATTAAGCTACAATTTTACCGATATTCCAAACACTTGCCAGCCGAGAAATGCCGACGCAGCCCAGTAAAAATCTGGAAACCTTCCCCAATCCGCATCCGGGCCGCGATTATATCATCGAGATCGAATGTCCGGAGTTCACCTGTCTGTGCCCCAGGACCGGTCAGCCGGATTTCGCCACCCTGTATCTCGAGTACGCCCCGGACCGGCTGTGCGTGGAGCTGAAGAGCCTGAAGCTGTACGTCTGGTCGTACCGCGGCGAGGGGCATTTCCACGAGGACGTCACCAACCGCATCCTGAACGACCTGGTCGCCGCCATCCACCCGCGCTACATGCGGCTGCGGGCGAAATTCAATGTCCGCGGCGGAATCTACACCACGGTCACCGTCGAACATCGCCACTCCACCTGGAATCCGCCGCCACCTCCGCCCACCGATATGCCGCGGGAAACCCAGGTGCTGCCGCCGAACGAAAGCGCCGAGCCGGAACCCGCGCCGGTCCGGTCGGCGCCGGTGAAGACGGCGCTGAAATCACCAGTGCCGGCGCCCGTCGCGGCCACGCCACCCGCGCCCAGCGCCAGGACCAACACGCCGGCACCAGCCCCGGCAGCACCGGCCAGCGACCGCTTTCGCATGCTGCGGCGGGCGCGCCGGCCGGAACCGGCGCCGATGGACACGACGGTTGATGAGGAAAGTACTCCCCAACCCGCGCCGCGGCAGGATTGGCTGTATATCGGCATCGACCTCGGGACCACCGGCTGCCGCACCATCGCCGTCGACGCCGCCGGAACGATCCAGGGCGAGGTGAGCGCGCCGATTCCGGCGCCGCCGAAAAAAGAGGATCAGATCACGCAGGATCCGACCCTGTGGTGGAAGGCCGTCAGCGGCTGTCTGCAAAACCTGCTGAAAAAAATCGATCCGCAACGGGTGAGCGCGATCGTCGTGGACGGCACTTCCGGCACCCTGCTGCTCGCTGACGACAAGGGCAATCCCACGACGCCGGCCATCATGTACAACGACCAGCGCGCGGTCGAACAGGCAAACCGGATCGCCGCGCTGGCTGGGCCGGTTTCCGGCGCACATGGCGCCAGCAGCAGCCTCGCCAAGCTGCAGTGGCTGCACGATCACAAGATCGACAAACGCGCCCACTACGCGCTGCACCAGGCCGACTGGATCAGCGGACGCCTGAGCGGCAAGTTCGGGCACAGCGATTACAACAACTGCCTCAAGCTCGGTTTCGATGCCGAGAAAATGGCGTGGCCCAAGTGGCTCCATAAACTCGGTTTCAACATCGAACTGCTGCCCGAGGTACACGCGCCGGGCGACGGGATCGGGACCGTCAGCCCCGAAATCGCAAAGACCTTCGGACTGCCGCCCGAAACACAGATCCTGGCCGGCGCCACCGACGGTGTCGCGGCCTTCCTCGCCGCTGGCGCCAGCGAGCCGGGACACGCGGTCACCTCCCTCGGCACCACGCTGGTGCTGAAACTGCTGTCGGACAAGCCGGTGTTCTCGCCGGAGCATGGAATTTACAGCCACCGCCTCGGCAAGTACTGGCTCGCCGGCGGCGCCTCCAACAGCGGCGGCGCGGTGCTGCTGCAATACTTCAAGCCTGAACAGATGCAGGAAATGACGCCGATGCTCGATCCGGAAAATTTCACCGGCCTCGATTACTACCCGCTGCCCGACATCGGCGAGCGTTTCCCGATCAACAACCCGGAACTTACGCCGCGGCTCGAGCCGCTGCCGGGCAACAGCGTCACGTTCTTTCAGGGCATGCTCGAAGGCATCGCGCGCATCGAGGCGCAGGGCTACGAATTGCTGGAACAGCTCGGCGCCCCGGGTCTGACCGCGGTCTACACCACCGGCGGCGGCGCCAAGAATCCGGCATGGCAACGCATCCGTGAACGCATCCTGCGCGTCAAGCTGGAGAAGCCGCGGTCGGGACATGCCGCCTATGGCGCCGCCTTGCTGGCCGCAGGTATCGTCGCCAAGACTTTCCAGTGAAGGATTTTCGCGTCGCACCGTAAAGTGTCAGCCGCGCCGTGCGGTGGTGGTAAAGCCCCTGATGCCTCTCCTCTTCGGTAATGAGATGCGGTGGGCATTACTCTTGCCGCCAAAGCCGGCCCTCCTGCTCTCATTGCCTAGTTTCCTTCATGAGCGATCCTGAATGCTCATAAAAAAACCGCCCACCTGGCGGTTTTTTCCTTTTGATGCAAAAAAGGGATTTCAGGACACGTCGACCGCGCCCTCGAGCGTGCCCGACTCGCCCATGTTGTCGGTCCAGAATGCCTTGAGCTTGTCGCCGTTCTTGGCGCCCTTAAGGCGAAAACCGAGCAATGGGTCTTCGGACACGCCAGTGCCGCTGTCCACCACCGCCACGGCCTTGCCGTTGAGCTCGATGGTCACTTTCTGGATAAAATGTGGCGGGATTTTCTTGCCGGTGTTCTTGTCGGTGCGCAGGCCGGTTTCCATCGGGTGCGTAATCAGCACTTGCAACTCGACCACGCCATCCTGCATGCGGGTGCGCATTTTCATTTTGCGATCAACCATGAATCATTACCTCGTGTTTTCCAGGAGACATCGGGCGCCGGGATGAATTACCCCCCGCATCCCCCCACCGTCACCTTCACCGTCTGCTTGGCGAGGTAGAGTTTGCCGGCGGACTTGACCACGGCGTAGACATCCGAGGTCTGGGCCATTTTCATGCGGGCGGAGAAGTAGCCCTCGGCCCCGG
>DASPRK010000040.1:0-3989 GCA_035624495.1 Methylomirabilis sp. (SeqCode) | reverse complement strand
GGGGTAGGGGACCCCGGCGTAGAGTCACTGTGGCGGTTCTCAGCCGCAGGACGGTCGTGGCCAAACTACACGCCGCGAGTCCCGAGGGCGTTTGGCACACGGGACGTGCCAAACGTTTACTGAGGGCCGCGGCACTACGTGTCACGCGCTTAACCGTAACACCCCGACCCCGACTCCCTCGATCGTCAGCTGGTCCTGGCGCAAGTCCAGCTCGATCGGATCGAAATCCGGATTCTCCGGCAACAATCGAACGAGATAGGCGCTGCGGCGGTGAAACCGCTTCACCGTGACTTCTTCTTCGTTCACCCGTGCCACGATGATCTGCCCGTTTTCGGCGCGGCTCGCGCGGTGCACGGCTAGCAGGTCGCCGTCAAAAATGCCGGTCTCGCGCATGCTATTCCCGCGCACCCGCAGCAGGTAATCCGCGCGCGGCCTGAACAGGCGCGGATCGACGCGATGGTGGTCCTCGATATGCTCAACGGCAAGGATGGGCTCGCCCGCTGCCACCCGCCCGACCACCGGCAGCGAGAATTCCGGCGCCAGTGCCCCCTGCGCGACGATGCGAATTCCGCGCGAGGTGCCGGGCGTCATTTCGATGACGCCTTTGGCTTCAAGCGCGCGCAGATGCGACTCCGCGGCATTGGGCGAGCGGAAACCGAGGGCCGCGCAGATTTCCGTGCGCGTCGGCGGCAGCCCGTTTTTCTCGATCTGGCGGCGAATCAGATTGAGGATTTCGTTCTGGCGACGGGTGAGTTCGATCATATTTTATCTCCGGATCGCGGGAACCCATCCAGCGCGGGACGATGAAAAGCGATGCGCGACGGCGGTGTTGGCGGCAGTAACGGGGCTTTTTCGCGGCGGCCGGCGTCCAACGGGCTCAGCACGGCGTGTCCGCCGCGATTGAGCACGTGCGTGTAAATCATCGTGGTGCTGACGTCCTTGTGGCCCAGCAATTCCTGCACGGTGCGGATGTCATAGCCAGCGTGCAGCAGGTGGGTGGCGAAAGAGTGGCGCAGCGTGTGCGGCGTCACCAACTTGGGGATGCCCGATTCCCGCAAGGCCCGGCGCAGGGCCCGCTGGATGTTGCTTTCGTGGGCGTGCCAGCGGCGCCGGGCTCCGGAGCGGGGATCGTGCGCAATCTTGCTAGAGGGAAAGACATACTGCCACGCCCATTCGCGCCCGGCGTTCGGGTATTTTCGCTCCAAGGCGTAAGGCAGGTACACCTCGCCGTATCCGGCGCGAAGATCCGACTCGTGCAGGCGCTTGACCCGCTCGATATGCCGCCGCAAGGGTTCTTCCAGCAGGACGGGCAGCATGGTAACGCGGTCTTTGAATCCCTTGCCTTCTCGAATCGTGATCTCCCCGCGCGCGAAATCCACGTCCTTTACCCGCAGACGCACGCACTCCATGAGCCGCATGCCGGTACCGTAGATCAACCAGAGCATGAGTCCGGTCGTGCCTTGGACACGCTGCAGGAGCGATTCCACCTCCTCGACCGTCAGCACCACCGGCAAACGCTTGGGTCGCTGCGCGGATTCGATGTTGTCGAGCCAGGGGAGGGGCTGTTCCAGTACTTCCTTGTAGAGGAAGAGCAGCGCGCTCTTGGCCTGATTCTGGGTGGAGGCGGATACCTGCCCTTTCACCGCCAGATGCGTGAGGAACTGTTCGGTTTCCCGCGCTCCCAGTTCCCGGGGATGCCGTTTCCCGTGAAAGTAGATGAACCGTCTGATCCAGTGTACGTAGGCCTCTTCGGTCCGAATGCTGTAATGTTTCAGGCGGATACGCTCCCGGACCTGGTCCAACAGTCTTGGTGGTTTATCGCTCATGCTGCGTTTGTCTTCTTATTTTATGGCGTACTAGAATGAGTAATTATGAATGTTATTAACCACTTGCAATCAGTTACTGTATAATCATACAGTATTATGCTGCCTTGTAAAGCGACATTTAGGCTGTCTACTTCTAGTTATGCCGCACCAGTAATCCGGTTGACATACCATATGTGGTATACACATAATATGGTATGTGGCGCATCGAAGAGCACCGCCGGGTCGACAAACAGGTTGCGACGGTCCCAAAGGACATTCTCAAGCGATACGAAAAGTGGAAGGACATCGCGACGATATCCGGTCCCCCAGGACTTCGCGTTATTCGGGGGTTCCATGACGAGGCGTTATCGGGCGAGTGGCGCGGGCACCGATCTTGCCGGCTTGGACTTCAGTGGCGGGTGATTTATCGCGTAGTTCCGGAAAAGCTGCTGTTCCAAGTCGCTTCGATAACCGCGCATGACTATCGGAGGCCGTGAAATGAAAGATTATCGTCCCGCAAAGAAGCGCATCGAGGTTTCGGTCGGCGAGTCCGTCCGGATTCTTCGCGAACTTCAGGAGCTAAGCCAAAGCCAGCTTTCCCGTCTTACCGGGATTCCCCAGGCTACCATTTCGGCCATCGAGAACGATCGAGTCCGCCTGGGGGTGGAGCGGGCGAAGGTTCTCGCCCGGGCACTCAAGTGCCACCCGGGTGTACTGGTATTCCCGGGTTGGGAGATTCCCGGCAAAGCCGCGGCATAACACGTCGTTCGTGCGGACCGGCTACGCCGGCCGCACAACTCTGCGTTAGCGGTCTGAGCCCCCACCGCGAAGCAACATCAAGGTCTAACCGAGAGGAGAACTTGCGTGGCCGAACAGCAACCCTCATTCGACGCAGCGAAGTACAAGAACGCGCAGCGAGAGCAATGGAACAAGGACGGCGCGGCATGGCGCCGCTGGAATCCCACCCTGGATCGTTGGTATGGCGAAATGACCCGCCAGATGCTCGACCTGGCCCGGATCCAGCCGGGTCAGCGCATCCTGGACATCGCCGCCGGCGCCGGTGAACCGGCTGTCAGTGCTGCCGAACGAGTTGGCCCTGGCGGTTACGTGCTGGCGACCGACATCTCGGAAGGGATCGTTGAGCTTGCGCTCCAGGTCGCCCGCGAACGTGGACTCAAACAGATTGAGACCCGCGCCATGGACGGCGAGAAGTTGGATCTCCCTGACGCTTCCTTTGATGCGGTGCTGTGTCGGCTTGGTCTGATGTATATGCCGCACCCCGTGACAGCGCTGCGCGAGTGGCGCCGTGCTCTGAGAGCGGGCGGTCGGGTTGTCGTCGTTGTCTTTTCCACGCCCGATCGAAACAGTTGGGGTGCTATGCCCGCTTCCATCATCCGGCGGCGCGCGCAACTCCCGCCTCCCGTTCCGGGGCAACCCGGCCCGTTTAGCCTTGGCGCTCCCGGGGTGCTCGAAGGCGTTTTCCGTCAAGCCGGATTTGCCAATCCCGAGGTTCGCGCTGTGCCGATGCCCCTGAGAATGGCGAGTTCTGCCGAGTACGTGCGGGTCGCCCGAGAAGCCTTCGGTGCATTCAATGCCATGATGGCTCACCTATCCCCTGAAGAACGCGAGTCCGTGTGGAACGAAGTGGAAGACTCAATGCGTAGCTTCGAATCGCCTGGTGGGTTCGAGGTGCCGGGTGAGTGCCTTGTCGGTGCGGCCACAAAGTGATCGTACGCGGACTGCTAACCATCAGTTGCAGCCGCCCGTTCGGGCGGGGCTTCGCCCGCCTACACGGGCGGCTGAACTGACACGTTATTCAGCAGCCTGGATGGGCAGCCTGTCTTTATGAAGCCGTTCGTGGTCGCCAGACCTCTCCCCGCGCCGTAGAATATTTACTTCCCATTCACCGGGACCGGAGGGGTTCATTGATCAGGCGCATTTTGATGACGATCTCCGAACCGGTCTTACTGGTCCACGGGAAATAGCCGCATGCCGGGCGCGGCCGGGCTCACGGGAACGGAGGCCGCGGCGCGCCTGCGTCAGCATGGCCCTAACGCTGTGCCGGAGGCGCGCCCGCATTCCTGGCGCGTGCTGCTCGGCAAGTTCTGGTCGCCGGTACCGTGGATGCTCGAGGCCACCGTCGTGCTGCAGCTCGCCCTGGGCAAGGCGGATGAGGCCGTCGTC
>DASPRK010000158.1:0-9001 GCA_035624495.1 Methylomirabilis sp. (SeqCode) | reverse complement strand
ACAATCGGCGTGTACAACCCCCGGTACTTGCCGTCTTCCGCCTCCAGGCTGTAATAGGATTTCTTTTTCTTCTCCAGGCGATTGAGCGCCGGCGCCGGCAAATCCTTGAGGGCGACGATCTCGCCCGGCGCGGCGAAAAGATCGTAATAATTTTTGCCTTCACGATAATACAGGCGTGCCTTCATGCCGGTCAGTTGCGCCAATTCGTCGGTAAAATCCTGGCCGAGCAGACTGCCCAGCACGAGGTAATAGTGCGGAGCGCTGCGACGGGGAATCGACGTGATGCCGACGGCGGCGAGCATGGTCTTATTCTTTCGTTTCACCTTGAGCACCGCCTCGGTCTGGCCGCGGACCCACTGCGCGTCCACTTCCACCGGAATCGAGGAATAAAGCAGCTTCTTGTCCGGGGTATACAGCTGGATCAAATTGATCCCGAGTTCCTGCGAGATCCGCCGCATCTGCGGCGACATGGCATCCTCGGGATTGCGCGCGACTCTGGCGAGGTACGACGGATCGTCGGCCAGCACGCGACCCAGCATGGTGGCGTCGTTCTGGTAGGCTTCCAGCCAGTTCTGGTTGGCGCGCGCGGCGTCCACGATCCATTGCTGCAGCCGCCGCTCAAAGGTGATCGATACCCATTCCGCCGCCAGCCAGCCGGCCACCAGCATCGGCACGATCACAATGACCGAAATGACCAGCAGCACCTTGCGCTGGAGACGTCCGAGTTTCAAAAATCGATCCGGCATTTTCCCTCTTTGCATGCAGCGAGCTACAAATTTTGTAGTTTGCTGCAAATTACAAGTATATCTCAGTTTATAATATTTTAATAAATATTTGATTTAAAATGAATTATTAAATCGCTTTGTTGGCATATCGATTGCTGTAGAGAATCGCAATGATGGAGAGCATGGAGACATACTCAAGCCATCAGATATTCAAAAACGATGTTTTATTCTTAAGGAGCTTTTGTATGAAAAAGTCACTGACTTCCCTGTTCGCACTGGCTTTGGCCCTGATGTTCGGCGCCGTACATTTCGCCAACGCTGAAGAGCCGGCTGCCAAGACCAATGGCGCCGCGGCCGAGGCCAAGAAGGGAGAAAAGAAAGAAGTGAAGAATGAAAAGACGACGAAGAAGAAGTCCACGAAGAAACCGGCGAAGAAAGAAGTGAAGAAAGATGAAATGAAAGAGGCTCCGGCCAAGTAATCATTTTGCTTCTTTACGCGGTACATCAAAGCGCCCCGAATGGGGCGCTTTGTTTTTGAGCGCGATAAATGACTCTGTAGCCACGCTGACAACTGCGCCAGTAGCAACGCACCGGCGACCCGATCTACCTCATGACCGCGGCGGAACGCGACCAGCGTCGGAATGCTGCGGATGCCGTGGCGCGCGGCCAATGCCGGCGATTCTTCGGTGTTGACTTTGGCGAGACGCAGGCGCGCGTCGAACTGCCCCGCCGCCTGCGCGAAAACCGGCGCCATCATTTTGCACGGGCCACACTACGGGGCCCAGAAATCCACCACCACGGGCAGATCGTTCTTTTCGATATGTCGCTGGATGTTGCTTTCGTTCAGAACAACCGGCTTGGCGTCAAACAACGGTCGATGGCAACTGCCGCACTGCGGGCTGGTCGCCGAGCCGGTCCCGCGGAACGCGGTTGATGCCGTCACAATGCGGACACACGACAATTAAGACAGTAGACATGGATATCTCCCAAAAAAATTTCGGGAGGATTAATGAGGATGGGCTGGATGGATTTCCAGCCGTTGTTTATTTTTTCTTCGGCGCAGCTTTCGTTTTTCCGGTCTTGGCGGTTTTTTTCTTGGGTTTGTTGGCGGCACCCTTTTTGCCGGAGGGTTTCCGTGCCGCTCTCTTGTCCGGTGCGGCGGCGGGTTTGGCGGAACGGATTCGCTCTATCAATCCATGCAGGTATCTCACGCGCGCCTCGAGGCGTTCGACGGCGATTTTGGCGGCGTCGACGCCGCTCTCGCCTTGCTTGAGCTGGCGATAGGCGGTTTCGACGTGGTCCTCGTCAAAATGAACGAAGCGACCCGCCTCCGGCCCGACGATCCGGCACGCCTCTTGTACCATTTGCTTGGCCCGCAGATTGATGTCGAGCAGTTGTTTGGCGCGTTCCGCCCCGATCCAGCTCACAATTGTCCATTGATCGCCGGCGGCGCCGGGCTTGGCGAGATACCCCTGCCACACCTGGATGGCCGCCTGGCACTCCTCGATGACACCCTCGAGCCGCGCCACGATTTCGACGCGATCGTTCCGCCGATCCGTTTTCCAGCGCAATACCAGCTCAACTGCTTTGTCCAGCCTGTTCATAGCACTCTCCATTTTCGTTATTCATGGGTGTCGCCCTATCCCTGCGGGGTCCGTTTATTTATTTTGGGACATGGTCATGAGACTGACAAGGTTAACGGAGACAAATAATCGGCGGATCATCTATGAAATTAGACCCGGTCCGGGACACTTAGCGTCGATTGGATATTTCGGCCAGAGGAATTGCACGTTTACCTGCGATACGGATCGTCAGGATACCGGCCAGGCATACCAGCACCGCGCCGACGAAAGACAGCGCATCCGGAACCTCGCCCCAGAACAGCCAGCCGACACCGGCGGCAAACACCACCGTGGAATAGCTGAACGGACCCACGTGCGCGGCCGGTGCGTAGGAATAGGCGCGCGTCAGCAGCAATTGACCCAGACTCCCGACAATTCCCATGCCGACCAGCAGCATCCACAGGCCCGGTTCGGGCGCCTGCCAGCTCCAGGCGAGGGGCATCGCGGAGACCACCGTGCCCACGGCGCTGAAATAAAAGACGATGCGCAACGTCGGCTCGCTGCGCGTAAGCTCGCGGATGCTCGTCATCGCGAGCGCCGCGAAGACACCGGCGCTGACGCCGATGAGCGAGACCGGCGTGAAGAGGCTGAGGCCCGGCTTCAGGATCAGCAGGATTCCGAGGAACCCAAGACCGATCGCAGCCCATAACCGATGAGAGATTTTCTCCTTGAGCGCCAACCACGCGATGAAGGGCACGAACAACGGCGTCGAATAATTGAGCAGCGTGGCTTCAGCCAGCGGCATGTGGGCGATGGCATAAAAATAACAGTACATCGCCGCCAACCCCGCGAGCCCGCGCGTCAGGTGACCATGCAGCCGCTTCGTTCTGAGCTGACCGAAACCGCGGCGCCATATCCACGGCAGCAGCGCCACCAACCCCATCGCGCTGCGGAAGAACACCACCATCTCATTGGGCAGGTGCGCCGCGATGTATTTGATCATTGCGCCCATCGCCGCGAACAACAGCCCGGAGGAGATCATGAACGCCGCGCCGCGACGGAGATTCTCGGAGTGCACGAGCTTGCTCAGAATCCGCCGCGCAACAATAGTTCCCTTGGATCGGGATAAAGATAAGTCTGGCGCGCGACATACGGATGGGGACACAACCGGAAATGATGCCGCAGCAGTGTGACCGGCGCCGCGAGCGGCGCCTCCCCGGCGCGGTAGCCGCGGATCAGCTCCAGTAACTCCGCCTTGTCGGCGGCATCCAGCCCCTTCTTCAGATAACCCATCAGATGCATCATCACGTTGGCGTGACGCGCGGGCGTTGCCGGGTGCGCCAGGGCGTCCATGAACCGCCGAATGTATTCATCGGCCAGACCATTCGGGCCCTTTCTCCGGGCCTGTGCCAAGAGGCGTCCGAACTGGCGATAGGTATCAGCGCCATGCGCCAGCAGGGCCAGCTTATGACGCGTATGAAACTCCACCAGCAGCGCGGCGGTCGGACCCGCGGCCACCACCGCTTGCCAGCGCCGATAGCTGAATACACGCTCGATGAAATTATCGCGCAACCGCGGATCGTTCAACCGGCCCTCTTCTTCCGCCGGCAACCCGGGCCGCGCCACGAGAAAGGCCGCGGCATAAATACCGCGCCCGTGGCGAGCCGGCATTCCGCCGCGATGATAGACCTTGACCCGTTCCATTCCACAGCTCGGGGATTTGCTCTTGAAGATATAGCCGCTGATGCCGATCAGTTCGTGCGCCATGCGATTGCCGAAAGCCGCGAGCTTGTCCGTCACGTCCAGCGCCGTATCGTCGATGCCGACGGCGCGTGGCGCGGCGGCCGACCCGACCAGGCGGATCGGCGGCCGCGGCGTTCCCAGTCCAATCGCCACTTCCGGGCAGACCGGCACGAACTCGAAAAACTTTCCCAAAGTGCCGGTGATGAAGCCATCGTACTGGTGGTTACCGTCGTAACGCACGCGTTGGCCCATCAGGCAACTGCTGATGCCAAGACGGATCTTGGAATGGGAAGCGGTATCGAGTTTGACGGCTCGTTGTCGACTCATGCGGCCCTCGCCGACATTCTAATTCAGTTGGCGCGGACGCGCGCCCGTTAAATCGAAACGTCCCGCCTCAGAAGGGATAACGGCGCTCTTGTGCTCCTGCTTGATACCTGGCGCCTGCGCCGAGTCGCTCCGCGCCGCCGGCGCACAAATCCCGTCGTCAGAACAAAGGCAGCTGGAGACCCACGGTAGGTGGTCGAAAACGGACGTGATCCAGAAATTCCGCATCCCGATTGAAACCCAGTCGCCGGCAGGCGACCGCGAACCGATCTTCGATCAGATCTGCCAGCCGACCTTGGCCGCGCATGCGCGTGCCGAAGCGCGGATCGTTATCACGTCCACCGCGGAACTCGCGTACGAGCTTCATGACATGTCCGGCCTTGAGCGGCGCATGGATCGCCAGCCATTGCCGAAACAGGTCCTTCAATTCATGCGGCAGGCGCAGCAACACGTAACCGGCCCGGCGCGCTCCGGCGGCACGCGCCGCTTCCAGAACCCGTTCCAGGTCACAGTCGGTCAGCGCCGGAATAACCGGCGCGACCAGGACTCCGGTGGGGATGCCGGCGGCGGACAGCCGGCGCACGGTTTCCAGCCGCCGCGACGGGGCGCTGGCACGCGGTTCCATTCGCCGCGCGAGCTGACGGTCCAGCGTCGTGATCGAAATGTAAGCATGGACCAGATTCCGTTGCGCCAGGGAAGCCAGCAGGTCGAGATCGCGCTCGATGAGCGATGACTTCGTGATGACGGACAATGGGTGGTCGCACTCCGACAGCACTTCAATGACCTGGCGCGTGAGGCGATACTCCCGCTCGATTGGCTGGTACGGATCGGTATTCGCGCCGAGGGCGATAGCCTGACACGCATAGCCAGGCCTGGCTAGCTCCGCACGCAATATTTCCGCGGCGTTGACCTTGGCGAACAGCCGGGTTTCAAAGTCCAGCCCCGGCGACAGTCCGACGTAGCCATGACTCGGGCGTGCGTAGCAGTAGACACAACCGTGCTCGCAGCCGCGGTACGGATTGATCGACTGCGAAAACGGGATGTCGGGCGAGTCATTGCGCGCGATGATCGTCCGGCACCGCTCGGCCCGGACCGTGGTGGCGAGCGGCGTCAACTCTTCCTCCGGCCACCAGCCGTCGTCGTACGGGTCGCGCGTCAACCGATCGAATCGTCCTTCCGGATTCGATACCGCACCGCGCCCCCGAAGCGGCACGGCGAATGGCGTTGCGCTTGCCGGTTTAACCGACACGGTCAGTCCCGGACGCGTTGCCGGTGCCCGCCCGGGCTCTAAGAGCGATCACGTGGGGCATGGTCGACCATTCCAGCAGCGGCGCCGGCGCGACGGTGAACTCGCCGCAACGCAGGTTGATGCGGTCGATGGCGCTGAAGCGCTCGAGCGCGCGGCCGTTCTTGGCGGCAAATCGCTCGCGCTGGCCGCAAACCGGGCGCAGAGGCGTGGCAGTGTTCCGCACATGGGCCACGGCGGCGCCCTCGCAGCCGCTGCACAGGGACGCGTGCGTGTCGCGAGAAGCAAGAAACCCGATGCGACCGGCGCTCCAGAACTTTGCGCGCCAGCTCGAACCGACCCTCGCCGTTGGAGACGCCGACCGGTTTCCCGCGCCGCTCGGGAAA
Organism: Methylomirabilis sp. (SeqCode); assembly: GCA_035624495.1. Classification (GTDB taxonomy): domain Bacteria; phylum Pseudomonadota; class Gammaproteobacteria; order Acidiferrobacterales; family Sulfurifustaceae; genus Sulfuricaulis. The sequence continues at coordinate 3,015 of DASPRK010000158.1, read as the reverse complement.
ATCGCGCTCATGTCGACGTAAACAACGGCTCGCGGCCGGTAGCAGGTCAATGGCGCCATGGCCCATCATCGATAAGAGCGAAATTGACCCACAACCACGCCTTGAATGCGCACGCGCGCGGCCGGGTAGCGCATCGGCGGCATCTGGCTGTTGGCCGGCCGCAGCGTCACGGTGCCGTCGCGATTATTCTGCAGGCGCTTGAGCGTGGCCTCGATCCCGTCGATGATGGCCACGATGATCTCGCCGTTCTCGGCGGCCTCGCGCTTCTCCACGACCACCATGTCGCCGTCGAGAATGCCGTCCTCGATCATGGAATCGCCCTGAACGCGCAGCACGAAGCGATTGCCGTTGACGAAAAACTCCGATAGATCGATCTCGTCCTCCCCGGGGACGGCCTCGATCGGCCGTCCCGCGGCGATACGCCCGAGCAGGGGCAGCGAGACGCGCGCCGGGAACGGCGCGCTCACGGAGCCAGGGACGCGAAACAATCGCGCGGCCACGTTCCGGCCTTTGCGCAGCCGGATGCCACGGGCCCGGTCTGGTTCGATGCTCACCAGGCCCGCCTGTTCCAGCGCGCGCAGATGGCGGTGCACCACCCCTCGCGAGACGATTCCGAGGTGCGCCGCGATCTCGCGCAGCTTGGGCGCGTAACCATGCCGAACCAGGTAGGCCTGGACAAAATCGTAAACCTGGCGCGAACGATCGGTGACCATACCGTTAGACCTACTCGCTCCGGTCGTTTGTCTTTCCATCAAGATGTTCTCCTTTTGTTCTCACTCAGCATACGCCGCCTTGCACGTCATGGCAACCGGGGGCGGCACCGGCAAACCGGAAACCCTGTTAGACTGGAGCATGACCGAGGTTCAAAACGTACAGTGCCCGTACTGCGGCGAAACGTTCGAGACCGAAATCGACGTTTCCGCGGGCAGCCAGGAATACATCGAGGACTGCTATGTCTGCTGTCGCCCGATCGTGTTCCGGATCGAGGTTGGCGCGGACGGCGAACTGACGGGGATCGAGACCCAGCGCGACAATGACTGACACCCAGGACCGGAAACCTTACGCACCCATCGCTTGCGCGCGCTACTCGGAATACGAGGTCGCCATTCTGCACCGGCAGAAACTGCACCTGCGCTGGCGCGAGGACAACGTGTTTCACGACCAGGTGGTGCAACCGCTCGACCTCAAGACCCAGAATCACGAGGAGTTTCTCATCTGCCGCACCGCTTCCGGCGAAACCGTGACGATCCGTCTCGACCGCATTCAGCGCATGGAGCCGGTTTGATCGTTCGGCTTGTCCTCGGGATATTGGGTATCCTCTGGTTGCCGGCGACTGACGCGCAACCCTGCGGCGGCGCGCCGGTCCAGGTGCAGGTGCTCGGATCGAGCGGACCGGAACTTGCGGACCAGCGTGCGCAGAGCGGCTATCTCGTCTGGATCGAAGGCAAACCGCGAGTACTGGTGGATGTCGGCGCCGCCGTTGCCCTGCGTTTCATCGAAAGCGGGGCCAGCACGGCCGATCTCGACGCGATTCTCCTCACGCGCCTGTACGCCGATCGCACCGCCGACCTGCCGACGCTGCTGCGGGCGTCGCTCGCGCAGAATCGCAGCCGGTCACTTCCGATTTACGGACCGGCCGGAAACAAATCCATGCCCTCGACGGTGGCGTTCATACGCGCCTTGTTCGACGGCACACGCGGCGCATATCGCTATATGGGGGAGCTGCTCAACCCGCTCGCCAAGGCCCCGTACAAACTCCAGCCGCATAATGTGGGCGAGGAAGCCAACCGCCTTGGCGTACGCCAATCTCCGGCGGCGATCTATCAATTATTTTCCAATAGCCGTCTGCGGGTCTCCGCGATGTACGTCACGCGCGACACCGCACCGGCCCTCCTTTGGCGCATCGAGGCCGCCGGCAAGAGCATCGTTTTCAGCGGTGTGGGCGACGGCACCGGCAAATACGCCGAAGCGCTGGCCAAGAACGCCGACTGGCTCGCGGTTTCACTCGATCCGCCACAAACCACGCCGGATGAAATCGCCGGGTTCGCAAAGGAAACAGCGGCGAAACAACTGGTGCTGCTGGCAAACGCGCAGGTGGCACCGGAACGCGAGGCGGAAATCCTCGAATTGATCAAGAAACATTACGCCGGACCGGTCGGCTTCGCGCGTGATCTCGCCTGTTTTGCGCCCTGAGTGCTGCGCTGAAAGCGGGTTTTTCAGCGGCGCGCTGGCGCTCGTGCATGGCCAACCGCATCGCGGCAGCGGGGGGATCGAGGAGCGACCATTCGCCGCTCGGCAACAACAGTAGTCCTTGCCTTGAGGGCATTTGTCATTTTTTGGTCAAAAGCGCATTTTGTATGACACAGCATCGACCGCCGTTGCGAACAAAAAATTTGCGTCTGCCGAGAAAAGGCCGTCCCGAATCATCGCATTTCCTCGGCCGGATCGGTCGAATGGCGGCAATTCCGGGATAACACCCGACACCGAGGCTCCTCCCCCATGGCAAAAATCCTGTACTTCGCAATTCTCGTCGACAGACTCGGGCGCGCTTCCGAAGAAACCGCGCTCCCGGCGTCCGTCACCGACGTGCGCACCCTGCTGGCCTGGTTGCGGCGGCGCGGTGACAACTGGAACCGCGCGCTCGCGGATAACGCGGTACGCGTCACGATCAATCGACAAATCGTTGCGCTCGACAGCCCGGTCGACGACAACGCCGAAATCGCCATCGTGTCGATGCGCCCGGATTAACCGGCGGAGCAATTCTTTTCCGTTTCACGACAAGAAACGGCTTCAACTCCATGAATGACTTTGCGTTTCGGTAAACGCGAACTCGCCGCTCCGTCTCTCATCTGTCTGCTATCCTTAGCCGTAGCATTATTGCATCGACGCCGTCACGGACGGCACGGCTATGGAATCATTCATACACGAACGTCTGACCGAAATCGTCAAGGGCTCCGAGCAGGAGCTGAACCTGGCGGAAGCCGCCTTGCTGATCGCCAGGGACGAGTACCCCGC
>DASPRK010000155.1:0-14124 GCA_035624495.1 Methylomirabilis sp. (SeqCode) | reverse complement strand
CCGGGGTCGAGCGCGATCCCCAGGTTCCCGCCCCGTACGGCGCCTTGTCGGTGTCGCCTTCCTCGATCTGGATTTCATCCGACGACAGACCCAGCTCGGTGGCGATGATCTGGGCATAGGTCGTGGCGTGCCCTTGGCCCTGGCTCATCGTGCCCAGACGCGCGATCGCGCTGCCGGTGGGATTGACGCGGATATCGCAGCTGTCGAAAAGCGAAATGCCCAGGATGTCGCACGCCTTGTTCGGTCCGGCGCCCACAATTTCCGTGAACGTGGCGATGCCGATCCCCATCAGCTCGCCCCGGGCGCGCTTCTCGGCCTGCTCTTTGCGCAGCGCCACGTAATTGACCGCCTTCAACACCTTGTCGAGCGCGGCGTGATAATTGCCGCTGTCGAGCGTCCAGCCCAAGGCCGTGGTATACGGAAACTGTTCCGCCTTCACGAAGTTGCGCCGGCGGATCTCGGCCTTGTCGATGTTCAGCTTCTGCGCCAGGACGTCGATCATGCGCTCGATCAGATAGACCGCCTCGGTGACGCGCAACGAACAGCGATACGCGACGCCGCCCGGCGCCTTGTTGGTATAGACCGCGTCGACCCGGCAATAGGCTTTGGGAATGGCATAGGAGCCGGTGCAGATATTGAACAGCCCGGCCGGAAATTTCGTTGCCGAGACGTGCGAATTGAACGCGCCGTGATCGGCGAGCGCGGTGAAGCGCAGCGCCTGGATACGGCCGTCCTTGTCGGCGGCGAGCTCGCCGATGCCGTGATAGTCGCGGGCGAATCCGGTGGTGGAGAGATTTTCGATGCGCGACTCAATCCATTTGATGGGCAGTCCGGTCACGATGGACGCCACGATCGCGACTACGTACCCGGGATAGACCGGGACCTTGTTGCCGAATCCACCGCCAATGTCGCCGCCGACCAGACGGATCTTGCTCTCCGGTATCCCCGAAAGCATCGCCACCACGGTGCGCACCAGGTGCGGCGCCTGCGACGTCAGGTACACGGTCAGTTGGCCCGTGACCTTGTCGAACGAGGCGACGCAACCGCAGGTCTCCATCGGACAGGGATGCACGCGTGGGTTCAGAATTTCCTCGCGCACCGTCACCGCGGCCTTGGCGAAGACCGCGTCGGTCCCGGCCTTGTCCCCGGCTTCCCAGGTGAAAATGTGATTCGGATGCGTGCGCGGGCCGTGGCCGACTTCCTTCTTGTCGACGATATCCTCGCGGATGATCGGCGCACCGGGGGCCATGGATTTGTGCGGATCGACAATGGCGGGTAGTTCCTCGTACTCGACTTCCACCTGCGCCACCCCGTCGGCGGCGGCGTAGCGATCGGTGGCGAGCACCATCGCCACCTCCTGCAACTGGAAACAGACCTTCTTGTCCGCCAGCACCGCCTGCACGTCACCGCCGAGGGTCGGCATCCAATGCAGGTTCACTGGCTTCAGATCCTCCGCCGTCAGGACCGCGATGACGCCCGGCACCGCCAGGGCCTTGGTCTTGTTGATCGATTTGATGCGCGCATGCGCGTAGGAACTGCGCACGATGGACCCGAACAGCATGCCGGGGAGCTTGATGTCGTCGACATAGGTGCCCTTGCCCTGGATGAAGCGCGCGTCTTCCTTGCGCCGGCGCGAACAGCCGACACCCTGGAGTTTTTGTTCGCGTTCAACTGCTTCTGCGGTGGTCGCCATGACGTTACTTTCCTCCTGCTGCTTGCAGTTTCTTGGCGGCCGATTGCACCGCCTTCACAATGTTCATGTAACCCGTGCAACGGCACAGGTTGCCAGACATGCCGAAGCGGATCTGCTCCTCCGTCGGATTCGGATTTTCCTGGAGGAAGCGATACGCGCGCACCAGCATCCCCGGCGTGCAATAGCCGCACTGCAGGCCGTGTTCCTGCGTGAACGCCTCCTGCAGCGGATGCAGCGCGCCGTTCTTCGGCAGACCCTCGACGGTGAGCACGGCGCCGCCTTCCGCCTGCACCGCCAGCACCGTGCACGACTTCACCGACTTGCCGTTGAGATCGACCGTGCACGCGCCGCAATGGCTGGTCTCGCAGCCGATATGGCTGCCGGTCTGGTTCAATTGCTCGCGAATGACGTGAATCAACAGCTCGCGCGGCTCGACCAAGGTCTCGACCTTGCGTCCGTTGAGCGTGAATGAAATCTGTTTTTTCGCCATGATCATTTCCCCTGTGCCCGTGCCAGCGCCTGACGGATGGCCCGGCGCGTCATTTCGCCCGCCATGTGGGTTTTGTACTCGCGGTCGCCGCGCAGATCCTCGGCAGGATCGCAGATCGCCATTGCCTTTTGCGCGGCCTGCTCGATCAATTTGTCATCGATTGTCTTTCCGGTCAGCACCGCCGCCGCCTCGTTCGCCTTCAGCGCCATGGGTCCGGCGTTGGTGAGCGCGATCACGATCTTCTTGCAGGTCTTGCCGTCGAGCTGCAGCTGCACTGCCGCCGCCGCCGTGGCAAAGTCACCGGTCTTGCGCTTGAGCTTGCAATAGGCGTGGCCGCTGCCCGCGGGCACGCCGGGGACCCGGATCTCCGTCAGGATCTCGTCGGCCGCGAGTTGCGTGGAATAGGTGCCGAGGAAAAAGCCGTCCGCCGGCACCACCCGCTCGCCGCCGCGCCCACGCAGCACGAAGGACGCTTCCGTGGCCAACATGATCGCCGGATGATCGTTGCCCGGATCGCCGTGCACGATGTCGCCGCCGATGGTGCCGCAGTTGCGCACCTGCGGATCGGCGATCAGGTGCGCGGCTTCGGGAATCAGCGGACATTTTTTCCGCAACAGCTCGGAGGCGATCAGCTCGTTCTCCGTGGTCATGGCGCCGATGTAAATCATGCCGCCCTGCTCGCGGATGCCTCTCAGTGCCTGGACGCGTTTGAGATCGATCAGATGCCCCGGTTCCGCGAAGCGGAGTTTCATCATCGGCAGCAGGCTGTGACCGCCGGCCAGTAGCTTGGCTTCGTCACCGTATTCACCCAGCAGCCGAATGGCCTCGTCTACGGTCGATGGTGCATGATATTCAAACGTCCCTGGTATCATCGCTGTGCCCTCACGTAACGTCAGAATCGGGAAAACATTCGCGCAGCCCTCGATCCGATGGCTCGCCCGGGGCCCACCTTCGGCGTTACAGAATAGGGAAACCGGTTGCCGGTTCAACCGCTAATGCATCAATGCCCGGAATGGACGTACCAGCGGTGGATCGAGTGCGTGAACGGGAGGGACGACGACGTAAACGGTGCGCGAACATAAGGGCGTTGGGGTTCATTTCATTCACCCCAACCTACGGGGTGGTCGAATGGCAGGTTGGGGTGAGCAAAGCGAACCCCAACACGGCGAATTTTGCGCTGGCCTTTATGACAAAGGGGACGGCCGAAGGCCGGGGGAATTTTGGAGATAGGCTCCAGTAGCGCGCCCGGTGCCTTGATCCTGCCGCACAGCTAGCTCAACCCGAACATCAGCTTGAGCCGCTGCACGTTGCTGCGACTGACCGGGACGCGCACTTCGTCCCGGGTGTTCATGATGATCATGCACTGCTCGTCCACCTTCTCGAAGGCGGTGGCGAACTGCACGTTTATCATATGACTACGATGTACCCGCACAAACTTGGTGGGGTCCAGGCGCGTTTCCAGATCCGATAGCGCCAGATTGCACAGATAGCTCTGGGCGTCGGTGAAGACGCTGGTGTAGTGCCCGTCGGCATTGAAGTGCACGACATCGTTCAGATCCAATAGCACCACTCGGCCGTTTTTGAAGACCGGCAACTTGAACAGCTGCCGCGGCCTGTCACTGTCACCGTCGCCCTCGTTCTCGTGCGGGTTCGTGGTGATGTCGGTCAGATCGTAAAACACCATACAGCTGCCCTGCGCTTCGTCGTCGCTCCACATCTTCGAGACCTTGATCAGCAAGACCCGGTCCGGAACATTGATCATCATGGTCATCGGCGGTGGCGATTCCGCGGGGCAACCGGCCGATTCCAGCAAGAACGCCACCTTGCGCCGGCTCTTCTCCGGATGCAGCTGCGTCACTTCGGTGCCGATCACCTGGCCCGTACTGACGCCCAGAATCCTGCTCGCCAAGCCGTTCAGCGCCATCACGCGATTGTTGCGGTCGAGCCAGACGATGCCGGGATCGAACTTCTCAAGCTTGTGCTGAAAGGATTCCAGGACGGTTGGCATGCCGAATCACCGAACGCGCGCATTTCTCCACAGAACGGGAACTTTTTTTGGAGGCTTTTCTCCCGAATACGATATGCCGATGAGGAGGCCGCCACAATAGCGGTGGGGCTGGCTACCGATATGCGTGCCACGCGCCGGCGGCCGTAACACGCGCGGGGCCTATAAATGCCGAAACTTCGACGTCAAACGGCAATATCCCGCCTCCTTATTTTACGGTGCTTGCGTCCAAGCAAGCCGAGCGAGGCACATGCGGGACCGATTTCGACTGGTGAAATATGGGCCGCGACCTGCGGTGTAACGCCCAGCTTTCGCAGTATCGACATGTTGATGACGCCGGCTGAACCGGCCGGTAACGATTGTCCGGCCCGCGAACGCGGCTGAATGACCAGGGCCGCCCGTTGAGCGGCTTTTGTCTTTTGTGTTTCGGGCGCTCGCCGGCAGGCGTTGCAGCACGAAGATCAATGCTGGTATTCCCTGAGTTTCTTGATGCACCGGGTCGCGACGCCAAGTAGTCCGCATTTGTATCGCAATCGCGTACGATTCCGGGCTGCGCCTCCGTGGATCCGATCATCTTGGTATTGTTGCGCCATTGTTACCGCGCATCGATTCTTTTGTTGACGTGCATCAATGCGCGCATGCCGGCACCGGTATCGAGTGCCGATCGAAACAAGAAGGACCACGCGCCACGAGATTTGCCATGGGGTGTATGACGAATCACGACGAAACTATCGCACGCAAGGACAGCGTGGCATGCGAGTCCGTGCAACGTCTCTTTGGATGGCCTGCGGCACTGCGGCACTCGTCGCGGGTGCGGGGTGGTACGTTGCCGACCGGGGCGCAACACATGTCTATTTGTTGCCGTCCGAGCTGACGCTTTCGGGCGCGCCCACCGCGATGTTTGGCATGCTCGGTCGTCGGCCCGGGCCCGGTACGGCCGCAACGCTTCAAGGCCGCCTGTGCCTCTTCATCCCCGGCATCTGATCCGCGCGGGTGCGGTGCGCTACTTCGTCCCCCGCAGCGCCGCGCGCATGGCGCGCTCGCGCGCCTCGATCTGCGCGAAACGTGGGACGTACAGGAGATCGGCGATCTTGTACACGAGGGTGCGCTCGAGGACGTCGATCGTGTGGTCGGCGGCCGCCACCTGCCACAGATATTCGACCACCTGTTCCTTCTGTTCCGCGCTGAAGTGCTCGTTGATGAGCGCGGTGAACCGGTAGTCATCGGTGGCTTTGTCGGCCGCGGCCCGCGCCAGGCGCAGCAGTGTTTCCGTCTCCTCGGCCGACAGGGGAAACTGCTTCTGGATCGCGGCCGTGACGGCACGGTGCTCGGCCTCCTTGAGTTCGCCGTCGGCGTGCATGGCCTCGACCAGCAGCGCGGCCGTGGCCACCTGAAGCGCGCGCTGCTCGCCCTGGCTTTGCGCCACGCCGGTCGGGAAAACATGGCGATCGAAGAATTGTTTGACGTTTAGCCGCATGGACACGGAGGATTTTACCGCAATGCGTTATGCCGGTGTCGAAGCGTCGTTCTCGAAAATAAGTCGATTTCCCTCTCTGACCGGAATTTTTCGAATTCTATCCATGCGTGCAAGCAAGGACGCATCGTTGGTAAATGTGATCCAAGCGATGTCCAATACGATGACGTCATGCCCGCCCCCGAATAAATCATTCGCGGGCAGGCTTCAGCGGAAATCCGGAGCGAGGCGGCATCCCCGCTAGCGCGGGATGATATTCAAATCCTGGACCTTGCTTTGCCTCCTTAGCTCCGTAAGCGGCGCATCCTTGCGCCACTTCGCGCTCGGGGGGACGACCCTTTCTGATTGTCATCCCCGCGTCAGCGGGGATTCCATATTCCAGATGCTGTTTCAAGTAACCATCATGGCTGGCTGCGCCAATTCATCAGTACGTCGCGGTCACCGGCTGAGCGCGGCGGCGCCCGGCCGATGCCCGGCGAGCTTGAACAGCTGGCGCCGTTTGGCCTCGATCAGCTCGTGGATCCGCGGGAGTTCCGCGCGCGCCGCGCGCTCGCCGGCGGCGATCACTTCGGCGCGCAAGTCAAAGTTAATGCTGGGGGCTTCGCTCAGGTCGGGACGGATCACGACGTCGGCGTCCTTGAGCTCATTGTCGGCGAGGTTGTGCTCCATGATGACGATCGACTGGGACACGAGCGCGCCGGTGCTGTCGAGCTGTTTGGCCGCGGTCGGCTGGATGGTCACGTCGACCGCGATCACGATATCGGCGCCGAGCGCACGCGCCACGCGCACCGGCACCGGGCTCACCAGTCCGCCGTCGATGTACTCGCGTCCGTCCATCGCGAGCGGCTGAAACACGGCCGGCACGCTGCTCGAGGCGCGCACCGCCGTGCCGGTGTCGCCGCGGTTGAAGGCGACGAGCCGGCCGTTGCGCAGATCGGTCGCCACCGCCACGAATGGCAGGTCGAGCCGCTCGATCGGCCGATCGCCAAGACGCCGGTCGACATACTCCTGCAGCCGCTGGCCATTGACGAAACCGCGGTTGGGATACATGAATTCGATCACCTGATCACGCTGTAACTCCAGCGCCGCCGCGACCAGCGCGTCGCCGCGGATTCCGCCGGCGTAGAGCGAGCCGACCACGCTTCCCGCGCTGGTCCCGACGACGGCGTCCGGTTTGATTCCGCCTTGATTCAGCACCCGTAGCACGCCGGCATGGGCGAAGCCGCGCGCGGCACCGCCGCTCAACGCAATCACCACCACCGGATGGTCGGTTCGCTGAATTGGCACGAGCGGCGCCGCGCTCGCGTACCGGGCTGCAGGAAGCTCCCGCGGCACGGTCGCGCAGCCGCCCAAAGAAGCAGCGAGCCCGAGCGCGAACAAACTTGCGGAAATCCGAATCCTCATGCGTCTCACCTACATATCGACCCCCGCGCAGTATACGCGTTCGCCGCTGCAGCCGGGCAGGAGCAAGGGATGCCGGCAGTCCGGCATTTCGTTACACGCGGCGGCCGCTGCCTGCCCGCCGTAACCTGAGCAAAGAGCGAGCGGTGCCCGTGTATCACAGATGTTGGGGTTCATTTCATTCGCCCGAACCTACAGCTCTTCGAGTCCCTAATGAAATTTTGAGCGCCGCACCCCCTCCTCTTTTCCCCCGGAAGGGGGAGGCTTGGGGTGGGAGTCGAGTGTTGTGCGGAGTTCATTTTGTCAGAGACTCTATATTAATGTCGTCGTGCCCGCCCCCGACTAAATCATTCGAGAGCAGGCTTTGGCGGCACAGAAAAATACCTGGAGCAATTTCTGAACAGCCGCGGGGCGGAGTCCGTGAATGGACCCCGCAAACCTAACCCCGATACGTGCAAACAACCCCGCGGGTTTGCCCCACGCTGGATCACACCAGGCGTCAGACGCACCACATCGGCGCGCGATGTTCACGCCGCTTCATGCTAACGGTTTGTTTTTCCGTGATGGCACGGTATCTGCACGTAGCTTCACCTGATGACGCGTACGCCGCGTGCCAAGGAGGAACGATGATCAAAATGGTCTTTCTGCGTCACGGGCAGAGCACCTGGAACCTGGAGAACCGCTTCACCGGCTGGACCGACGTCGACTTGTCGTCCAAAGGCATCGAGGAAGCCCGGCACGCCGGGCAACTCCTGAAACACGATGGCTACGCCTTCGATTACGCCTTCACCTCGGTGCTGAAGCGCGCCATTCGGACCTTGTGGCTGGTCCAGGAAGCCATGGACTGCCTGTGGCTGCCGGTGCACAAGGACTGGCGCCTTAACGAACGCCACTACGGGGCGCTCCAGGGGCTCAACAAGAACGAGGTCGGCGCGCACTACGGTTCCGAACTGCTGCATGCCTGGCGCCGTGGTTTTTCCATACGCCCGCCGGCGCTGAGCCACACCGACCCGCGCCTGCCGGCCAACGATTCGCGTTATCGCCATATCCCGCGCGCCGCGCTGCCGGCGACCGAGTCGCTGGCCGACACCATGAAACGCGCGCTTGCCTGCTGGCAAGAGGACATCGTGCCCAAGATCCTCGAGGGCGAGCGCGTGATCGTCGCGGCGCACGGCAACACGCTGCGCGCCCTGATCAAGCACCTGGAAATGCTGTCGGACCAGGCGATCATGGACGTGGAGATCCCCACCGGAGTGCCGCTGGTCTACGAATTCGACGAAGGCATGAACGTCATCGCACGTTACTATCTCGAGGACCCGACGACCGCGCATGCGGTGAACGCCTGAGGCGTCACCCCGCGAAAGCGCGGGATGCGATGCAGTTTTGATGCGCGCCTCTCTCACTTCGCGTCCCGCTGCGCTCAAAAGTCCAGGGCACCCATCCCTGGCGGCCGGCCCCGACCCTGGCGCGCGCTCCTTAATCGAGCCTGGCCCGTTTAATTCCCGGCCGGTTTAATTCGATTCAATTACCCTAACCCCTCGATTTCAACGGTTCGATACCTCCGTTTCCTTTTGTATCGTAAAATGGAGCGCTGGTCCGGCTTCGTTAGATGATCAACCAACAAAAACGGAATATCGGCAACACATGGGCAAACTTGTAATCAAATTCCGCGGCAAACCGCTCGGCGACGTGAACCTGAAACTGGGCGACACCACGATCGGCCGCAAACCCGACTGCGACATCGTGCTGAATAACGACAAGAGTGTCAGTGGCCATCACGCCGTGATAAAAACGGTCGGACAGAAATCCACCCTTCAGGATCTCGGGAGCACGAACGGAACCTTCATCGAGACGGCGCGCGTCACGCAGCATGAACTGCGGCACGGCGAGACGATCGTCATCGGCGAGCACGAGTTGATCTATCGCGATGATCTCGCTCCGGATGCGCCGGCGTTCGCCAAAGGCGCGGGCACGGGTGCCGCATCGGGCGACTCCGTGGGTAAGACCCGAGTCATTTCGATGCATGCACAGCTGGTGGCCATCGAAGGAAAAGACAAGGACAAGCGCGTGCCGCTCGTGAAAGAGGAAACCATACTCGACAACCCCGGCAAGAACCCGGCCCGAGTCTACCGCGGCCCCGATGGCTACGTGCTGCACGCCCAGATGGGACCCGGCGAACCGAGGATCAACGACAAACCGGTGCCGAATGGCGGTCAGATACTGGAGAACGGCGATATCATCGAAGTCGCGGGGACGAAGTTTCAGTTCATGAAATAGTTGCCTGTCGGTAACGAAATAACGCAGTAATGTAGGTTGGGGCGAGTGCAGCGAACCCCAACGCAGACAATCCACGGAGCGCAGGCGTTGGGGTTCTTTTCATTCACCCCAACCTACGGCGCTGACGGAGCCAAGGACGCAAATTCGAACCGCCGCAGGCTGGCCCGAAGGGCGGGCGACAAGGATGTCTCCCGTAATCCAGGTTTGCCGATCATCGCCGCCACCGACTAAAAAATTCGAGCGCAGGCTGCGCAGGGATTTTTTATCCACCCTCACCCCGCGCCGCAATCAGCGGCACTTACCTCTCGCTCCCGTCGTTGTTGCCGGACACACGCGTCGACTTGATGGCACTTTGCCCGGACTCGACCGTCACCGGCGAGTTGTGATCCCGAAAATGAAAAAGTGCATGCCGCAATTTACCGCTATGTAACTTTTGTCACACAAACAAACGCGCGTTGCGACGATATCATGCACGCGCGCGCGTGGCAGCCTCGGAATGAAGTGCTATACGTTTCTAAATCGAGAATTGCCAAGAGCCTAGCGCATCGTATGTTCGCCAAGAATCTCAAGTTGCGCGCCAAGCTGCTTCTGATTGCGGGCGTTGTCTACGCCATGGTGACCGTCGGCGCGATGATGAGCTTATACAGCCAAGGCCAGGTCATGGAGTTCGTGGACAGAACGAACAATTACGTCACATGGATGATCAACACCATGGCTCCCGACGACAAAAGTGTTTTGTCCACTTACCAGAGTTACTACGAAAGCAGTCTGGCGGCACATCGCAGAGCGAAACTCATTACCATCGGAATGCTGCTGGTTTCGTTCGTCATCGCGCTCGCCCTCGGCTACTACTTCGTTGCCCGGATCACCGGTCCGATGGGCCGGCTGGTGAAAGGGATGCAGCAAGCGTCGCAAGGCGACCTGACCGTCCGGCTGGCCCCCGAATCGAAAGATGAGATCGGCGACGCGAGCGTGGCGCTGAACGCGCTCGTGAGCGCGCTCAACGCCAACATGGTTCAGGTGTTGCGGGCGTCCGACGCCGTTACCGCCGGAACGCGGGAACTGAGCAACGCGGCGCAGCAGCTTTCCTCTTCGGCGCAGGAACACGCCAGTTCGCTGGAGGAAACCGCCGCCTCCATGGAAGAGATGACCGGCACGGTCAAACAGAACGCGGACAACGCCCAGCGCGCCGAGACGGCGGCGCTCGCGGCGCGCGAGGCGGCGAACGAGGGGATGGTCATGTCCACGTCGCTGCGCCAGTCCATGGGCGCGATCAACGCCAGCAGCGCCAAAATCGCCGATATCATCGGCGTCATCGACGCGATCGCTTTTCAGACCAATCTCCTCGCGCTCAACGCCGCGGTCGAGGCCGCCCGCGCCGGCGAGCAGGGACGCGGGTTCGCCGTCGTCGCCGCCGAAGTGCGCAACCTGGCGCAACGCAGCGCCTCCGCCGCGAAAGAGATCAAGGCGCTGATCCAGGACAGCCTGGAAAAGGTCAAGGACGGTTCGCAGTTCGTCAACGCCAGCAGCAAGGCGCTGGATGGCATCGTCGCAAGCGTGAAGAACGCCGCCGACATCATCGCGGAGATCAGCGCCGCAAGTCAGGAACAGGCTTCCGGCATCGAACAGGTCAACCGCGCGATCATGCAGATGGACGGGGTCACGCAATCCAACGCGGCGCAGGTCGAGGAGTTGTCGGGAACGAGCCGGTCGCTTGCCATGGAGGCGGAGAATCTGCGAGGCATGATCTCGCGTTACAAGCTCGATCAACAAGACCGCGGCAACTCGACGCCGCCGGCGGCTACCGGTCCCGGCGCGGTCCATCCGGCGTCCGAAGCGGCCGGGGAGAAATCCATTCCCGTGGACACGCCGCCATCGAGTCCAGGGAGTGCGCGCGCATCTTCCCGCTCCGCCCGCCCGCGAACCGATCGGCTGTCCGGAAAAAAACTTTCCGTGGTTTCGGCGGCACGCGGGAAGCACGACAACTGGTCCGAGTTCTAAAAATATGTCCAAAGGCTGTCTGGGAGCTCCCTGACGAACCGATCGCGCAAATCTTGCCGTTGCGGCACGCACGAATGGTTTTTCAGTTTCGCTCGAGCCGTCGAAAGTGCGCCTCTCCGGCGGAAGCAAGCAGCGCCAGCGCTGGTTCAAAAAAAACACGATTATCTGGAGAAACAACATGAAGAAGACGGCGAAATATTCATCCGCCTGCCTGTTGGCGTTGTGCGCGGTTCTGCGCGTGGATACGGCTCTGGCGATCGACGGCGTCAAGATCAACGGATTCATGACCGCTGCCGCCACGGCCCTCGACAGCAAGGGCAACCAAACCTGGGACGGCCTGGTCGAGAACAAGATCGGGTTCACCGACAGCCGCCTGGGACTGCAGTTCATCGCCAAGGTCAACCCGCAAGTGGAATTCAACGGCCAGTTGCTCGCCGAGGCGAAAGAGGACAACTACAACGTTCACACGGACTGGGCTTACATCAACTATCGACCGATCGAAAGCCTCCAGGTTCGCGCCGGCCTGAACAAGCTGCCGAACTTCCTGATCTCGGACTACCAATTCGTCGGCTACGCCTATCCCTGGATACGCCCGCCGCAGGAGGTCTATTCGCAGAACCCGCTGGAGTCGGCAAGCGGCGTGGACCTGATCTTCACGCAGAGCGTGGGCGACTTCCAACTGATGATCCAGCCGTATTTCGGGCACTACGACAACGAAACGGTGGTGCCGCAGGACGCGATCATAAACTACCCGGGGATGCTGTCGGCATTTACGGTTGGCCAGCCCGATCACATTGGGGTCGAGTCGGATCCAGTCAGGGGCCTCACTCTCAGCGTGAGTACCGATGCCTTCACCGTCCGCGCGGGTTATCAGGACGCAATCATCAACGTGGATTTCAATACTCCTTCCGAGGGCGACAGTTGGCGGGTTTCCACCCTGGGCTTCAACATGGACTGGCGCAACATCGTCGTTTATTCCGAATACTTCCAACGCAAGGTCGGCGGCGCGGCCAACGTGGTCCTGCCCGATCAGAAGGGCTATTACGCGACGGTCGGTTACCGCTTCGGCAAGTTCCTTCCCATCTTCACCGCCTCCAAGCTCGACGACAACGGCAATCCCACCGGTCCGAACAGCGGAACGCCGCTGAAGCAAACCTCGCGGTCGTTGGGACTACGTTACGAGCTCGGCGACAGCACGGCGCTGAAATTCGAAGCGACGCAGTCCAAGCCGCAAGGCGGTACGCGCGGTTTGTTTGTTGCCGTGCCCGACAAGAGCACCGTGATGATTTACGGCGTCTCTCTCGACGTCGTGTTCTAGGAGGCGCACATGCCAGGGACCGTTAAAACCATTTTGCGATTCGCCGCGTTATGCTTGCTGCTGGGCGCAAGCCCGCTTCGGGCGGCGGAGACCGGGCTCGCGATAATCGCCCATCCCGGCAACCGGCTGACCGGCATCACGCAAGAGGAAGTCGTGCGCATTTATCTCGGCAAGACCAATGCCTTTCCGGATGGAGCGCCGGTACGTGCTGTGGACCAGCGGCTGGCAAGCCCGTCGCGGGAGAAGTTTTATGCGCAGGTGGTGAAAAAAACCAACTCCGAGATCACCGCTTACTGGTCGAAACTGATGTTTACCGGAATGGCGACCCCACCCAACGTGCTGAACGACGATGCGGCCGTGAAAGCGTGGGTGGCCAGCCACCCCGAGGGGCTGGGCTACGTCGATAGCAAGGTCGTGGATGCTTCGGTGAAGGTATTGCTGACCGTACCGTAGCCGTCATGCCGTTCACAAACCCGGCGAACGATGAGCATCGGGCCGTGATTGTTTTCCTCACTCCACCCGCCACCCAACAGCCGCCATCCGCGCGAACAAACGCTTCAACGCATTGACCCGCGCGAGATAACCGCGCACGTCGTGATCGCCGCAGCGCTCACCGGCGGTCAGCCGAAAGCCACGCCGGGCGTAGACGTCGCCCGCCCCGGCCCCGCACAAGTGGATCACCACTGCCAGGTCCTGCTTCTGCTGGAGCGTGGCGCCGGCGATGCGGCGGCGCTCCAGTATGGCTGCGACGTGACGATCCAGATAGGCGGACGTCAGCTCGGCGGCGTTGCTCGGCACCACGCGGGTGTAGAGACTGTTGAACCAGCACGATCCCAGCTCGTTCCACGGCCCGTCCTCGACCACGACGTGGTCATGGATGCAGTAGCGCTTGGCCTCGGCGAAAGTCGCATCGGTGATCTGGAACATGCCGACCGCGCTCGACGCCGGCCGATACACCTCGAAGGGATCCCACGTCGGGCGCCAGCGCCAATACGTCCGCGCCACCGGGTTGCCCGAGGCCTCGACCTGGGCGAGCGCGGCCAGAAGCTCGGGCGTGATGACGGCGGTGGAGTGCGCCTGGAAGATCGGCTCGTACTGGCGCCACGTCGCGGTCGGCGTTTTGGCGAGCTCGCCGCTCACGGGAAAGAACAGCTCGGCCGGCTTGTGCACGACCTGGTAGGTCCAGTTGGCCGCGGACCAGAGCGCCAGCACGACGACGGCAACGACAATGAACTGGATCACGCCCGGCGCGGATCGAAGCGCCCGCCACATGCGCCGCCGCAGCCGCGCGCCCCGCCAAAGGAACGCGAGGCGCGAGCGACGCCGGCGCGTCTTGCGTTTCTTCCGGGAGGCGGTTCGGGCGTGTGAACGTGACATGAAGACTCCGACCGGCACTAAGGCAACAGAGTTTCCTTAGGCTGGTAGTTACGTAGGTTGGGGTGAGCGCAGCGAACCCCAACAAACG
>DASPRK010000122.1:0-6166 GCA_035624495.1 Methylomirabilis sp. (SeqCode) | reverse complement strand
CGGACGCGATTCGTGCCGTCAACGTGAAGCCCGACGACGGGCAACGGGCCGAAGAGGAAATGCGGCGCCTCGGCGCCAAGCCTGTGACCCTGACCGCGATTGCCGCGTAAATGAAGCCCTGTCATGAATCCCAACTTCGCTACGCTCGTTCGTACTGACGTAAGAATTTTCGCTCGTTCGTCTTGACAAAATGATTGATCTTCAGAAAAGCCCGCTGCACACCGACCTGTACCAGCTCACCATGCTGCAGGCGTATTTCGAGCAGGGCATGAACGAGCCGGCCGTGTTCGAATTTTTCGTGCGGCGGCTGCCGCAGAACCGCGGCTTTCTCGTGGCCGCCGGTCTCGAGCAGGCGCTGCAATTCCTCGAGCAGTTGCGCTTCACCGACGCCGAGCTCGACTGGGTACGTCGCAGCCGCCGTTTCAGCGCCGATTTCCCCGACTGGCTCGCCGGCCTGCGTTTCACCGGCGAGGTGCACGCAATTCCGGAAGGCACCGCGTTCTTCGCCGACGAACCGATCCTGCGCGTCACCGCGCCCATCGCGCAGGCGCAACTCGTGGAAAGCCGGCTCATCAACCTGCTGCATTTTCAAACGCTGGTGGCATCGAAAGCGGCGCGCGTGGTGCTGGTCGCCGGAGGCAAGCTGCTAGTCGACTTCGGCATGCGGCGCGCGCACGGCGCCGAGGCGGCGCTCTACGCCGCGCGCGCCAGCTACCTCGCCGGGTTTCACGGCACCTCCAACGTGCTGGCGGGCGCCGAGTACGGGATAACGCTGTACGGCACCATGGCGCATTCGTTCATCCAGGCGCACGACGTCGAGGAACTCGCCTTCGAGCACTTCGCCCGGGCGCAGCCGGAAAACGTAACGCTGCTGATCGACACTTATGATACCGAGGCCGGCGCGCGCAAAGTCGCGGCGTTGGCGCCGCGCCTCAAGAACATCGGCATCTCCGTCAAGGCGGTGCGCCTCGACAGCGGGGACCTCGCGATCCACGCGCATAATGTGCGCCGCATCCTGGATGAAGCGGGGTTGAAGGAGATCGGCATTTTTTCCAGCGGCAGCCTCGATGAATACGCGCTGCGCAATCTGCTGTCGCACGGCGCGCCGATCGACGGTTTCGGCGTGGGCACGGCCATGGACACCTCGGCCGATGCGCCGTTTCTCGATTGTGCCTACAAGCTGGAGGAATATGCCGGGCGCGCGCGGCGCAAACGCTCCGAGGGCAAGGCGACCTGGCCCGGGCGCAAGCAGGTGTATCGCCGTTACGACGCCGGTGGCACGATGGCCGGGGATACCCTGACGCTGGAAGAAGACAAACAGGAAGGCGAATCCTTGATACAGCCGGTGATGAAACACGGCAAGCGCCTCCACGCTGCCGAGACGCTCGAGACGATCCGCGCGCGCACCGCGATCGAGCTGGCGCGCCTGCCGGAAGCGCTCCGGACCCTGAAGGACGCGCCACCTTACCCCGTCACGATCGCGCCGGCGCTGCACGAGCTCGCGCTCGCGGTCGACCGCGGCATCGTCCAGAATTAAGGGCGCCCGACTAGATGAGCAGATGTTCGCAAATTCAGCGGGATACCACCACGCCTTCCCTCCCCCTTCCAGGGGCAGGGTGCGGATCGGGCGCCGATTCACGTTAGAGACTCCAACGGCCATGAGCAACGATCCCTTCACCACGGAAATCTCCCGTCACATTTGGAACAGCAAGTACCGGTTCCGCGACGGCGACGTCATCCACGACCAGGCGGTCGACGACACCTGGCGTCGCATCGCGCGCGCGCTGGCCGGCGTGGAGAAAAACGACTGGTCACGCTGGGAGCAACGTTTCTACGAAACGCTCAAGGATTTCCGGTTCTTGCCTGGCGGGCGCATCCAGGCCGGCGCCGGCACCGGCCGGCGGGTTACGCTGTTCAACTGCTTCGTCATGGGCACGATCGAGGATTCGATGGACGGCATTTTCGACGGGCTCAAGGAAGGCGCGCTGACCATGCAGCAGGGCGGCGGCGTCGGTTACGATTTCTCCACGCTGCGACCCCGCGGGGCGCCGGCGAAAAGCGTCGGGACCGTGGCCTCGGGACCGGTATCGTTCATGCAAATCTGGGATGCGATGTGCGGAACGCTGCTGTCGACCGGCGCGCGGCGCGGCGCGATGATGGCCACCCTGCGCTGCGATCATCCGGACATCGAGCCCTTCATCGACGCCAAGCGCGACAGTCACGCACTGCGG
The DNA here is from genome assembly GCA_035624495.1 of Methylomirabilis sp. (SeqCode). Taxonomy (GTDB): domain Bacteria; phylum Pseudomonadota; class Gammaproteobacteria; order Acidiferrobacterales; family Sulfurifustaceae; genus Sulfuricaulis. The sequence goes on along the minus strand of DASPRK010000122.1, from coordinate 3,935 downwards.
CGATTCAATCTGTCGGTACTGGTCACAGACGCGTTCATGGATGCCGTCCGTCGCGACGAAGACTGGGCGCTGGTGTTCCCGGCGGAAGACGGGGTGACGGCAGGATTCGAGGCCGTCATACGCCCCTGGCCGGGTCGACCAGGACCGGTCCGCTGCCGTGTGTACAAGCGCGTGCCGGCGCGGATGTTGTGGGACCAGCTGATGCGCGCAACCTACGAATATGCCGAGCCGGGCGTGCTTTTCATCGACCGCATCAACGAGTTCAACAATCTCTGGTACCGCGAGCAAATCAGCGCGACCAATCCTTGCGGGGAAATTCCGTTGCCTCCGTATGGCGCCTGCGATCTCGGTTCGATCAACCTGACGACCTTCGTGCAGGAGCCCTTCGGGCGCAGCGCGCGGCTGGACCTGGACGGCGTGCAGCGGACCGCCGCCGTCGCCACGCGCATGATGGACAACGTCATCGACACCTCGCAGTTTCCGCTGGAACGCCAGGTTGAACAGGCGCGCGGTTCGCGCCGGATCGGGCTCGGGCTGACCGGTCTGGCCGACACCCTCATCATGCTCGGCCTGCACTACGCCGAGGAGCCGGCACGCGAGCTCGCGGCGCGCATCATGCAGACGATCTGTCACGCGGCCTACCGCACGTCCATTGCGCTCGCCAGGGAAAAGGGTCCGTTCCCGTTTTTCGACCGGGAAAAACATTTGCAAGGAAAATTCGTTCAAAACCTGCCGCACGACATCCAGGACGATATCGCTCGCTCCGGCCTGCGCAACAGCCATCTCACCGCGATCGCGCCCACCGGCACCATCAGCCTGCTGGCGAACAACATCTCCAGCGGCCTCGAGCCGGTATACGAGTTCTGCTACAGCCGGCGCGTGCTGGAACTGGACGGCAGCTACACGGCGCATGAACTGACCGATTACGCGCAGCGCCTTTGGCAGCGGCTGCACGGGCAAGAAAAACTTCCACCGACTTTCGTCGATACCCGCTCGCTTGCGCCCTCGGCGCATCTCGGCATGCAGGCGGCGCTGCAACCGTTCGTGGACAATTCCATTTCCAAGACTATCAATGTCCCGCGCGACTACCGCTTCGAGGATTTCAAGGAAATCTACGAACAGGCCTATCACATGGGCCTGAAAGGCTGCACCACGTTCCGGCCCAACCCGGTCACGGGCGAGGTGCTGCGCGGCGAGGCCGAAGAAGAGACCGGACCACACTGCTGCACGGTCGAACGCGAGGCCGATTGAATCGCTGTTATCCGCGTTCGCGCCCCGCTACAATGGGCCGATCAAAGCGCTGTCGACAACCATGAAAAAAGCTGTCGTTGGAAAAGCCGTTCCCGACGTGGAAGTGCAGGCCACGGGCGGCAAGAGCCTGCGCCTGCGCGACCTGAAGGGCAAATTCACCGTGCTTTACTTTTACCCCAAGGACGACACCCCCGGCTGCACTCTGGAAGGACAGGGTTTCCGCGACCAGCACGACCGGCTCAAAAAGCTCAAAGCCGTGGTCTACGGCGTCTCACGCGACAGCCTCGCCTCGCACGAAAAATTCAAGACCAAATTCAAGTTTCCCTTCGACCTCATCGCGGACGAGGATGAAAAGCTTTGCCAGCTTTTCGACGTCATCCGGGAAAAAAGCCTGTACGGCCGGAAATACCTGGGCGTCGACCGCAGCACCTTCATCCTCGATCAGGACGGCGTATTGCGCCGCGAATTCCGCGGCGTCAAGGTCAAGGGACACGTGGACGAGGTCGTCGGGGAAATCAAGAAATTGCAATCGCCACCATCCAAACGTCAATGACCGCTAAACATAAGATTTTCGTCGTCGACACCAACGTCCTCATTCACGACCCGACCTCGATCCTGCGCTTTCACGAGCACGATGTGTACATTCCCATCGTCGTGCTGGAAGAGCTGGATAATTCCAAGGTCGGCATGTCCGAGGTCGCGCGCAACGTACGGCAGGTCAGCCGCATGCTCGACGAGCTGGTGGAGAAGGCCAATGGCGACATCAGCCACGGGATAAAACTTCCCTCGGCTTCCAAGGACATCGAGACCGGACATCTGTATTTTCACATGGACGCTCCGCGCAGCCCGCTGCCGTTCGGCCTTTCCGGCCGCGGTTCGGACAACGCATTAATCGGCATCACACTCGACCTGGGCAAGAGTCATCCCGACCGCCAGGTGATTCTGGTCTCCAAGGACATCAACCTGCGCATCAAGGCGCGCGCGCTCGGCATCCGCGCCGAGGACTATACCAATGACCAGGTGCTGGACGACGCCAACCTGCTCTATACCGGCGTCGAGAAGCTTGCGGCGGATTTCTGGGAATCGCACAGCAAGAACATGGAATCGTGGAAGGAGGAAGGACGCACTTTCTACCGGTTGCGCGGACCGAAGGCGCGCGCCTGGTTTCCCAACCAGTTCATGTATATCAACGGCGCCGGCAGCGATCGCGCCTTCGAGGCGGTGGTGCGCAAGACCGAGGGCGACTCGACGGTCATCGAGGTGGTCAAGGATTTCGCCACCGAGCGCAACCGGGTCTGGGGTATCGCGGCGCGCAACCGCGAGCAGAACTTCGCGTTCAATCTCCTGATGGACCCCGAGGTGGATTTCGTTTCGCTGCTCGGCCAGGCGGGCACTGGCAAGACGCTGCTGACGCTGGCCGCGGCGCTGACCCAGACCATCGAACAGAAGCGCTACAGCGAAATCATCATGACACGCATGACGGTACCGGTGGGCGAGGACATCGGTTTTCTGCCCGGCACGGAGGAGGAAAAAATGGGCCCGTGGATGGGCGCGCTCGAGGACAACCTGGACGTGCTGCAGGAAACCGCGACCCAGGAGCACGGCGCCTGGGGCCGCGCGGCCACGCACGACCTGCTGCGGCAACGCATCCGCATCAAGTCGCTCAACTTCATGCGCGGCCGCACCTTCCTGAAAAAATTCCTTATCATCGACGAGGCGCAGAACCTGAGTCCGCACCAGATCAAGACGCTCGTCACGCGCGCCGGTCCCGGCAGCAAGATCGTCTGCCTCGGCAACATCGCCCAGATCGACACGCCCTACCTGACCGAAACCACCTCCGGCCTTACCTACGTCGTCGACCGCTTCAAGCAATGGGAACACAGCGGCCACATCACGTTACAGCGCGGCGAACGTTCGCGGCTGGCGGATTATGCGTCGGAAATACTCTAGTCGTTATTTTATTCCAGTGTAACCTTGCACCCTGTTTTGTGTCGCCTGCGGCGACGCGTACATGTGGGTGGCTGACCCACGGAAATCGTTTGTGTGCGCTCCGCGCACGATTTGAAAAGCTAATTGCGGGTGGCTCCGCCCCGGTACCCTGGGTTCCTTGGACTCGGACCATCCCTGGTCCTCGCCCTGCGGGCAGGCTTCGCCTGCCCAAATTCGATCCCGTCGAATTTGTATTTGCTCGTACAAAGAAAGTCACCAAAAAAAGCACGTTCCCCGGATGGCGCGACTGCCCCCACGCCTCTCGCCTCGCGCTCACGAGGTCGCCCGACAGCACATCCTTGTGCTGGCGGGCGACCGGCGCGATCCCTCGCGCCGCCCTGCCGGCTCTTTGGCGCTCGGGCTGCGAGGCGTGGCGCGCTATACGGGGTTGAAAACCGCGACACTAGGCGGCGGGGGTTTTCCAATCCCCGTAGCCGCCGCCGAGCATCGCAGCCCGAGCGGGAGTATTCAAGCGAGCCCCGTGTTCGAGTCGAGCCGCGTTGTCTGCGGCCGATAAGTTGGCGAGCGCCCGCTCGGGCGAGAAGCGCAAGGGGTATTCGGCGGCTCCGGGGTGTCTTTCTCTTTGGTGACTTTCTCTTGGACAAGCAAGAGAAAGTCACCTGCCGTGGGTCAGCCACCCACAAGTAGCTTGTGAGAATCGCGCGCCAAGCGCGCGATACCATTCAAGGCCTGGA
>DASPRK010000117.1:0-16084 GCA_035624495.1 Methylomirabilis sp. (SeqCode) | reverse complement strand
GTCTGCTGCGCCTCGACCAGGCGGTCGCGGTATTTCTTGGTGTCCTTGAACTTGAGCGGATCGACCGGGAACAGCTGCGCGCCGATCTCCTCGCGCGGCTCGGGGTCGAGGAAGATGTCGAGGCGCCGGCGCGCGCCGATGCGCATGTGGTGCGCGCACTTGGGGCAAACGTCGAGATTGCTCTCGATCTCGGCGTTGTACAACACCGTGCCGCAGGCCGGGCATTTCTTCCACAGGCCCTCGGGCACTGAGGTCTTCTTCACGCCCTGGCTCTTGATCTTGGGCGGAACCAGCTTGTCGAACCAGCTCATTGGGACGCTCCGGTGGCGGATGGCGGCGTGGCGGTGGCCCGGTCCATCGCGCCGCGCAGCAACGCGATGAAGGCCGGCACCTCGATCAGGATTTTATCCGGAATCGCGGCCATTTCCTCCATGCGCCGCACCACGGCGCTGCCGACCACGACAGCGTCGGCGAACTCGGCCACCTGCGCCGCGGTTTCCGGGCTGCCGATGCCGAATCCCACGCCCAGCGGCAGTTTCGTATGGCCGCGGATTTCCTTGAGTTTGGCGGCCACTTCGCGCACGTCGAGGTTGGCGGCGCCGGTCACCCCGCGCAGCGAGACATAATAGATAAATCCGCTGGCGGCGCCGGCGATCAGCTCGATGCGCTCGGCCGGACTGGTCGGCGCGAGCAGGAAAATGGCGTCCAGTCCGTGACCCTGCAACGCCTTCTGCAGTCCGCCCGCCTCTTCCGGCGGCAGGTCGACGGTGAGCACGCCATCCACGCCGGCCTCGGCGGCGGCCGCGGCGAAACGCTCGTAACCCATGACCTCGACCGGATTGAGATAACCCATCAGCACCACCGGCGTGGTTTTGTCCTTCTGGCGGAACTCGCGCACCATCGCGAGTACCTTCGTGAGACCGATCCCGTGCTCGAGCGCGCGCTCGGCGGCGCGCTGGATCACCGGACCGTCGGCCATCGGATCGGAGAACGGCACGCCGAGCTCGAGTACGTCCGCCCCGTTTTTCACCAGCGCGTGCATCAACGGCACCGTTACCCATGGTTCCGGGTCGCCCGCCGTTATATAAGGAATGAGGGCGCGGCGGCCCTGCTGCTTCAGCGTCTGGAATTGCGGTGCGATGCGCGACATCAGAAATGACGAAGCCCTACTGCGCTTCGCTCCGTTCGCCCTGTCATAAAGTTATTCCTTCGAGATCGGCCACGGTGTGAATGTCCTTGTCGCCGCGGCCGGAGAGATTGACGACGATGAGCTTTTTCGGCCCGAGCTCGGGCGCGAGTTTCTTTGCGTAGGCGATCGCGTGGGACGATTCCAGCGCCGGCATGATCCCCTCGAGCCGTGTCAGCTCGTGAAACGCCGCCAGTGCCTCCTGGTCGGTGATCGAGACATATTTGGCGCGCCCGGAATCCTTGAGGAAGGCGTGCTCCGGACCCACGCCCGGGTAATCCAGACCGGCGGAAATCGAATGCGTTTCGATGATCTGGCCGTCGTCGGTTTCCAACAGATAGGTGCGGTTGCCGTGCAGCACGCCGGGCTTGCCGGCACACAGCGTGGCCGCGTGGTGTCCGGTTTTAATTCCCTCGCCCGCGGCTTCCACGCCGTACAGCGCAACGTTCTTGTCGTCCAGGAACGGATAAAACAGGCCCATGGCGTTCGAGCCGCCGCCGACGCAAGCGACCAACGCATCCGGCAGGCGGCCTTCCTGTTCCACGATCTGCGCGCGCGTCTCGCGCCCGATCACGCTCTGGAAATCGCGCACCAGCATCGGATACGGATGCGGCCCGGCGACGGTGCCGATGATGTAAAACGTGTTCTCGACGTTCGTGACCCAGTCGCGCATGGCTTCGTTGAGCGCGTCCTTGAGGGTCTTCGAGCCGGACTCGACTGGCACCACCTCGGCGCCGAGCAGCTTCATGCGATACACGTTGATCGCCTGGCGCTTCATATCCTCCGAGCCCATGTACACCACGCACCGCAGCCCGAAACGCGCGGCCACCGTCGCAGTCGCCACACCATGTTGCCCCGCGCCGGTCTCCGCGATCACGCGTTTCTTGCCCATGTGGCGCGCGAGCAGCGCCTGGCCGACGGTGTTGTTGATTTTGTGCGCGCCGGTGTGGTTCAGGTCCTCGCGCTTGAGATAAATCTTCGCCCCGCCCCAGTTTTCGGTCAGACGCATCGCCGGATACAGCGGGCTCGGCCGGCCGACGTACAGGCGCAGGTCGTCCTCGAATTCTTTGAGGAATTTCTTGTCCCCGCGCAGCTTTTCGTAGGCCTCGCGCAATTCCTTGAGCGGCTGCATCAGCGTCTCGCTGACGAAAATACCGCCGTACTCGCCGAAGTGGCCGCGCTTGTCCGGAAGATCGTAGGCGCTCATTGGGCACCGCCTCCGTCATTTCGTTGCAGAACCATAGCGCATAATTGTCGGCGGCCCGCGCCCATTCGCCGGTCACATCCCCATGCTTCGCATGGGGGGCGCCCCGGAGCGTCGGCCGAGGGACCCGCGAAGCGGGATCGGCCAGCGGAGGGGACGCCAGCGACCGCATGCGGGGCGCCTGCATCCCGCGCAGCGGTCGCATCCCCGGAGGGGCCTCTGCTCCGCGCTGCGCGGGCGCCATCTCCGCGGCTCATGTCGCTCCTATCACAGCTTCAATAAAGGCGTAGATTTTCCGGGCGTCCTTGATGCCTTTGCCGCTCTCCACGCCGCTCGAGACGTCTACCGCGAACGGCCGCACCTCACGCACGGCTTCGGCCACGTTCTCGGGCGTGAGGCCGCCAGCCAGAATCACCGGCTTGCCGAGATCGGGCGGTATCCGGCTCCAGTCGAAGGCCTCACCGGAACCGCCGGCCACGTCGGCCACATAGGTATCGAGCAGCAGTCCGGCAGCGTCGCCATAGAGGCGCGCCATTTCGCGCGGATCGACGTCGGGTTTCATGTGGATGGCCTTGATGTACGAGCGGTGATAGCGGCGGCACTGTTCAGGCTTTTCGTTGCCGTGAAATTGTATCAGATCGAGCGGCACGTGACTCAGGACGCCCTCGACCGCGTCGGGCGCGGGATTCACGAACAATCCCACGGTAGTGACGAACGGCGGCAGCGCGCGGGTGATCTTGAGCGCCTGGTCGGGATGAACGTGGCGCGGGCTTTTCGGATCGAACACGAAACCGATGGCATCGGCCCCGGCCTGGGCCGCGGCGATGGCGTCTTCGATGCGGGTGATCCCGCAGATTTTCACGCGCGTGCGCATGCGTCCTCCGGAAGGCCGCGAAGCTTACCAGAGCCCCACATCCCGCGAAAGCCGCGGGATTTTGAAGGAATCGGGATACTCGATTTCCCGCAGATAGAGCCCGTCGGGTGCGGCGGTCACGCCCCCCGCGCGCCGATCGCGCGCCGCCAGCACTTCGCGCGCCCAACCGGGTTCGCGTTCGCCCGCGCCGATCGTCATCAGCACGCCCGCGAGATTGCGCACCATGTGCTGCAGGAAGGCATTGGCGAAGGCGTGGATGTGCACCAGCTCGCCGTGGCGCGTGACGTCGAGCGCGCGCAACTCGCGCACCGGGCTCTTCGCCTGGCACTCGACCGCGCGAAACGAGCTGAAGTCGTGCTCGCCGATGAGATGCCGCGCCGCTTCCTGCATCGGCCTGACGTCGAGCAAACGGTATTCATGCGTGACGCGGCGCGCCAGGTAGGTCGGACGGATCGGACGGTTCAAAATGACATAATGATAATGCCGGCCGGTGGCGGAGTAGCGCGCATGAAAGCCGTCATCGACCGGCGCCGCCCACAGCAGCGCGACGTCGGACGGAAGGCTGCTGTTGGCGCCGCGGACCCATGAATACTCGCTGCGCGCCGCGCTGGTGTCGAAATGAATCGCCTGCGCCAACGCGTGCACGCCGGCATCGGTACGCCCGGCGACCGTGACCTGGATCGTTTCGTCCGCGACCCTGGACAGCGCGTCTTCCACGATGCTCTGCACCGAACGCGCGTCTTCCTGCCGCTGCCAGCCGGAGAAGTCGGAACCGTCGTATTCGAGAATCGCGGCGATGCGCATGACGACGTATTCTACACGTTTATTTTTCGCTCACCGCCCGCATGCGGTCTTGAACCAGGCGCTCGAGCTCCGGCAGCGACCGGCATCCATTGATCTCATCGCGCGTGATCCATTGTTCTAGCGCGCCATCCGTTTTGCGGAATATCGCCGGCAAGGAGACGCCGCGAACATCATAACGTTCGGCCAGCTCGTCCCGATGCAGAAACTGCACTGGCACGCCGAGCCCGGTGACGAAGCGTTTCCATTCATCGCGCATCGTGAAAGTGGAATGCGTGATCGCGCAGAGATTGCAGGCGTACGTCTGCGGCGAGACGATTTTGTGGCCGATGTCGAGCAGCGTATTTACGAATCCGCTGTCGGCGTTGTAAACGAAAACCAGCGTGGGTCGGGTCATGGATTCATTATGCATGGTTCGACCATCGGATGGGCCTCGGCGCTCACAACTCGCGGTAGACCGCGTACACCGAGGGCGCCTCGGGCACGGGTTGCGCGGAAAATCCCAGCCGCCGCACCAGCGACAGCATCGCCGCGTTTTCCGCCAGTACCTCGCCCTCCAGCGATTTCAGGCCTTTGGCCCGGGCCGCTTCCATGAGCATGCCGAGCAGCCGCGTGCCGATGCCCTTGCCCTGCCATGCGTCCGCCACCACGATCGCGAACTCGGCGCTGGTCCCATCCGGGTTCATGCCGTAGCGGGTGACGGCGATCTCGACCTCGCGGCCCTCCTGCTGCACGACCGCGATCAACGCCAGCTCGCGGTCGTAGTCGATCTGCGTCAGGCGCACTAGCATCTCCGGCGTGAGCTCGCGCAGCATCTGCATGAAGCGGAAATATTTCGACTGCGGCGAGAGGTTGCGCACGAACGCGTCCTCGATCTCCGCATCCTCCGGCCGGATCGGACGCAGCACGATGTCGGTACCGTCTGCCAGCTGCAACCGCGCCACCAGGTGGCTCGGAAACGGATGGATCGCCATGTGCCCGTAACGATCGAGCTGCGGCGGCGGCGCCTCGATCGCGACGCGCACGTCGAGCGCCACCGCGCCTTCCTCGTCGGCCACCAGCGGATTGATGTCGAGTTCCCGGATCTGGGGCAGCTCGCAGACCATCTCCGAGACCGCCAGCAGCACCTGCTCGAGCGCGTCGCGGTCGACCTCCGGCATGTGCCGGAACGCGCCGATGAGGCGCGCGGCGCGGGTGTCGCGGATCAGGTCCCGGATGATGAAGGTGTTGAGCGGCGGCAGCGCGCAGGCGCGATCGCGCAACACCTCGATTGCGATGCCGCCCAGGCCGAAACTGATCACCGGCCCGAACACCGCGTCGCGCACCACGCCCACGTGCAATTCGCGCCCGTGCCGACGACGGTACATGCGCTCCACGCTCACGCCGTCGAGGCGCGCCTGCGGCAGTTGGCGCTGCACCGACTCGACCAGTTCGTGATACACCGAACGCACCGCTTGCGCATTGCCGATGTTCAGACGAACGCCGTTGACGTCCGACTTGTGCGTGATGTCAGGCGAAGCGATCTTGAGCACCACCGGGAAACCGATCGACTCCGCGGCCACCAGCGCCTCGTTGATGTTGTGCGCCTCCATCGCCGGCATGAGCGGTATGCCGAAGGCGCTCAGCACCGCGCGCGCCTCCATGCCCGTCAGGAGCGCGCGATGTTCGGCGAGTGCGTTCTCGATGATCAGGCGCGCGCCCTCGACGTCCGGCGCCTGATGCCGCGCCAACGGACCCGGCACCTGGCGCAGCAGCTGCTGGTTGCGCTGGTAGTTGGCGAGATAGGCGAAGGCCTCGACCGAGGCTTCGGGGCTGGGAAATTCGGGGATGCTCCGCTCGGTCAGCAACGCGCGCGCCCGCGTCACCTGCGACTCACCCATCCAGCACGCCAGCAACAGCTTGTTGGCGCCGACGGCCGTATCCGCCACCGCCCGCGCAGCAGCGAGCGGATCGGTCATCGCTTGCGGCGTGAGCATCGCCAGCACGCCATCGACGCCGGGATCATTCAGGCACGCCTTGACCGCCGCGCGAAAACGCTCGGGAGTCGCGTCACCGAGGAGGTCGACCGGATTGTGGTGCGACCAGTGTTCCGGCAAAACCCGGTCGAGCTGCGCGAGCGTGGCCGCGGACAACGCCGGCAGCGCCACGTCGAGATCGGCGGCACGATCGGCCGCCAGCACGCCGGGACCGCCGGCGTTGGTCACGATCGCCAGGCGGTTGCCGCGCACGCGATGCTCGGTCGCGAGCAGCTCGGCGGCGGCGAAAAGTTGCTCGATCGTGTACGCGCGCACGGCGCCAGCGCGCGCCAGCGCCGCGTCGAACACGTCGTCCGCGCCGACCAGCGCGCCGGTGTGCGACAGCGCCGCGCGCGAGCCCGCGGCGTGCCGCCCGCCCTTCACGACCACCACCGGCTTCAGGCGCGCCGCCACGCGCAGCGCACTGAGAAAGCGGCGCGACTCGCGAATGCCCTCGATGTAGAGCAGGATGCCGCGGGTTTCGCGGTCGACCGCGAGGTAATCGAGCATGTCGCCAAAATCCAGGTCGGCCGCCGAACCCAGCGAGACTACCGCGGAGAATCCCACGCGGTGGGCCTCGGCCCAGTCGAGAATGGCGGTGCACAGCGCGCCGGACTGCGACACCAGCGCGAGCGAGCCGGGCCGCGCGCTGTTGTTGGTGAAGGTGGCGTTGAGCTTCGCCGACGGCCGCATCAGACCGAGACAGTTCGGGCCGAGCAGTCGCATCCGGTAGCGGCGCGCCTCCGCCAGCAGCGCCGTTTCAAGTTCGAGACCGGTGGTTTTTTCCTGGGCTTCGGCGAAGCCCGCCGAATGGATCACCGCCGTGCGCACGCCGTGCTCGCCGCAGTCGTGGATGATCTCGGGCACGGTGGCCGCGGGCGTGGCGATGACCGCGAGGTCCGCCGGCTCGCCGATCGCGCCGATCGCGCGGAAACAGCGACGTCCTGCAACCGTTTCGTACTTGGGATTGACCGGAAACACTGGCCCGCCGAAGCCGGCCGTGAGAATATTGCGCAGCACCCGCCCGCCGACGGAGTCCTGGCGATCCGAGGCACCAAACACCGCGATCGCGCGCGGAGAGAACAACCGGTCGAGATAATGCGGGCCCATGTTCACGGCCTCCATGCGCGGCGGCCGGGCAAGGCGCGCGCCGCTTTTTATCCCGGCGGCAATATTGTACCCGGGGTCTCGATCAAATGAAGGATCGATCGGTCCGTGCAACCTTCTCACGTTCCTCTGTCTAACAGACGCAAGTTTTCGCAGAAAATGTCACTGTCGAATGCAACTGGTCCTCAGCTACCTGAAACCGTGGGAGTTTTCGCCGACGGTGCTGCTCGCCTGCGCATTGCCGACTGCCGCCTACACCCGCGGCCTGGTTCTGATGCGGCGCGCCCGCGAAACAATCGGGTTCTGGAGACCGCTGGCGTTTTACCTCGGGCTCGGCCTGATCTACGCCATGCTGCAGACTTACGTCGAATACCTCTCAGGGCACATGTTCTGGGTGCACCGCTTGCAGCACCTTTTTCTGCATCACTTCGGCCCGTTTTTGCTGGCGCTGGCCGCCCCGGCGGGCGTCATGCGCCGCGGCGTGCCGGCGAATCTGCGCGAACAGTTGCTGCAACGGTTGTGGCGCCAGCCGATCGTTCAAGGAGCGTACGGCTTCATCCAGAATCCGGTCATCGCGCCGGCGCTGTTCGTGGGGCTCATTTATTTCTGGCTCACGCCGGCGATTCATTTTTCGGCAATGCTCAACACGGACCACTTCAAGCTCATGAACTGGAGCATGGCCGTCGACGGCATTCTGTTCTGGTGGCTCATGCTGACACCGCTCGATCAGCAGGGGCACGCGCGCATCGGTTACCTCGCGCGCATCGTGATCCTGTTCTGGACGATGATTCTGCAGATTCTTCCGGGCGCGGTCATCGCGATGCACGGCACCGTGCTTTATGACGTGTACGACGTCTGCGGGCGTGCCTGGAACATCGACCCGCTCACGGACCAAGAGCTGGGCGGATTGCTCACGTGGATTCCGCCGGCGATGATGAGCGTCGTCGCCATCCTGATCGTGCTGAGCCACATTCTGCGCGAGAAATCGGAAACCGCGGTGGCGCCGTCGGCCGTTGCCAGCGCCCGCACGAAAAAACCGAACCAAGGAGTGCGCTTTATATGACGCAATCGAGGCGACGATTTCTGTTCATCCCTTTTCTGTCGTCGAATCCGGGACACGTCGGCCAGGCCGCAATCGCGGCGATCCTCGCGCTGTTCGTGTGCGCCGCCACCGCCGCGGAGCCGGCGATATCGGCCAGAAACGCGCGCATCCGCCTGCTGCCGGCCGACCTGCCCCTGGCGGGCTATTTCGAGCTGGTGAATCAAGGCAAACAGCCCTTGACCCTGGTCGGAGCCTCCAGCCCGGCGTTCAGAACGATTCACATGCATCTCAGCACCGCGCAAAATGGCAAGTCGACGATGCTCATGATTGAAGGCATCGAAATGAACCCGGGTGAAACATTGCATTTCACTCCCGGAGGTTATCACCTGATGCTGATGCAGCGCGTCAAACCGTTGCAGGTTGACGACCAGGTGCCGATCACGCTGAAGTTTTCCGGCAACCAGTCGCTCGAAGTCATGTTCAAGGTGGAGGGCGCGGGGAGTCAGTGATGCTATCGATCACGAAGAGTCGCTATCACTGGCTCACGCTGGTTTCCGTTGCGCTCCTTACGGGCCTGGCCGCTTGCCAACAACAGAAAACCTGGGCGCTGCGGGACATCTCGGGCATCGTGGCCCCGCTCGAATTCCATCTCACGAACCAGGACGGACAGACGGTGGACGCCTCGAGTTATCGCGGCAAGACCGTGCTGCTCTACTTCGGCTATACACACTGTCCCGACGTCTGCCCGACCACGCTCGGGACGCTGGCACTGGCGCTCAACCGCGTCGGCCCGGACGCCGACAAGGTGCGCGTGCTGTTCGTCTCGGTCGATCCGGCGCGCGACACCGTCGCGGTGCTCAAGCAATACGTCAACGCCTTCGGCCCGCAGTTCGTAGGGCTGCGCGGCAGTGATTCCGAGTTGCAGGAACTCTCGCGCCGCTACCGCATCGCCTACGCCCTCGAGAAACCCGACCGCCACGGGGACTACACCGTCGCGCATAGTAATGCGGTGTTCATCTTCGATGACAAGGGAAACGCCCGGCTCCTCGGCGGCAGCGACGACAAGGCCGACGCGATCGCGCAGGATTTGAAGCGCTTGATCTCGGCCGGTTAAACGCGCCGCGCGCGATTCACCAGCCAGCGGACGCTACTCGCCGATCGAGAACATGCTTTCCAGATCGTGCTTGGAGTAGGCGCGGAAAGCGATCAGCGTTTCAGTCTTGATTATTCCCGACACCTTCAGCATGCGGTTCGTCACCACGTCGGCCATCGCCTCGTTGTCCGGCACCCGGATGATCGCCACCAGGTCATACTCCCCCGCGACTGAATAGACTTCCGTGATGCCTTTGATGTTGGCCAGAGCATCGGCCACGTCATTCACCTTGCTGCGTTCGGTATTGATCAAGACTATTGCACTGACCATAACGATCACCTCTTTGTTTCATCCCAAACGGCATGCGCCTGAGGGGAATCAAATTCGGTCCATCTGGCGGAATGCGCTTCACTATTCCGCCATACGCGGGCTGCGACGGAACAATCTACTCGGCGGCGAGGCTCTTATCCAAGTCGGATACAAAATGATTGAGAGCGGAAGATAAAGCCAGCGCCAAGGACTGCGCATACGATTCCGTAGTCATCGCCCAAGCCGTCCCTGCTGAGCCTTCACCAGTATAGTGTTTGTTGAGTACCTCCTTTCCGCCTTTAGTTACCCTTACGACAAGTGTAACCTGACCGGTGTAATTGACATATTGATCACAGAAAACATTCAGGACCTCTCCAGACACGACCGCACTCGTGCTTGCCGAATTACCAGCAAGCGTTCCGATGCTGACGGTATAACCATTATTTTGCAACTCTGTACGAATGGCTTGTGTCACCCACTCAGTGACACTGTTGGTCGGTATTACATCGGCGGTGCGCGTGCCAAAGCCATTTCTAACTGCACCCACGACTATCTTGTCCGAACGTTGATCAATCAACGGCTGAAGAACGATCTGTACGTTTTTAGTAGTTGGTGTTTAGGCCGCGTGAGCAACCGACGTTCCACCAGACTCGATTTCGGGTGGATAAATAAGAGTCGGCCGACGCACCCCAAAGGCACACCCTGTGAGAAAGACGACAGAAGCGAGCATTCCTGGGACGATTACACCTCGAGCAATTCCAATCATGGTTGCCTCCCTAGTTATCGTCATGTACTTGCGATAAGAGTATCGAGACATCACCGTGCGCGGGTTAGAAGCAAGTGCAGCAGTGTCTTTCATAGCCAGACAGCGAGAACTTGAGTCATGGTTCCGAGGATAATGAGCCAGAAGCCAGTTCTCGCATTGAAGAAGCAAGTGTTTCTAAGCCTTGAGGCGTACGGCCTATCGGGGTTGTCGATGATTTCGCGAGTGATGTAAGAGGGCGAGCCATACGGATATTTCTCCGCGTCTCCGTAGTGCATAAGGATCTTTTCAAACAACCCACTAACATCCAATTGAATTACACCCGTAACGGTGGCCAGTAAGCCAGAAGTGCCAACCCATTTGACGCCGTTCGAAAAACCGCCAATTGTGCAATAAGCGCCAAGAATACCGACGCATGTAGTGAGCAGTAGAAGCACCACGAAGGCGAAGCGCTCAAAGCGTTTGAAGTAGTTATGCATTCTCAAAATATCCGTATACGCTCAGAGTTCCGCATAGAATACCAGCACCTAATGTGCTGCTTACCGCACGCGCCGTAAGGCACGTCCGGTTGAGCGGCGGGTTAAAAGTGGCTTGCCAAAAAGTACTTTTCTCAAATACCGGTATGGCTATGCAGTATTAACTGATCCGACAAACCCTGCAAGGCCGCCTGAGTCAATTTCAGCCAGGTAAAGGTGTTGTTCCAATCCCCGTAGCGCGCGCTGAGTTCCGCAGCCCCACCGGGAGCTTTTAAGCGAGACCGTGTCGAGCCCGAGGCGCGTTGTGTGCGCTAGGCGAGTTGCGCAGCGCCCGCTCGGGCGAGAAGCGCAAGGGGCATTCCGCGGCTCCGGGGCGTGCTTTCTTTTGGTTTCTTTTCTTTGCACGAGCAAAGAAAAGAAACCCGCCCGCGGTGCGGGAACCGCAATTCGATTTTCAGAATCGCGCGCCATGCGCGCGATACCATTTAGCCCTGGATTTCCGCTTTCGCGGGAATGACTTCAACGCCGTGGGTCAGCCACCCACAAGTAGCCTTTCATCATCGCCGAAGGCGATACAACAATAACAGCTTCCCGGATTCCGCTACGCTTCATCCGGGCTACTTCAAATTTTCCCCTCACCCTATCCCTCTCCCGCAAGGGGAGATGGAAAATGAAAAAGCCGCCCGAAGGGCGGCTTTGTTATTTACGGCCTGGACCCCGGCTTTCGCCGGGGTGACGAAAAAGATTTGTCGCGTTTTGGCGGGAATGACGACATTTCAAATTCGCCCCAAGGATTTTTCATTCTTTCACCTCAATACCCGTCACTTCCTGATATCCCTTCGGCAATCTTCCACCACGCTGGGCGCGCTCGCCTTCGTAGAGATCGACCTCTTCCGGCGTAACGGTCAGCTCGCCTTTCGAGGTGTGCACGATCAGCGACCTGTCCGCGCCGAATACGGCGACGCCGGCGAGGGACTCCTCGCCCTTGGCGAACTTGGCGCCCGGGACATTCAGGATCTTGTTGCCCTTGCCCTTCGGCATCCGCGGCAGGTCCTTCACCTTGAACACCAGCATCTGGCCGGTGCTGGTGACGGCGGCGAGCAGGTCCTTGTCGAGCGCGGCCACCGGCTGCGGCCGCAGCACCTTCGCGCTCGGCGCCACCTTGAGCACCGCTTTGCCGGCTTTCTTGTTGGAGATGAGGTCTTCGAGCTTGGCGACGAAACCATAACCGGCGTCGGTCGCGAGCAGATACAAATCCTCCGGCTGACCCATCATGACGCCGGACCAACTGGCGCCCGAGGGCGGATTGAGGCTGCTCGACAGCGGTTCGCCGTGGCCGCGCGCCGACGGCAGCTTGTGCGCCGGCAGCGAATAGGTGCGGCCGGTGGAGTCGATGAACACCGCAAGCTGGTTGCTCTTGCCGCGCGCCGCCTGCAGAAATTGATCGCCGCCCTTGTAATCGAGTGTCTTGGGATCGAGATCGTGCCCCTTGGCCGCGCGCACCCAACCCTTGTCCGACAGGACGACGGTCACCGGCTCGGTCGGCAGCAGCGCGGTCTGGTCGATCTGCTGCGCCGCCTCGCGTTCGATCAGCGGCGAACGGCGCGCGTCGCCGAATTCCTGGGCGTCGGCCAAAAGCTCATCGCGCACCAGGTCGCGCAGCAGCTTGGCGGACTTGAGCGTCTTTTCGAGCTGGCTGCGCTCGCGCTTCAACTCGTCCTGCTCGCCGCGGATCTTCATCTCCTCGAGCTTGGCCAGGTGCCGCAACTTGGTTTCGAGAATCGCCTCGGCCTGCTCGTCGGTCAGCTTGAAACGCTGAATCAGTTTCGGCTTCGGTTCCTCTTCCTTGCGGATGATGCGGATGACCTCGTCGAGATTGAGATACGCAACGAGCAAACCGTCGAGGAGGTGCAGCCTTGCGGTGACGCGCTCCAGCCGGTGCGTGAGCCGCCGGCGCACAGTGTCAGTACGGAACTTGAGCCACTCGCCGAGCAGTGCCTTCAGGTTGTACACCGCCGGCCGGCCGTTCAGGCCGATCATGTTCAGGTTCACGCGGTAGGTGCGTTCGAGATCGGTGGTGGCGAACAGGTGCAGCATCAGCTCGACCGGATCGACGCGGTTGGAGCGCGGCACGATCACCAGGCGTGTCGGATTCTCGTGGTCGGACTCGTCGCGCAGATCCTCGACCATGGGCAGCTTCTTCTGCTGCATCTGCTGCGCGATCTGCTCCAGCACCTTGGAGCCCGAAACCTGGTACGGCAGCGCCGTGATCACGATGGTGTCGTCTTCGGATTCCCATTTGGCGCGGGCGCGGATGCTGCCGGTGCCGCTGTCGTAGAGCGCGCGGATTTCGCTCTTCGGCGTGATGATCTCGGCCTCGGTGGGGTAGTCCGGGCCCTTGATGTGCTTGCACAGGTCCTTGATCGTGGCGTCCGGGTTTTCCAGCAGGTGCACGCAGGCGGAAGCGACCTCGCGCACGTTGTGCGGCGGGATGTCGGTGGCCATGCCGACGGCGATGCCGGTGGTGCCGTTCAGCAGCACGTGCGGGAGGCGCGCCGGCATCACGCGCGGCTCGTACAGCGTGCCGTCGAAGTTGGGGACCCAGTCCACCGTGCCCTGCTCGAGCTCGGACAGCAGCACCTGCGCGAAACGCGTAAGGCGCGATTCGGTGTAGCGCATGGCGGCGAACGATTTGGGATCGTCGGGCGAGCCCCAGTTACCCTGGCCGTCGATCAGCGGATAGCGGTAACTGAAATCCTGCGCCATCAGCACCATCGCCTCGTAGCAGGCGGTGTCGCCGTGCGGATGGAACTTGCCGAGCACGTCGCCCACGGTGCGCGCGGATTTCTTGTACTTGGCGGCGGCGTTCAGGCCGAGCTCGGACATGGCGTAAACGATGCGCCGCTGCACCGGCTTCAAGCCGTCGCCGATGTGCGGCAATGCGCGGTCGAGAATGACGTACATCGAGTAATCGAGATACGCCTTCTCGGTGAAGGCTGCGAGCGGCAACCGCTCGATCGAGGCTGCACGCGGGCGCGCTATCGGCTGGGCCTTGCCGCGTGCGGGTTTGGCTTTTTTACCCGCGCCGTTTTCCTTGCTGGTTGATTTCTTCGCCATCCGATCACTTCCTCTTTGTTACCGTCTGCTCCACCTTCACTTCACGAGCCGCCATGGGATCGCACCGCAGTTCTGTCGTCATACCCCATTTTCGACAAGTCCGATTCTTTGTCATTGGGACTTGGCTTCCGCCACTTTCTTCAAGGCGAGATTCATGAGATCAAAGCCTTTGTGGGTCTTCGCGCCAATGAACGGCAGGATCAACGGCGCCAGCAGCCCGGAAAAATGCTCGCGCTGGATGAAGCGTACTCCCTTGAGTCCGTTCGGCACGATGATGAACGCATGTTCGCCGTCGAACAGGCCGGCGATAAACATCTTGCCGCGCCAGCGCAGTTCCGTGGCTGGAATCGCCTTCACCACGCGCGCCGAAAACTTGTGGGACCGACCGTGCGGCAGACGCATGCTTATCTTCAGCCGTTGCCCGGGGACCGGATTGCCCTGCACCGTGCGAATGAAAGGATTCCATTTCGGATAGGACGGAAAGTCCGTCAACACGCGCCACACCGTTTCGGGCGAGGCGGCAATGTCGATGGTGGTCTTGATGACCGGCACTAGAGGACCTCCGCCTTGTCGCCGTTCTTTTCCAGCCAGCCCTTGCGGTCCGGCGCGCGCTTTTTCGCCAGCAGCATGTCGAGCAGTTTATTGGTGTCGTCGCCGGACTTGATCTCGAGCTGCACCAGCCGGCGCGTGTTCGGATCCATGGTAGTTTCGCGCAACTGCCCCGGATTCATCTCGCCCAAGCCCTTGAAGCGCGTCACCGCGGGCTTGGCGCGCGCGCCGTTCGAGGCGATGCGCTTCAGGATTGCCTGCTTCTCTTCCTCGTCGAGCGCGTAGTACACCTCCTTGCCCACGTCGACACGGAACAGCGGCGGCATGGCAACGTACACGCGTCCGTCCGCCACCAGCGGACGGAAATGGCGCACGAACAGCGCGCACAGCAGCGTGGCAATATGCGCGCCGTCGGAGTCGGCGTCGGCGAGGATGCAGATCTTGCCGTAGCGCAGCCCGTCGAGCTGGTTCGAACCGGGGTCAACGCCGAGCGCCACCGCGATGTCGTGCACTTCCTGGGAGCCCAGCACCTCGGACGGGTCCACCTCCCAGGTGTTCAGGATCTTGCCGCGCAGCGGCATGATCGCCTGGAACTCGCGCTCGCGCGCCTGCTTGGCCGAACCGCCGGCGGAATCTCCTTCCACCAGGAACAGCTCGGTACGCGCCAGGTCCTGGCTGACGCAGTCGGCCAGCTTGCCGGGCAACGCCGGGCCGCTACCGACTTTCTTGCGCGCGACCTTTTTGTCGGCGCGCTGGCGCTCTTGCGCCGCCTCGATCGCGATCGCGGCGATGCGTTCGGCGTCGGCCACGTGCTGGTTGAGCCACAGGCTGAAGGCGTCCTTGGCCGCGCTTTGCACGAAACTCGCGGCCTCGCGCGAAGTCAGCCGTTCTTTGGTCTGCCCGGAAAATTGCGGCTCCCGCATCTTGAGCGAGAACACGTAGCTCGATTTGCCCCAGACGTCCTCGGGCGCGAGCTTGACGCCGCGCGGCAGCAGGTTGCGGAACTCGCAGAACTCGCGCATGGCGTCGGTGAGCCCGGCGCGGAAGCCATTGACGTGCGTGCCGTCCTGCGTGGTCGGGATCAGGTTGACGTAGCTCTCCATGATTGGTTCGCCGCCTTCCGGCAGCCACACAATCGCCCAGTCGACCTCGCCGTCGTCGCCCTTGAAATGACCGACGAAGGGCTCGACCGGAAGATATTCCCAGCCTTCGAGCTGCGTCTTGAGATAATCCTTGAGGCCGTCTTCGTAATGCCACTCCTCGTTTTCCTTGGGATCGGCCGCGTTAGTGAAGCTGATGTACAGGCCCGGGCACAGCACCGCCTTGGCGCGCAGCACGTGCTTCAGGCGTGGCACGTGGAATTTCACCGTGTCGAAGAACTGCGCATCGGGCCAGAAGCGGATGATTGTGCCGCTGGCGCGCTTGTCGGCCTTGCCGGTGGGCTTGAGCTCCGTCACCTTCTGCCCGTCGGCGAAGGACATATGGTACTCCTTGCCGTCGCGCCGGACCGTAACCTCGAGCTTGTGCGACAAGGCGTTGACCACCGAC
>DASPRK010000109.1:0-2472 GCA_035624495.1 Methylomirabilis sp. (SeqCode) | reverse complement strand
CGCCGACGCAATGCCGCCTCAAGATCGGACTGGAACTCTTTACCGCTGCCGGTCCGGCGATGGTTTCCAATCTCGTCACGCGCGGTTTCGACGTGTTTCTGGATCTCAAGTATCACGACATTCCCACCACCGTCGCCCGCGCCTGCGCGCAGGCGGCGAATCTGGGCGCGTGGATGCTGAACGTGCACGCCCTCGGTGGCATGAAAATGATGCAGGCAGCGCGCGAGGCGATAGAGGGTGTGACGCATCGCCCCCTGCTTATCGGAGTGACGCTCCTGACGAGCCACGGTGATGATGACATTACCGACATCGGCTTGGCGCGCGGCACGGCGCTCCACGTCGAGCGTCTGGCGGGGCTGGCGCACACGGCCGGGCTCGACGGTGTGGTCTGCTCGCCGCTTGAGGCGGCCATCGTGCGACGGCGTTTCGGGCGCGATTTCACTCTGGTTACGCCCGGGGTGCGCCCGGCGGGTACAACCGCGGACGATCAGAGCCGCACGCGCACGCCGGCCGAAGCGGTCGCAGAGGGTGCGGACTATCTGGTGATCGGCCGGCCGATCACGCGGGCGGCGGACCCGATGGCGGCGCTGGAGGCGATCAACCGTGAAATTCAGGTCCACTAAAAAGAATAATCGGCTGTAAGCCGGTCGCAATTGATGCCGTTGGCTCAAAGCCGACCACTCCACGAACGAAATAAAGACGCTTACCTGCTTCCCCTCACCCTCCGAGAGTGGGCAAAAGGCGAGGGGTCTACCGCATTCCCACCCCTTCTCCCTCATGGGGAGGAAGGGGCCAGCGGTTGCGCGCTGCACGCGCGCTATCACGTTGGGTGAGAGCAAACCGCCGCCGGCGCATCGACAGCGGCTGAAAATGCCCGGATAATATCGGCCGCAATACGTCCGGCGCCTGCCGGCCTTGCGCATCGGCCAGGACAATAACCAACGTGCTACCGCAGCTTCTGGAGAAAATCACCCGCGCCCGCGTACTCGTCGTGGGTGATGCCATGCTCGACCGCTACTGGTACGGCGACGTCGAGCGCATTTCGCCCGAGGCGCCGGTGCCGGTGGTGGCGGTGGCGCGCGCCGACGAACGGCCCGGAGGTGCGGCCAATGTAGCGCGCAGCGTGCGTGCCCTGGGCGCGGCATGCGCGATGCTTTCCATCAGCGGTGACGACCGCGAGGCCGACAGCCTCGAACGCCTGCTGGCCGAAGACGGCATCCGCTGCCGCCTGCATCGCGACCGGCTGCTCAACACCATCGTGAAGCTGCGCGTGATCTCGCGCCACCAGCAACTGCTGCGCATCGATTTCGATTCGCCGGTCAGCAAGGACGCGCGCGTGCAGCTGCTGGACGACTACCTCGAGCACCTGTCCGAGCACGACGCCGTGATCGTGTCCGATTACGGCAAGGGCGGGCTCGGCTATATCCAGGAAATGATCCACGCCGCGCGCGCGGCGTCGCGGCCGGTGGTCGTGGATCCCAAGGGCGATGACTACAGCGGCTACCGCGGAGCCAGCCTGATCACGCCGAACCGCAAGGAGTTCGAACACGTCGCTGGCCGTTTTCGCGATAACGCCGAGCTCGAGCGCAAGGCCGCGCGCATGGCCGAGGAGCTCGAGCTCGAGGGCGTGCTGGTCACGCGCGGTGAGGAGGGCATGAGTCTTATCGAGCGCGACGGCCGCGTGCTGCACATCCCGGCGCGGGCGCGCGAGGTGTTCGACGTTACCGGCGCCGGCGACACCGTCATCGCGGCGATCGGCTGCGCCTGGGCCGTCGGTAGCGAACTGGCGGATGCCCTGAGCCTTGCCAATATTGCGGCCGGCATCGTGGTCGGCAAGCTAGGCGCCGCCACCGCGAGCCCGGCGGAAATCATGCACGAACTGTCGTTACAGGAGGGATGATGTACGTCGTCACGGGCGGAGCCGGATTTATCGGCGCGAACATCGTCAAGGCGCTGAACGACCGCGGCGTTCACGACATTCTCGTCGTCGACAATCTCGAGAAGGCGGACAAGTTCAGGAATCTTACCGACTGCGAGATCGCCGATTATCTCGACAAGCGCGAGTTCCTGGCGCGCCTGCTGGACGGCGAATTCAGGAAGTTCAAGGCGATATTTCATGAAGGTGCCTGTTCCGACACCATGGAACACAACGGGCACTACATGATGAGCAACAATTACGAGTATTCCAAGGTGCTGCTGCACTTCTGCCAGCAAAAGCGCGTCCCGTTCCTGTACGCATCCTCGGCCGCGGTGTACGGCGCGGGCCGGATGTTCCGCGAGAGCCGCGAGCACGAGGCGCCGCTCAACGTCTACGGTTACTCCAAGTTCCTGTTCGACCAGTACGTCCGCCGGATGCTGCCGAAAAAGCAGGCGCAGATCGCCGGGTTCCGCTACTTCAACGTCTACGGCGACCGCGAGAACCACAAGGGGCGCATGGCCTCGGTGGCGTTTCATCACTTCAACCAGTACCGC
>DASPRK010000108.1:0-4522 GCA_035624495.1 Methylomirabilis sp. (SeqCode) | reverse complement strand
GCAGCAGGGAATCAGCCGCCGGTCCTTTCTCAAGTTCTGCGCCACCATGGCCTCGCTGATGGCCATGCCGCCGACCATGGCGGCGGAGATGGCCGATAAACTGGCCAAGGTCAGGCGCCAATCGGTGATCTGGCTGTCGTTCCAGGAGTGCACCGGCTGCACCGAATCGATCACGCGTTCGCACTCCCCGACGATCGAGAGCCTGATGTTCAACGCCATCTCGCTCGATTATCACCACACGCTGCAGGCGGCCTCCGGCACCGCGGCCGAGGCCGCGCGCGAAACCGCGATGAAGGAAAACGAGGGCAAGTACCTGCTGGTGGTCGACGGCTCCGTTCCCATGAAGGACGGCGGGATTTACTCGACCATCGCCGGCGTGAGCAACCACGACATGCTGGTCGCGACCGCCAAGGGAGCGGCCGCGATCATCTCGGTCGGCACCTGCGCTTCCTATGGCGGCATCCCCAAGGCCAACCCGAACCCGACTGGCGCGGGTCCGGTTTCCGACATCGTCAAGGATAAACCTATTATCAATGTTCCGGGCTGCCCGCCGATCGGCCCGGTCATGACCGGCGTGATCGCGCATTTTCTCACGCTCGGCACCATCCCCGATCTCGACGAGCTCGGCCGGCCCAAGGTGTTCTTCGGCGATACCATCCACGATCGCTGCTACCGCCGCCCGTTCTACGACCAGGGCAAGTTCGCCAAGAACTTCGACGACGAAGGCGCGCGCAACGGCTGGTGTCTGTACGAGGTCGGCTGCAAGGGCCCGACCACCCACAACGCCTGCGCCACCGTGAAGTGGAACGGCGGCGTGAGCTTCCCGATCGAATCCGGACACGGCTGCCTTGGTTGTTCCGAGCCGGATTTCTGGGACAAGGGCAGCTTCTACAAGCCGTTGTCGACCGGCGAATGGGGCGGCGGCGCGGTGCTGGGCGCGGCGGTGGCCGCGGGCGCCGTCATCGGCGTCGGCGCGGCGCTGGCAGCGCGCAAGCGTCAGGACTCGATCACCGGAGGGAAATGATCATGACACTGCTCGAAATCGCACGCGGACCGGTGCTGCAATGGTCGCTGGTCATATTGGTGCTGGGCACGGCGTGGCGCCTGCTCGGCATCTTGCTGCTCAAGCGCAAGCCGGATTACTCCGAGCCTCGCGACACCTCGCCGGCCCTGGGTGGGGTGCGCACCGTCTTCACGCGCATGTGGCCGCGCAAGGAATTCCAGGCGCGCACGGCCTACGGGTCGGCGCTTGGTTACGTGTTCCACTTCGGACTCGCGATCGTGGTGTTCCTGTTCGTGCCGCACATCCTGTTCATCAAGGATCTCACCGGGCTTTCCTGGGGCGGATTGCCGAGCGGCGTGATCTACGCCACCGGTGTGGTGACCCTGATTGCGCTGATCGCCGCGCTCATCCGCCGCCTGACCCAGCCGGTGCTCCGCCTGCTCTCGAACTTCGATGATTATTTCAGCTGGTTCGTCACCACCGCACCGGTTTTCAGCGGCCTGATGGCGGTGGCACACCTGGGCGCGCGCTACGAGACGCTGCTCGGGCTGCATATCCTGAGCGTGGAGTTGCTGTTCGTCTGGTTCCCGTTCGGCAAGCTGATGCACGCCATCCTGTTCGCCGTGTCGCGCGGCACCACCGGCGCGCTGCTGACACGAAAAGGAGCGGCCACATGAGTCCCGCCAAAGACGTCAACACGGAGCATCCGCTCGATACCAAAGCCCCGCGCCTGAGCATCAAGAAACCGAAGGCGCGCTACGACAAGCAAGGGGAGATGCCGGATTCCGAGCGCATCGAGATCGCGATGCGCAGTTTCGTGCGCGACTTCGGAGCGCACGTCGCGACCTACATGGAGTCCTGCATCCACTGCGGCATGTGCGCCGAAGCCTGTCATTACTACGTGCAGACGGGCGATCCCAAGTACACGCCGATCTGGAAACTCGAGCCGTTCAAGCAGGCGTACAAGCGCGAAATGAGCCCTTTCGCCGTCTTCTATCGCACGCTCGGT
This sequence comes from Methylomirabilis sp. (SeqCode), assembly GCA_035624495.1. GTDB lineage: Bacteria > Pseudomonadota > Gammaproteobacteria > Acidiferrobacterales > Sulfurifustaceae > Sulfuricaulis. The sequence goes on along the minus strand of DASPRK010000108.1, from coordinate 2,510 downwards.
CTCAAGCACAAGGTGACCGTCGAAGAGCTCGAGGAATGGCAGGAGCTGATCTACGACTCGTGCACCGTGTGCGGACGCTGCACCCTGATCTGTCCGATGGGCATCGACATCGCGGCGCTGGTGTCGCAGGCGCGGCACGGCATGTTCCAGGCCGGCCTGGTGCCGCACGAGCTGTGGGCCGTGGCGGAACGCGCCGAACGCGAAGGCAGCCCGCTGGGCGCAACGCCGAAAGTATTCAAGGACCGCATCGAGTGGCTGGCCGACGATCACGAAGTCGAGATTCCGGTGGACAAGGACAAGGCCGACGTGCTGATCAGCATGTCCTCGATCGAGATCATGAAGTATCCCGAGTCGATCGTCGCGACCGCCAAGGTGCTGAATGCGCTCGGGGAGAACTGGACCATCCGGCTGGACGGCTACGAGGCGACCAACTTCGGGCTGCTCTCCGGCAACGCCCAGTGGCAGAAGGACATGAGCATGAAGATCATCAGCGCCGCGGTGAAATGCGGCGCGAAGCTCCTGATCCTGCCCGAATGTGGGCACGCCTACGGCGCGCTCCGCTGGTCGGGCGCCAACATGTATGGCCAGCCCCTGCCGTTCAAGGTCATGCACATTTCCGAGTATCTGGCGGAGCAACTGAACAGCGGCAAGCTCAAGGTCAAACCCGTGGCCAAGTCGGTAACGTTCCACGATCCCTGCCAGATCTCGCGGCGCGGCGGCGCGACGCGTGCCGGGCGCGACGTGCTGAAGGCGCTCGGCGTGGAGCTGCGCGAGATGAAACCGACCGGCGATCTCAACTGGTGCTGCGGCGGTGGCGGCGGCGTGGTCACGATCCATCGCGCCGACGACCTGCGCTACAAGGTCTTCGAGATCAAGATGGAGCAGGTCGACGCCACCGGCGCCGAGATGCTCGTGATGAGCTGCTCCAACTGTCGCCAGACGTTCGACGACGGCCAGGCGCACTTCAAATGGGAAAAGACGGCGAACAGCCTGCTCGAGATGGTCGCCGACAATCTCCAGGGATAGCGAGGATTCACATTACGACGGAATTTAATGGAAACCGGGAGCGGAGGGCAATGACGGACGGGCCACCGCGAGATTGGAAGGTCGCGATATTGCGGTGAGGAGTGGATGCGATGACAACAGTAACCGCCGGGAAATCAGTCCCCGTGGATAAACAGGGTGACCTCAGTGGAGAGGAACGTGTTCACCGTGCCATGGCCCAGTTTGCCAAGGACTTTGGCTGCACGGCGGCGATATATATGGAGTCTTGCGTGCACTGCGGGGAGTGCGCCGAGGCGTGCCACTTCTACGTCGCCACAAAAGATCCGAAGTATACGCCGATCTGGAAGTTGGAGCCGTTTAAACGGGCCTATAAACGCGAGTCGTCGCCGTTTTCCCTCTTTTATCGGCTGTTCAACCTCGAGAAGGCGGTGACCGTCGACCAGCTCGAGCAGTGGCAAGAGTACATCTATGGTTCGTGCACGCAATGCGGGCGTTGCACCATGGTCTGTCCGATGGGCATCGACATTGCGGCGCTGGTGGGCCAGGCGCGCCACGCAATGTTTCACGCCGGGCTGGCACCCCAGGGCTTGCTCCAGAAGGCCGAGAAGGAGGCGCGCGAAGGGGGGTTGATGGGCACGGTCGAGGAGGTTCGCAAGAAGCTCGAGTCCATCGCCGCCAAGCACGGGATCAAGCTGCCCATCGATCGCGATCAGGCGGATGTCATGCTGACGGTTTCATCGATCGAGATTCCCTCCTACCCCGATGCGCTGGCGTATGCGGCGAAGGTGTTCGAGCACATGGGAATTTCGTGGACCATACGCATGGATGGTTACGAGTGCACCAACTTGCCCATGGTGTCGGGCAATCTGGGTTGGCAGAAGGATATGACCTTGAAGGTGATCAATGCCGCCGTCGCCTGCAAAGCGAAGACCGTCATCATTCCGGAGTGCGGGCATGCCTACACGGCCTTGCGCTGGTCCGGCGCGAACATGTATGGCAAAGCGCTCCCGTTCGAAGTCAAACATATGTCGGAGTTTCTTGCCGATGCCGTCGCGAGCGGTGGGCTCCGCGTCAAGCAGGTGGGCCGCTCGGTGACGTTTCACGACCCCTGCCAGGTCTCGCGCCGCGGCGGCGCGACGCGGGCGCCCCGGACCGTGCTCAATGCGTTGGGCGTCGAGCTCGTCGAGATGGAAAGTACCGGGGATTTGAACTGGTGCTGCGGCGGCGGCGGCGGAGTTTTGGCCATACCGTCGGCGTCGGCGCTGCGCCACGCAGCATTCAAAATCAAGATGCAGCAGGTGGATGCGACGGGTGCCGATCAACTGGTGACCACGTGCGCCAACTGTCGCAAGATGTTTGACGAGGGTCGTGCACACTTCAACTGGAATAGAACCGCTGACAGCCTGCTCCAGTTGGTCGCGGAGAATTTGGCCGCCTGAAAACACTGTGCACCTGGATTAACTTAACCATCAAAGGAAGAAGCTTATGAGCGCTGAAACTGTTGT
>DASPRK010000113.1:0-17045 GCA_035624495.1 Methylomirabilis sp. (SeqCode) | reverse complement strand
CCACACCGGGAACATGCGTTAGCCGGAGCGTTCGCCTCATGGTCGCCCCACGCACGCCTGTTGGCCTGGCGTGAGCGGGTCGGCGTTCCACCGCGCCGCGCGAATGAGGCGCGGTAATACGAACCCATCCCGCCGGTTCAGAGCTTACGCAGCCGCTTGCTCACCAGTGCCATGAAGCGCAGCGCTTCCTGCGTACCGGGGTCGGTAACGATCTGCCACAGACCGCCCAGTCCGCCCTTCGGCGCTGGCAGCGCCGCGGCCTCGGTCTTGGAGGCGCATGCGGCCTCGGCCACGTCGACCAGCGCGCACTGCACTTCTTCGCGTCCGAGGATGTCGATGAGCTGCACGAATCCCTCGTTGCGCGCGAGCTTGTCGACCAGCGACGCCAACTCGGTGGCGACGAGGGACAGGCGGTTCACGATGTCGTCGGACAGCGAATCCTCCATCGCGGCCACGAACCGCCCCAGGTTGATCAGGCGATCGAGGTCGCCGTTCTCGACCAGTTGCGTGATCGCCGGCAACGCCCGCACGATGCCGCTGCGGTTGACGCGGTCGAGCAGGTCGAGGCCTTCGCCGAGGGTCGCGCTCAGGCGCACGACCATGTCGTCGGTCAGCGCGTCCTGCGCGCTCGTGACCAGGCGCTCGATTTCGGTGGCGGCGCCGTTACCCTGTTTTGCATCGGTCATGACCGGTCTCCTTAGAGCAACCCGCGCGCGCTCGCCCAGTACAACTGGTTATACGCCATCTTGAACCAGTGGATGGATTTCGTCGGCGGCTTCGGGTCCGGCGGGTTGTTGTAGTTGAACATGGCGTAGGTCGCGCGGTCCTTGCCGGCCTCGATGAAGCAGAACACCTTGCCGTCGTAGTCGCGCACCGGCGAGCCGATCTTGACGATCGACGCCAGGTTCTCCGCCAGCGCCTCGGCCTCGAAGTGCGCGGTCGAGCCGGCCTTGCTGATCGGGATGTTGGTGGTATCGCCAAGCGCGAACGCGTTGGTACGGCCCTCGATGGTCAGGCGCAGCTTGTCCACTGGAATCCAGCCGCCCTTGCCAAGGTTGTTCTTCTCGATGACTTCCATGCCCTTGTGCGCCGGCACCGCCACCAGCAGGTCGAACTTCGCCTCCGAGCCTTCCTCGCTGCGTATCACTTTCTTGGCGCCGTCGATTTCCTTGATGTTGAAGAGCGTCTCAGTGGTGATGTTGCGCGCGGCAAACTCGCCCTTCATCCAGTTGCTCACCGGCTCGAGGCTGTGCAGCCGCCCGATCGGGTAGGTGTAGTGGAACGACACCTTGTCGAGCATGCCGCGGTCCTTGAAGTAGTCGTACAGGGTGAACGTCACCTCGGGCGGGATCATCGGGCACTTGTGCGGCACGCCGACCGCGATCACCACGCGCCCACCCTTGAACTCGCTGATGGTCTTGTGGAATTTCAGCGCCGCCGCTTCGGTGTAGCAATTGATCGAGTTTTCCGCGAACCCAGGGATGGCCTCGGGCACGGGACGCGATCCGGTCGCAATCGCGATCAGGTCGTAGGAATGGGTCTTGCCGCCCTTGGTCTTGACCTGGTTCTTGTCGAGATGGAACTCCTCGACCGGGTCAACTTGGAATTCGATGCCGGGTTCGAGCAGGCTTGCCTGATCACGGTACAATTCGTCCGTCGCCATGCGTCCGAGCGCGACGTACAGTAGGCCGGGCTGGTACATGTGCTTGTCCGACGCCGACAGCATCGTGATCTTCACCTTGCCGGTTTTCAGCTCATTCTTCAAGCGCCGGGCCAGGTTGTTGGCCAGAATCGTGCCGCCCATCCCACCGCCAACGATCAGTATTCGCATGCTCCTTCTCCTTTCCGCAACCGCGGTTCGTGAATTATTTCGCCTTGCGCACCACTATATGCCACACCCCGTTTTGCTCGGTCGTGGACACCATCTGATGCCCGACCTTGTTTACCCATTCGGGGATGTCGCTCTGCGAACCCTGGTCGGTCGAGAGCACCTCGAGCTCGTCGCCCACGTTTACGAGCTTGATGTTGGCGATGAGTTCCATCAGCGGGCCCGGGCAGAAGGTGCCGCGGGCGTCGATCACTTTTTTCTGTGCCATATCATTCTCCCAATCAAAAAGTCCATGCCTGGCTGCCGGCGGCATCGCTCAGGAACTTGGTCAGCCCCAGCGGTTCGGCTAGATACGGTTCCAGATCGCCGGGTTTGGCGCTCAATACGTCCATCGCCATCGAGCACGGATAGATCTTGGCGTTCCCCAGCTCGACCGCCTTTTCGAACAGTTCCATGAAGGGCGGCACGTTCTTGCCCTCCATGATCTTGCCGAAATCGCCTTCGATCGGCGCATGCGCGCCATGGCCTTTAATAAAGTAGGGCAACGCGTTCATAGACACAAACACCATGACCTTGTTCCCGCTCACCGCCCCGACCGAGGCCACCATGGCTGCCATCTGCAGCCTCTCGAGCGATCCTGAAATCACCATGATGCTCATTTTCGACAAACGCATGATACTTCTCCGAGTTGAATGCTCATAGCGCGATATTGGAATTATAGACAGGCTGCAACGCCCAAATGCTGACCTTGGTCAGGATATTTTGCACTCATCAGAACGTAGCAAATCCTCGCCGTGTCCGCGTCATTGGCGTCAAAATACTCGTGGAAGGCAGCGGGGTCTTTGATGCGGGTCAAATCGGCGCGCGCCGGTTAGGGCCGGAGGACGCCGGCAGGCGGGTTCGGCGCGCTCCGGCGGTGCGGGGCTCGATATTTGTACACTGACAAATTTGTCAGAGCACGAAAACCGCACGGGGTCGCGGAAGAACGGCGCCCAGCTATTTCTTCAGGCCCATGTGCACGCCGAGTTTGGTCTGGTAATACCCTTCTTCGCCGCCCTTGAGGAAATAGTAATCTTTCACGCCCTTGGCCTCGAGGTGGTACTGCAGCCACTGCACCTGGTGCCCGACCTTGTCGTAAATCAGCAGGGTCTTATGTTTGGCCTTGGCGTCCCGAATGACGGCGTCCAACCGGTCCAGCTGGTCGAGCGTGACCCGTTCTTCCTGAAACGGGAACAGCAGGACGTCGCGCTGAATCTTGTCGCGCACATCGAGGATCACGGCCGTGGGTCCGATTTTCGCCTCGAACTCCTGCGCCGAAATCAGGCGCGCCTGGAATCTGCCCTCATCGATCAAGTCATCGAGCCTGATCGGGCTCTTGCCGAGCAGCACCGTGCGCTCGGGGTTCGCCTTGGCCCAATCGAAAATGCCGGCGTCGTAGGCTTGGCATTTGACGAGCTTGGTGCGTTGCGCCAGGCGCGCCGCCTCGTAGGATTTCCTGCAGGTCTTGCCGTTGCAGTAAAACACCAGCGGCTTGTCGGTTTCCCCGGCCAGCTTTGCCACTCTTGTCTCGAAATCCTTGTCGGTTACGGGGATGTTACGGGCGTTCTTGATGTGCAGCGTGTTGTATTCGAAATTCGACCGCACATCCACGACCTCCACGCGGTCACGCTGCGCCGACAGGTCCTGGGTCGTGATGATCGACACGTCCGGAAACGAATATCGATGCGGATACTCGCTGGCGGCGCCGGTTCGCGGTGCCTCCGCCGCCGAAACAGCCGGTGATGCAACGACGGAGAGAAAAAATGCCAGAAACGACAAGGTAATATTTTTCATGTTCACTGCGGTCCCCTCACGAAAACGAAATCGAGTGTGAACGCTCCCCGACAGGGCAGCCATGCCGATTCCCGCGTCCATGCAACGCAGAAAATCCCCACAAAAGATGCACATCTTGTGCCAGTCGCGCTCCAAGCGTGATTTCCCCGGAGTCGGGCCGCGGGAACATGTTCAGGAAATTCAACGCGTCCGGTCCTGAACGCATCGAGACACCGGGCTGACGGGGCAAATCAGCCACCGATAAGCCCGGGCGGAACTTGCGATGATCGGCGGGATCACAGGACAGACAAGCGGCATGCAGGGTGTCAACGCCCCGCCCGATCCGGCGTTAAACCATCCTTGTGAAAGCAAGAATTCACCGGCCCCTTCCCCACTGGAGGAACATCGTCATGTCACGACAACATTTCCTGCGATCGACCCGCAGCCCAGGTCGCTTTGGCGGTTGGCGCGCCTGGCTGTTGAGCGCGTTGCTGCTGTTTACCGGCATCGCCCTCAACGCCTGCGGCGGCGGAGGCGGTTCCAGCGGCACCAGCAGCAGCGACACCGGCACGGTCACCGTCGGCCTGACCGACGCCGACGGAGATTTCATCACCTACGCGGTCGACGTGACGGCTCTGACGCTGACCCGCGCCGACGGCGCGGTGGTCGACGCGCTGCCGGTCAAAACCCGCGTGGACTTCGCGCAGTACACCGACCTCACCGAGTTCCTGACCGCGGCGACCGTGCCCTCCGGCGTCTACACGCACTTGAACATGACGCTGGATTACACCAACGCCGACCTCCGCGTGGCTTCGGACGACAACGCGCTGGCGGTCACGCCCAAGGACAGCGCCGGCAACCCGATCACCACCATGGCGCTGCAGGTCGACTTGGACGGCAACAAGCCGCTGGTCGTGCGTCCAGGCCTGCCGGCGGATATGACGCTCGATTTCGATCTCGAAGCGACCAACACCGTGAATCTGAATACGGCGACCGTGACGGTATCACCGGTGCTGATCGCCGACGTCGATCTGGCGAATCCCAAGGTTCACCGCGTGCGCGGGCCGCTGGTGAACGTGAACCAGGCGGCGAGCGAATTCGTGGTCGCGATCCGGCCGTTCCATCTGCTGCTCGGCGATTTCGGGCGACTGACGGTCAAGACCGACGGCAACACGATGTATGAAATCGACCGCGTTTCCTATCAGGGTGCGGCCGGCCTGGCGCAGCTCGCGACTGAACCACGCGCCACCGCGACCGTCGCGGTCGGCAAATTCGATCCCGGCTCGCACACCTTTCTAGCGACCGAAGTCTACGCCGGCTCCAGCGTCGCCTTCGGCACCGCCGACGTCGTCACCGGCAGCGTGATCGCGCGCAGCGGCAACTCGCTCACCGTGCGCGGTGCGACGCTGGCGCGCACCAACGGCTCGCTGACGTTCAACGACGATGTCACCGTCACGCTCACCACCAGCACCAAGGTAACGCGCCAGCTGGGCGGTGCGGTCACGACTGACGATATCTCCGTCGGCAGCCGCATTACCGCTCTCGGCACGCTGTCGGGCTCGACCACGAATATGACGCTCGACACCACCGACGGCCTGGTGCGAATCACGATGTCCTCGGTCGACGGCACCGTGAACCAGATCGCCCCGAGCCTGGTCACCGTGAACTTGCAGATGATCAACGGGCGGCCGGTGTCGATTTATAACTTCAGCGGTACCGGCGGGACCAGCGCCGACAGCAATCCGGCGGCCTATCGCATCGCCACTGGCAGCCTTGACCTGAGCACGCTGGCGACCAGCGATCCGGTGCGGGTGCGCGGCTTCGTCGTGGCCTACGGCCAGGCGGTGACACACGACTACGACGCGCAGACCGTGATCGATCTGTCCGGCGTGCCGGCGTGGCTGGCGGTGAGTTGGACCGCGGCGGTGCCGAATCCGTTCATCACTCTGACCGATCAGGCGATGGTGACGGACATCTCCAACAGCGCGCTGCACAGCGTGTTCCAGCGCGGCGTGGCCACTACTCTCGTGAGCAACCCGACGGTGCAGCCCGACGGCACCAACAACGATCTGTTCGTGATCGTGCGCAATAACACGCTCCAGCTGTTCGGCTCGTTCGCCGCCTTCAGCAACGCGCTGAACATGCAGCTGGCCGCGGCGCACCCGGTGAAGGCCGTCGGCGCGCGCGGCAGCTGGGACAGCGGCACGGTGACCGTCACTAGCCGCTTGGCGGTCGTGAGATTGCAATGAGCATCTAGAACCTGTCTCAAAATTGAACTCCCTCCCCCTTGACGGGGGAGGGTTGGGGTGGGGGTGAAAAGTGTCATCGGCAACGGCAGCGAAAAACTCTCCCCCTCCCCCTAACCCCCTCCCGCGAGGGGAGGGGGAATTAATTTTGAGATAGGTTCTAGTTTCCGGCGGCGCAAGCGCCGCCCGGCGGACGCCCGGAGATGCCCTTCGTCTCCGGGCGTTTTTTATGGCGCGATCGAATCTCCGTCAGATGGAGTTGTCGCGGTTTGTCTTGCGGCGGCGCCAACCGATCACCGCGAATCCGGCGAGGAGCAGTGCGCCACTGGCGAGCGGCGGATACTCGATCGCGTAAACCACCGGCCACAGCGCCGCGCGCGTCAACGTTCGCAGCGTTTCATGGGCACGAATGGTGTCCGCGATCGGCGGCGAATAACGGTAATACAAACTCACGAAGGCGCGGCCGGCGGCATTGGCCAACAGATGCCGGTCGCGGAAATGCCGCAACACGTTCACTTCGGGCGCCATATCGCTGCCGTAGGCCGCGGTGGCGATGAAACACCCGCCGCCTCCTCCGCCACCACTGCTGGTCGTCGTCGCTGGCGTTGGCAGCGGCGGTGGCGGCGCGTTGGTCACTTCTGCGGAATTCAGGCTCTCGGCGCCAAGGGTGTTCACTGCGCGCAGAACATAATAGTAATAGGTCCCTGCGGTCAGGCCGGTATCCTGGTACGTGAGCGTCGATGATGCCAGTGACGCGATCAAGCCGTAGCCGGAGCCCGAGGTGGTGCTGCGGTAGACGTTATAACCGCTCAAGTTCGGAGGTACGGAATTGGCGAGCCAGGTCAATGTCGCCGACGTGTCGGTCCAGGTCGCGGTCACGCCCGCCGGTGGCGCCGGCAGCGGATTGGGAATCGCGTTGTACGCCGCTTTGACGGCCAGCTTGCCATAGCCCCAGGTATTATTGGGAACTGCCCCGGTGTGACTGTCCGTGGCGGCATTGGCGGTGATAAGGTTTTTGATTTGATCCGATGTATCAGTGGGCGCCGCCTGCAGCAGCAGCGCCACCGCTCCGACGACATGCGGCGTGGACATACTGGTTCCTGCGTAGATGACGTGGACGCCGTCAGGAACGAGCTCATCGCTCGTCGCGGGAGGCGTGGTGCTGGCCGAGTAGGACGACGCAATACCGAGCCCGGGAGCGGTGATTTCCGGTTTTTGCTGGAACAAACACAGGGTGCAAAGCCTCCGCGGGCCGAGGCTGCTGAAAGAACCGATATCGCCCTGGGTCTCGCCGGGAAAGTACATGCTGTTGCCCGCCAGGCTGGTGTAACTCACCTTGGTGTCAAACGCGCCCACCGCAAATGCCTTGGTGGCCGTGGCACAGTCCACCAAGGTGATGCGGGGGTCGGTGTGATCGGCGGCGAACGTGGCATTGTTGCTGTCGTCGATCCATCCATCGAAGCTTCCGCTGGCATTGATGCTGGTCCCGTGCAGCACGAGATTCCAGGCACCGCTAGCGAGCGCGTGGGTGCCGTTCTGCAGGACCACGTAGATTTCCCGATCGCCATTATCCGGGTTCTGGTTCTTCGAGGAGACCTGGATCTGACCGCAGGAAGTCTGCGATAAAAACAAAGGGCTGCCGGGGTTGACCGTCGTGGTGTCACAACTGGCATTGTCTACATTGTTTATCGAGATCCCCATCTGGTCCGCTCCTGCATACCAGATATCCAGGGTCTCGGTCGTGTCACCCGGCGGAATCGTGAATCCCACCGTTGTGGATCCATTCTGCGCCACGGTGCCGCTGGCGTGAATATTGGCCGTGGCCTCGTTTCCAGCGGCGCAGACGATGGCCTTCCCGGTGCCCGAGGCGTTATCGAGCGCGCGCTCGTAGCTGGACGTGCCGTCGTGCGGATCCACGTGCTGGCCAAGGCTCAGGTTGATGACCGACGGCTCACCGAGGGCGGCGGCCTTTTGCTGCACATAACTGATTCCGTCCAGAATGTCGCTCGTGTATCCAGCGATCTTGACGATGATCAGATCGGCATCGGGCGCCATCCCGACGTAGCGATACGCCGGCTGGCCATTTCCAGTCGCGACGCCGTTTCCGGCGGCGATGCCGGCGACATGCGTACCGTGCCCGTAGGTGTCAGTTTCCGAACAGCCGCCGGCGTCGATGACGGCCTTGGTGCACTCGATGCCGTAGTTGAAACCGGCGGGCGGCGTTCCGCCGCCCGCGGTCTGATCCCAGAGGTAACGGATACGCGTCCTGCCGAAAGCATCCTCGAAATCGGCATGGTGCAAATCGATGCCGGTATCGATGATGCCGATGACCACGCTGCGTCCGGTGTATCCAACCAGGTTCAGGGCGATACCGCTGCGCAGCAAGGTCGCGCCCGTGGCCGGGACGCTGACATCGAGCCGATGCTTCACGCGTTTGGCGGCCTCGACGTAAACGACATTCGGCAACTGAGAAAGAGTATCGAGGCTGGCGACGGGGATTTGCACGGTGGCGACGTCGCCGAGCACCGACCGGATTCGACCGCCGAGGGATTCCACGCCCGCGAGGTCACCGCGAAACCGGAGTATCGTGTCCGCCGGCGGCTGCGCAGCCGCTGCCTGCGATCGGTACAAGCCACCGACCTGCGCCGGCTGCGGGCTCGCCGTCCCTTGCGCCATCATACTGAGCATCGGATCGAGCTTGGAATCGGCGCCGGCGTCGGCACCGGCGGCCGCGAGCAGCACCGCCAACAAAACGCCGAGGAGCTTGTGATGCATCATCGCGTATCCCTGGTCGGCCTCGGAGATCTAGCGCAATCGCTGCGCCCTGGACAGATCGATGCGAAGAACGAAGTCCATGCCCGCGATGCCGGGCAACGCCGACACCGGGACCGTGGCGGTCACCACGTCCCCAATGATGGAACCGACGCGGGCGCCCTTGCTCTCGAGCGTGGCCCGCTGGGCAGCGTCGATTTCGCCGCGGGTGCGAATAAGAACGTCGACGGCCTGGGCCGCCGACCCGGGTTGCTGCAGCATCATCGACAACGCCGGGTCCAGGTTGGACCGGCTGGCAGTCGACGAAGTTTCCTGTGCGAGCTTGCTCGGAGTGTCCGCGCTGCACCCCGCGAGCACGCTGCATCCCGCCAGCACCGGCAGGATAAATCGCAACTGCCGGGTCCACGTCATTCGCACCGGATTCGCCCGCCATCGCTTCATGCGTCACCCACGCCGCGCGAAAAACTCATTTCAGTTTATCAGCGCCGACCTGCACACGGCAGTGCCGCTCGTCATGGCGCTTGGCGGCCGACTGTTTCGGCCTGCCGCCGCGCGTTTTCCACGCAATCGGCGACCGAGATGCCGTCGCGATAATTCGCGCGTAGATGCAGCCCCGGCAGCGCGGCGAGCGCGGCGTCGAGCTGCGCCAGTCGTTCGAGGTGCCCGAGCTGGTATTACGGGATCGCTTTGGCCCAGCGCGTGACGCGGGTCAGCACCGGCGCGCCTTCGATGCCGAGCAACGGCCGAAGATCGGCGAGAATCTGCGCGGTCACGGAATCGTCGTCCGCCTGCGCGATGCCCGGATGGCGCGCGCCGCCGATGAAAGCGGTGAGCAGCGCGTGGCCGTCCGGCGCGCGCCCGGGGAACAGCGTCGAGGAGAACAGCGCGCCGAGGGTAATGCGATTCTCGCGGCGCGGGATCAGCATCCCGAACCCGTCGAGCGGATGGCGGATCTGCGCGCGGCGAAATCCGAGGCCGACCGCGGCGATCGGCGCGTAGTCGATGGCCGCGAGCTCGCGCGCGGCTGGCGGTGACAACGGTTCGAGCAGCGTCCCCGCCGCGTACGCCGGCAATGCCAGCACCGCTTCCCGCGCGCGGTATTCGCGGCCGGCGGTTCGTGCGACCCAGCCGTCGCCGGCGCGCGCCAGTCCCGTGACCGCGGCGCCGAGCGTCACGCGCTCGCCGAGCTCGCGCGCGATCGCCACCGGCAGCGTCTGCATGCCGCCGCGAAACGAGACCAGCCGTCCGCTCGGCTGCGGACCCCCCGCGCGCCCGTGCAGCATCCGCGACAGCGCGCCCACGATCAGCGAGCCGTGCCGCGCCTCGAGCGCGTAAATCTTCGGCACCGCCGCGCGCACCGACAGCCGCTCGGGGTCTCCGGCGTACACGCCGGAGACGAATGGATCGATCGCCCAGTCGAGAAACTCCGGCCCGAGCCGGCGGCGCACGAACTGCGCGACGGTCTCTTCGTGGTCCGCGCGCTGGTGAAACGGCTCAGCGAAAATTCGCAGCTTGGCACCGACGCTGAAAATCGGCGTGGTAAGAAACGCCAGCGGATTGCCGGGCAGCGCCACCGGCGCGCCGTGCTGCACCACGTAGCGGCGGCTGGCCGCCGGATTGGCCACGAGCAGTTCCGGCGCAATGCCGAGAGTTTTCACGATCTCGTCGAACGCGCCGCCGCGCGCCAGCGTCGAGTTCGGTCCGGTCTCGATCAGGAATCCGCCGTCGCGCACGCTGCGGATGACACCGCCCAGTTCGTTCGCGGCTTCCAGTACACGCACGTTGAGACCGCGGCGCCCCAGGAACCAGGCGCTCGCGAGCCCGGAGACGCCGGCGCCGACGACGAGGCAATCGAGGGAGGTGTCGGACATGGGCAGGTCGGCTCTCGCGAATCAAAGAAGATGGCTAACGATACTGGATTCCCGCGGGCGCGGGAATGACACGCGACGAAACAAGCGGTGCGGCACAAACAACAAGGGCACCGCATGGGCGCCCTTGTTGATCCCGACGCCGGCGCCGGTTACGGGAAATTGTGCGTCGTGATGCTGTTGGCTGTCACCGTTACCGTCGCGATGTTGCTGAAAGTCACCGTGTTATCGGCCGTGTTGTCGACCGCCGGGTCGTCGGCTGCCGCATCACAGGTGTACGCCACCGTGTAGTCGCCGGTTTCGAGGAATGCTGCCTTGTAGGTTCCGTTAGTGGGATTCACGCTGGCGGTGGTCACGGGATCGGGGTTGGCACTGTCGGTGTCGATATCATCGGGCGTGGCGCCGGCACCGCTGAAAACATATACCGCGGGCGTGCAGCCGCTGGGAATGAGCGACTGATTGACGGTGCCAGCAATGGCCCCAACCATGGTGCTGTTCACCATGCGCAGCGTCGGACGCAACATATAGTTCCCGTTGGCGAGATGCACCGACTTGCGCAGGTCGAAGTCGATGGTGAAATCTGCGTGGCCCCCGGCCGGGACATCGAAGCCGCGGTTGAGCTTGAGGCCGGTCTGATCGCCGCTCGGAATGGTGAGCTCAAAGGGATTTCCTCCGACGACAATGTACGAATCCATAGCGCCGGCGGTATCGACCATCAACCGTATCCAGCTGTAGTGGCCGGACGGCAGCGTGATGTTGTCCAGCAGTGAATTCACCGCTCCCCCATTGAGCGCGAGCAGGTCGATCTGCCTCGACTTCTGCTGCGTGGTGCAGGCGCTGTCGCTCACGATGGTTTCACCCGGATTCATCGGGTCCTCACATAAGTAGAGTGTCGTGCGCGTGCCGTCGGCGGACTGGAGTTCGAGCCCGTGAAACTGGACATAGACATTATCGGCGGTATCGACTGCTGCATCGGTGATCTGCAGCGACAACGTGCCCGTGGAGGCACTGCCACCGCCACCGCCCGGACTGCCGCAACCGGCCAGTATCACCATCGCGCCGAACGCCAGGGCATATTCGAATCGCTTCAGCCTGAATGGATTATTCATAAATTTTCTCCTCGACCTTTCTTACCTTGTGGTCGCTTCAGCGCGCCTTAATTTTCCGTGCGTGTGCCAAACATGCAATAGTGGACACCCTGAACGGCATGCCGTCCTTGACGTGCGGCAAAAAAATCTGCTGCGAAATCAGGACCCAATTTTTTCGATGACGTGGCAGACGTCGCTCTGCGACGGTGCCGCGTCGCATCACGATAATATTGGGTTTACTCAACCCCACGGAATGTGGATATATAACGGTTAAACGGGCGCGCGACGTTTGAAATTCCGCGCGCGACTGTGTTTCAATGGACCCTCGTTATCGCTGGGAGGCGCAGATGGGCTCCAACCGCGGTAAGCCACAACAAGCAGAAACCGCCGCGCGCGGTCATCCCACTCCGCGGGAAATGCTGGCGGCGCGTTATGGGGACGTGCGCCGCGCGAGCGAAGTCCTGTGCCGGCCGCTGGCGCCGGACGATTACGGCTTGCAGGCGATGCCGGATACCAGCCCGCCCAAGTGGCACCTGGCGCACACCACCTGGTTCTTCGAGACGTTCCTGCTCAAGCCCTTTCTGCCCGGTTACGTCCCGTTCCATCCGCAATTCGAATACCTGTTCAACTCTTATTATGAGCAAGTGGGCGCGCAGTTCCCGCGTCCGCAGCGCGGACTGCTGTCGCGGCCGACGACCAAGGAGGTTTATCGTTACCGCGCCGCGATCGACGCGGCGATGACAGCGTTGCTGGCCGACGTGAATGAACGACGCTGGCCCGAGGTCGCGGCGCGCGCGACGCTCGGCTGTCATCACGAGGAGCAGCACCAAGAACTGCTGCTCACCGACATCAAATACAGCCTCTCGGTCAACCCGCTCCGTCCCGCTTACCGCGCCGACTTGCCGGCGCCGCCGGCGACGACGATCGCGGCCCTCGACTGGTTCGAACACCCGGCGGGCGTGCGCGAGATCGGTCATGCCGGCGACGGATTCGCCTTCGACAACGAAGGCCCGCGCCACCGGGTGCTGCTCGCGGATTACGCGCTGGCGTCGCGCCTGGTCACCAACGGCGAATACCTCGCGTTCATCGACGCCGGCGGCTATGCGCGACCCGAGTACTGGCTGGCGGACGGCTGGCGCGCGGCGTGCAGCCACCAATGGCGGGCGCCGCTCTACTGGGAACACCGCGACGGACGCTGGTGGCTGTACACGCTCGCGGGCCCGCGCGCGCTCGACGAATCCGAACCGGTGTGCCACGTGAGTTATTACGAAGCCGACGCTTACGCGCGCTGGGCCGGCAAGCGCCTGCCGACCGAGGCCGAGTGGGAAGCGGCCGCACAAGACGAGCCCGTGCGCGGCAATCTGCGCGAGAGCGGTTGCCTGCATCCGGTGCCAGCCGCGCCCGGGGCGCGCCAATTCTTTGGCGACGTCTGGGAATGGACCGCGAGCGCCTACGCGCCCTACCCCGGTTACCGCGCGCCCGCCGGCGCGCTCGGCGAGTACAACGGCAAGTTCATGGTGAATCAGCTGGTATTGCGCGGCGGCTCCTGCATAACGCCGGCGGCGCACGTGCGCGCCAGCTACCGCAACTTCTTCTATCCCGCCGACCGCTGGCAGTTCTCCGGCATCCGCCTGGCGGAGGACCGGTGAACCAGCCCGCGATCCGCTTCTACGACGATCATCCGTCCGTGGCCACCTTGCGCGACGAAGTCCTGCAGGGGCTCGCCGCGCGGCCGCGGCGGCTCGCGCCGAAATTCTTCTACGACCGGCGCGGTTCGCAGCTGTTCGACGCGATCTGCGAGTTGCCGGAGTATTATCCGACGCGCACCGAAATGGCGATCCTGGAATCCTGCGCCGGCGAGATCGCCGCGCTCGCCGGCCGCGAGTGCACCCTCATCGAGCTGGGCAGCGGCGCCAGCAAGAAGGTCCGGCTGATTCTCGAACGCCTGCGGCCGCGCCGCTACCTCGGCGTCGACATTTCGCGCGAGTTCCTGCTGGAGTCGGTGCAGCGGCTGGCCGGCGATTATCCATGGCTCGAGGTGCACGCGGCCTGCGCCGACTTCGCGCAGGATTTCGACCTGCCCCGGGATGCCGGACCGCGGCTGGCGTTCTTTCCGGGATCGACCATCGGCAATTTCGAGCCGCACGAGGCGCTCGAGTTCCTGCGGCGGATACGCCGGCTGGTGCAGCCCGACGGCGCACTGCTCATCGGCGTCGACCTCAAGAAGGACCCGCAGGTGCTGCACCGCGCCTACAACGACGGCGTCGGCGTCACCGCGGCCTTCAACCTCAATCTGCTGGAGCGCCTGCGGGCCGAGCTCGGCGCCGAAATCGATCCGCGCGGATTCCGCCATCGCGCGTTCTACAACGCCGCGCGCGGCCGCATCGAAATGCACCTGGTCAGCCGCCGCGCCCAGGAGATCCGCGTGCTCGGGCGGCGCTTCCACTTTGCGCCGGGCGAAAGCATCCACACGGAAAATTCCTACAAATATTCGGTGGAGGAATTTCACGCGCTCGGGCGCGGCGCCAGCCTGCAGCCGCGCCGGGTGTGGCTCGATCCGGAGCGGCTGTTCAGCGTCCACTACTTGACGCCGATCCAACGCACGCGCCCGCGCATCATCCGCGACCCCGCGCCCTAGGCCACGCGGGGCGTTCGGGAACTTTCACCCGGCGCGCGGGAACCAACATAACGGCGCCTTCCGATGCCAAGGAGGAGCGGGTTATGCGTCACGATATCGACTTCCGGCGGTTCGCCTATCTCGTCATCATTCTCGGCGGCGTCCTGTCGTTCCTCATCGCAGTGACGCCGTTCTACGGCGCCGGGTACACGCTGCGACTGGATATACTGCTCATGGGGTTGCTGCCATACGTCGTCTACGGCCTGTTCACCGACGTCGTGCGCGGCTGGGCGCTGCTGATCGCGGGCGCGCTGATCCTCGGCATCGATCTCGGCGTGAAAATCCCCTGGCGCTTCGTGCACCACGACGGCGACACCGAGAACATCCTTTATTACGCGTCGCTGGTTTCAAGCTTCATCGTGCTGCCTGTCATCCTCGGCCTCGGCGCGCGCCGGGAAAAACGCTGGTGCGGGGAACCGCCGGAGGAGAATCCGGGTCCGCACGGACCATCGCCGCCCGCCTAGTCGCCCGGCTTGAGCGCCAGCGCGTATTCGTAGAGTCTGTTCTTCTTGAGTCCGGTGATTTTCGCGGCCAGTGCGGCGGCCTGGCTCACCGGCAGCTCCTCGAGCAGGAGCCGGAGCACACGCTCGGCCTCGGCGTCCACTGCCTCGCGTTCGGCGCGCGGCGCGCCGTGGATCAGGATCACGAATTCGCCCAGCTGCTGGTGCTGGTCGCGGCTGACCCAATCATGCAGCTCCGCAAGACCTCCGCCGCGCAGGGTCTCGAACTGCTTGGTCAGCTCGCGCGCCAGCACCGCCTCGCGCGCCGCCCCGAAAATCTCGGTCATGTCCTTCAGGCTTTCGAGGATCCGATGCGGGCTTTCGTAGAAAATCAGCGTCCGGCTCTCCTCGCGCAACTTCTCGAACACGGCGCGGCGCGCCGCCGATTTGGCCGGCGGGAACCCCTCGACCACGAAGCGGTCGGAAGGAAGACCGGCGGCCGACAATGCCGCGATCGCGGCGCAGGCGCCGGGAACAGGCGTAACGGTGAAGCCCGCCTGCCGGGCGGCGCGCACCAGCTGGAAGCCCGGGTCGCTCACAAGCGGGGTACCCGCGTCGGTGATAAATGCGATAGACTTGCCGCTCTTCAGGATTTCAATGAGCTTGGGAACCTGGCTGCGCTCGTTATGCTCATGGACGGCGACCGTTTCCGTACCAATGCCGAAATGCCGCAGAAGTTTGGCGCTATGACGCGTGTCCTCCGCGGCGATCAAATCCACCTGCGACAGGATCCGAATCGCCCGGGGCGTCATGTCCTCAAGATTGCCGATGGGCGTGGCCACCACGTAAAGCGTGCCCGCGTTTCTCACAAAGATTCCCCGATTCGATGCTTGCACGCATTCTAAACAGGAAACCGCATGAAACCCATCCGCTGGCTGGCTATTCCTATAATATGTAGCGCCCTCCTCGCCGGCTGCGTAACCCCGCCCGCGGGCGTGCCGTCCGCGCCGCCGGCGCCGAGCGCGGCGGCGGCGGAAAAAGCCGAGCGCGACGGGGAATACCTGGTCGCCGCCAATGAATACCTGCGGCTGTCGCAGACCGCTTCCGCGCCCGACCAGCAGGACTATCAGCTGCGCGCGGTCGCCGCCTACCTCAAGGCCGGCCAGTTGCGGGAAGCGCATCAGCAGATCGATCTGGTCGACGTCACCAAACTCGATTCATCGTTCCTGGCGCGCAAGCTGGTGCTGCAAGCGCGCATCCTGAGCATCGAAGGCGGGCATGAAAAGGCGATCCGCCGCCTCGACGATGCCAGCGCCCTCCGCAACCTCAACCCGACGCTGCTCTCCGACATCTACGGCGTCCGCGCGCAGGAGGAACTGGCGCTCGGAAATCCGATCGGCGCGGTGCGCAATCTCATCGGCCGCGAGCAGTACATCGCGGGCAAGGACGCCGTCATTGAAAACCAGCAGCAGCTGTGGAAGATCCTGGTGTCGCTGCCGCGCCCGCGGCTGGCGAATGAATTCAACAACGCCCGCGATCCGGTGCTGTCCGGCTGGATCGAGCTGGCCCTGATCGCGGTCGACAATGCCGGCCGTCCGATGCAGCTCGGTGCCGCCCTCGAGCAATGGAAGAAAACGCATCCGACCCATCCCGCCAGTCCCGCGATTCTGGATTCCCTCACCGCACCCACGCCCGGCCTGATCGGACGCACCGATCGCATCGCGCTGCTGCTGCCGCTCAGTTCGAGTTATTCAGTCGCAGCGCAGGCGGTGCAGGATGGCTTCATGGCGATGGACGCCGCCAACCCCGATCCGGACAAACCCAAGATACGGGTCTATGACACCGGGCCCGATCCGGCGAAAGCGCCGGAGATCTACGCCCAGGCGGTCACCGACGGCGCGCAATTCATCGTGGGTCCGCTCGGGCGCGACGCCACCGAGGCCATCGTCAAGCAGGCGAGCATCAAGGTGCCGACCCTGATGCTGTACCAGACGGACGAGGAACCGAGCGCGGTGTCCAAGTATCTTTTCGAGTTCGGCCTGCCGCCCGAGCAGGAAGCGCAACAGGTCGCGGAACGCGCCTATCTCGACGGTTTCCGGCAGGCGGCCGTGCTCTACCCGAAAAGCGCCTGGGGCGAACGCATGATGACGGCCTGGACCACCCACTGGCAGCGGCTCGGCGGCGTGGTGGCGGCGAGCGCCTCCTATAACGAGGCCGACAGCGATTACTCCGACTCCATCAAGCAGTTGCTCAACATCACCCAGAGCGAGCAGCGGCGGAGCGAGATCGCGAAAATCATCGGTCAGAAGGTGGA
>DASPRK010000058.1:0-25529 GCA_035624495.1 Methylomirabilis sp. (SeqCode) | reverse complement strand
CTGTCATTGAAGGCAGAGCCGCTGCCACCGACCACCGCCACATGGGTGCGTCCCTGACTGAACACGCCGGCGACGTCCGCCGCCGCGACCGGCGCGCTGGCGATCGTGGCGAGCATGGCGGCAAGGGTGACGCCGGTCTTGATCATGAACAGGTCTCCATTTGTTTTGCGGCACGTCCTCCGGCGTCATTCGGCGCGCCGCTCACGCCTTGTCCGGCCGGCGTTGTTTGTGCTGACAATGCACCGGCCGAATCACAGGCAAGGCCAATATCGCGGTGCACAGGAAGATTAAACCCCTCTTTTCGGAAATGCCACCCGTATTCCGTAAGTGGTTGCCCCGTCACCGCCACTACGAGTTACTCGATCGGGTAGCCCTCGTGCAAGACGGCCGCCGGTTTGCCGAATTCGATTTCACTTCCGCATTTCCACTGCAGCGCGGGCTGCGCGTTGCCCACGATGCGCGCGATCACGCGATGAGGAACCCGGCCCTGGACGGTGACTTTCGGGGAAAAGGGTGTTTATACTGCCTGAACCCTGCCCGCACCCGCGACGATGCCCGCCTTGCACGACAAGCCGAACCGACGCGCCGCCGCGTGCCTGCGCGGCCTGTGTTTCGTGCTGCTGCTGGCCGCGTGGCCGGCGACGGCCGCTGTCGAAGTCGTGGTCGAAGGCCTGCCGCTGGCGCTGCGCCAGCCGGTGCTCGCACAGCTCAGCATCGAGCAACAAAAAAATGAATCCGGTCTGAGCCCGACCGCGGTCCACGTATTGCACGCGCGCGCCGCGCAGGAAATCCGCGCGGCCCTGCAGCCGCGCGGCTACTATCGCGCTCAGGTGACATCAGAGCTCACCCGCAACGAGACGGGTTACGTGGCACGCTATCGCGTGGACCTGGGACCGCCGCTGCGCATCGGCGTGCTCGATCTCCAGGTCACGGGCGATGGCGTGGCCGATCCCGCCATCGCCGCGCTGATCAAGGACTTTCCACTGCGTCAGGGCGACGTGCTGGATCAGGAACGCTACGAAGCGGCGAAAGCGCGTCTTACGCGCCTGGGCGCCGATCGCGGCTACTTCGATGCCACGCTCACACGTCACGAGGTGCAGGTCGATCTCGCGGCCTACACGGCGAGCGTAACACTGCACTACCGGACCGGCGCGCGCTACCGCTTTGGCGCCGTGCAATTCGAACCCGGCAGCGGACTCGACCCGCAACTGCTCGCGCGCTACGTGCCGTTCGCGCCTGGCGAACCGTTCGACAACCAGCAGCTCATCGAGCTGCGGCGCGGTTTGGTCAACAGCGACTACTTCCAGCAGATTGAAATAACGCCGCGGCGAGATTTCGCGACCGACCGCGAGGTGCCGATCGTGGTCAAACTGGTGCCGCGACCGCCCAATAAGTACACGTTCGGTCTCGGCTACGGCACCGATACCGGGTTGCGTGGCAAGGTCGGTTGGGAGCGACGCCAGATCAACGAAGCCGGCCATCGATTCAGCACTGAGCTCAACGCCTCGCAGGTACGGAACGATCTCACCGCCAGCTATCTCATCCCGGTGCGTGACCCGCGCACCGATCAGTTGTCGTTCAACGTCGGCGCGATCGACGAGCATCCCGAGACCAGCGACAGCCGACGCTACACCGCCGGAACCGCCCTTACGCATGCCGGCGGTCAATGGAGCCTGACCGAGGGCCGCATCGCCGGATGGCGCAGCACCTACGGCCTGAACTACGAGCACGAGACCTGGGAAACCGGTAATGAAAGCGGCAGCACAACTATGCTGCAGCCGAATGCAAGCTGGCTGTACCTCGAAACCGACAACCGCCTTATCACCACGCACGGCTGGCGCGCCCAGCTCGACGTGCGCGGCTCGAACGAAGCCCTCGCCTCGGACGTGACCTTCGCACAGGCGCGCGCCCAGGCTAAAGTCATCGAGCCGCTCGGCGCGCGCGGACGCATCGTGGCGCGCCTCGACGTCGGTACCACCTGGATCGAGGATTTCTCGACCTTGCCCTCGAGCTTGCGATTCTACGCCGGTGGCGACCAGAGCGTGCGCGGCTACGCCTATAACTCCCTCGGCCCCAAGGATGAGGGCGGTAACGTCATCGGCGGACCGCGCCTGCTGGTCGGCAGCGTCGAGTACGAGCACCGCATCTTTGGGAAGTGGAGTCTGGCGACATTCTTCGACAGCGGCAACGCCGTCGACAGCTTCGATGGCCCATATTTCAACGGGGCCGGCGTGGGCGTACACTGGAGATCTCCCATCGGATTGATCCGCCTCGACGTCGCCTGGGCGCTCACGCTCGAAGACCGGCCGTGGCGCGTACACTTCGTTATCGGACCCGAACTGTGAAGCGCAGACTGCTCATCGTCGCCGCCGTTCTCGCCGCCGTGGCGCTCGCGCTGACGGTGCTGCTCACGAGCGAGGCGGCGCTGCGTTGGGTGTTCGCGCGCGCCGTCGCGCGCGCCCCGGGGGAGCTGCGGGTGCAGGAGTTGCACGGCAACCTGCTCGGTCCGATCCGCGCGCGCGGGCTCGTGTATCGCGATGCGGACGCCGAACTGCACATCGGCGAGCTCGCGCTCGACTGGCGGCCTGCCGCACTTCTGCGCGCGACCTGGCATATCAAGCGCCTCGAGCTGGACGAGGTGCAATGGCGCCAGCGCCGCGCGCCGGCGAGCACCACGCCCGCGCCACGGCTGGCGCTGCCATTCGCCGTGGAAGTTGATGCCGCCCGGCTCACGCATCTCACTTACACCCCCGGCGCGGGAAGTCCCGTGACGTTCGCGCGCGCCGAGCTCGCCGGTCGCTGGCGCGGCACTCGCGTGCAGCTGGCGCAATTTGCCCTCGAGACCGAGCATTTTTCCATCGCCACCGCGGGACAGCTCGATCTCACCCCGCCCTACCAGATCGATGTTGAACTGCGCTGGTCGGTGCGCGTGCCGACGCTCGCGCCGCTCGCCGGCCACGGCTGGTTGCGCGGCGACAGCCGGCTCGCGACCGAACAGCAATTCGCGCCCCCGTGGGACGCACAGTTGAATGCCTCGGTAACCGACTTGTTCGGCGCGATGAACTGGAACGCGACGCTGGCGACCGCCGACCTCGATCCGTCCGCGTGGCATCCTGGGTGGCCCGCGGTCAGGCTGCGCGCGCGCATTGAGGCCCAAGGCGACTACCGCCACGTCATTGCGCGTGGCCGCGTCGGATTCACCTACACCGGTCGAAGCTTCGACGGTGACTTTCGCATTAACGCGTCCGACGCCGCCGTAACTCTCGAGGCGTTCGAGTTACACGAGCGTGACGGCGACGCCACGATGTCCGCCACCGGTACGTGGCAGCCGGGCGCGGCCGCGCCATTCGCCCTGCGCGGTACCTGGCAGGCGCTGCGCTGGCCACTCGACGGTCAGCCGCAGGCGCGCAGCCCGCGGGGCAGTTTCGAAATAAATGGCGGCATCGATCGTTATCGTTTCGAGCTCGATGGCGTGCTGGAGTCGGCCCGCCTCGGGCGCCTGGCGCTGCGCAGCCACGGCGATGGCAATCGTGACGGCCTGACGACCGCCGCCGACGCGCAGTGGCTCGATGGCCGATTGACGGCAAGCGGACAAGTATACTGGGCCCCGGAGCTGCGCTGGCAATTGCAGTTGGCCGGGCGCGATCTCAATCCCGGCGTGCTGTACCCCGACTGGCCGGGGCGTCTCGCCCTGCGCGCCGAAAGCCACGGCCGTTATGGCGAGCGCCTCAACGCCGCGCTCACGATCGAGGAGTTGTCCGGCACGCTGCGCAACAAACCCTGGCGCCTGGCGGGTGGCATCACCGCCGAAGGCGATCATTACTCGCTGCGGGCGCTCGAGCTCCGCGCGGGAACCTCGCGCCTGCAGGCCGCCGGCCGGATCGATAACCAGTGGCAGTGTCAGTGGCAACTCGCCGCGCCCGATCTTGCCGACCTCCTTCCGCAGGCGAGCGGCAGTATCGACGCGAGCGGCGGCGTGACCGGCGCGCGCCGGCAACCGCGCGTGACCGCGCGAGTCAACGCGCGCGCCCTCGCCTGGCGCAATGATCGCGCGACGGCACTGAACGCAGACGTTGATCTCGATCTCGCCGATCACGTCGACTCGCACATCACGCTTCAGGCCGATGGGCTGCGGGCGCGCGGCCGCGCGATCGATCACGTCGAGCTCATGGCGCAGGGCCGACTGTCCGAGCACCGGCTGCGCGCCAGCGTGCGCCTCGCCGACGCGTACGCGCGCCTGGAGGCGGCCGGCGCCCTGCAGACGCAACGCTGGCACGGTACTTTGCTCGACAGCGAGGTTGGCAACGCACGCGCTGGCTCCTGGCGCCAACGGGAAGCGGCGGGTCTTGAGATCGGGCGCGACACATTTTCGCTCGCTCCGCTGTGCCTGGCGCAGGACACACGCCACGTCTGTGTCGACGGCGCGTGGCGCGTGTCGGCCGGCGGGCACATGAATGCGCGGGTCGCCGGCGTGCCGTTAGCCGTGTTCGAGCCGTGGATCGGCGACGATGCGCGACTCGAGGGTCGGGTTACCGGACAGACGCGTCTGGTGGTGGCGGCCGACGGGGGTCTCGATGGCGAGCTCACGCTCGCTGTGGGAGCCGGTGCGCTGCGCCTTGGCAACGCGAACGAGGCCGCGACGGCGATCGGATTCGACGGCATGACGTTGCGGGCGCGCGTCGCCGCTGATCGGCTGGAGGCGGCGGCCGTGCTCGCCCTGACGGGCGCCGGTTCAGCGAATGCCGAGCTCGGCATGCCGTTCGCGCCGTTCAAACCCAAGCCAGCCGGCGAGCGTGCCCTGCACGGTACGGTGCGGGCGCAACTCGACCAGCTCGAATTATTCACCGTACTCATGCCGCAGCTGTTGCAGCCGCGCGGCCGCCTGCAGCTGCAGGCAGAGCTGGGCGGCACCCTCGACGCCCCCGAAGTCCGCGGCGAGGCGCGGCTCGAACAGGGCCACGCTGGTGTCGCGAGCCTCGGGATCACGCTCGATGATGTACGCGTGAGCGCGCGCAGCATCGACGCACGC
Source organism: Methylomirabilis sp. (SeqCode) (assembly GCA_035624495.1). Classification (GTDB taxonomy): domain Bacteria; phylum Pseudomonadota; class Gammaproteobacteria; order Acidiferrobacterales; family Sulfurifustaceae; genus Sulfuricaulis. Next base: position 20,500 of record DASPRK010000058.1, on the reverse strand, counting down.
CGGATCGCCATTCAGGCCGAAGCGCGCTCGGGGCCAGGTACGCTTGATGTCGATGGGCACGTCGACATTGGCGCGGATGTTCCGTGGCGCGCGCAGCTGCAGCTGCGCGGACAGGACTTCGAGGCGATTCATCTGCCCGAGTACACTCTGATCGGCTCGCCCGACCTGCGGCTTAGCGCGCATCCGGGGGCGGTCGAACTCGATGGCACCGTGCGGGTGGCGCGGGCCTTGATCGCGCCGCGCACACTGCGTGCCGGGGCCCAACGCTCACCGGACGTGGTCGTGCTCGGCGGCGGCCCCGAGGTTCGCGCGGAACAAACCGCGGTAACCGCCGATGTGCGCGTGGTGCTCGGGCAACAGGTACGTGTGGCAACCTACAACGTCACTGCCTTGGTCGAGGGCGACGTCACCGTGCGCGACCGGCCCGGACAGCCCACGACCGCAAGCGGCGAGCTGCGCGTGACGCGTGGCACCTACCGCGCGTACGGCAAGGACCTCGACATCGACCGCGGCCGCCTGACGTTCACCGGCGGCGCGGTCGACGATCCGGAAGTCGATCTGCGCGCGGTGCGCCACGTGGAAAACGTGACCGTCGGAATCCAGGCCAGCGGCCGCCTGCAGAATCCGGAGGTGAGCCTGTTCTCGGACCCGGCGCTCGACCAGACCAACATCTTGTCGTATATCGTGTTCGGCACCCCGGCGCAGCAAAGCGGCGGCGCCGAAAACGCCTGGCTCGCGCAGGCGGTGTCGGCGCTCACGCTCGCCGGCGGCGAGCAGCTGGCACGCGGCGTCGGCGGCGCGGTCGGTATCGAGGACGTGCGAATCGCGAGCGACGCCACCGGCGGCACGAGCTTGATGCTCGGCTCCTACCTGTCGCCGCGTTTGTATGTGTCCTACGGAATCGGTCTGTTTGAAACCGGTAACAGCTTGCGCCTGCGCTACGACCTGACTGAGCATTGGCAGGTCCAGACTGACACCGGCACCAACACCGGCGCGGATATCCTGTACAAGATCGAGCGCTGATGGCGCTGCCCAGGCGCGCCGGCCGCGACACGAATGGCGCGAGTGCTCGCTCGCCGGCGATGAGCGTGACCGCGGGTCGATGCGCCCGGACACCATGAACGGTAACTTCCGGAGATCAGGATGCTTACGTGACAAGTCCCGGTATTGAAGTACGCTCCAGGAACGCGCAAAATTGCCCGACGTGCAGTATTGCCAGCGCGAACCTCGAATGGCGCAAGTTTCAATCAAAGAACACGGAGGCGACACATGAATCGATATCTATGGATTGCTGCGGCAGTGGCAGTATCGATGACAATGAACGGTTGCGTGAGCACGAGCAAGTACGAAAAGCTGGAAGCCGACAAGAACCAGGAAATTGCCAATCTGCAGAAGCAAGTGGCCGCGTTGGAGCAGCAGAAGACGGAGTTACAGACCACCAGCGAACAGAACAAGGCGCAATACGACGCCCTGGTAGGCAAGCTCTCGACCGAGGTGGAGAAGGGCCAGCTCCAGGTGCGGCAATACCAGAACATGCTGACAGTCGATGTGGCCGAGCAGATCTTCTTCGACTCCGGGCACGCGGACCTGAAGGACAGCGGCAAGGCAGTGCTGCTGAACGTCGGTAAGGCAATAAAGTCCTACGAAAACAAAATCATTCGGGTCGTGGGTTACACCGATAACGTGCCCATCGCCAAGTCCATGCAGAACGTCTACCCGTCAAATTGGGAATTGTCCGTGGCGCGCGCGACCAGCGTCGTACGTTACCTGCAGGAGGTCGGCGTACCGCCCGAGCGCATGGTGGCATCCGGGCGCGGCGAGTACGCGCCGATCGCCTCGAACGATACGCCCGAGGGGCGGCAGAAAAATCGCCGCATCGAGATTCAACTCATCGACGAAAGCCTGGCCCAGGAGATGGCCAAGCCCAAGCCATGATTCCGGCCGACACTCGCGCCTCAAGCCGGTCCGCGGCGCGGGCGATCGGAGGGGCCTCGCCCGGGCCAGCGCCATCATCAATCGGCAATGTCTATCCTGAACCTCGTGGCGGTCGTGCCGGCGTTGAAGTGAGGCACGCACACCTGCTCGCCGCGCATGCCCTCTCAAGCCATGCGTGATTCGCGGGGACCGGCAGGACCTCCGGGCGGCTGACGCCGCCCGTCGCGGTCACTGCGACTATAAGGTATCGTTTATTGCTTCTTGGGCGGCGACTTCACCGAAATCGCGACCGCTTCGGTGTAGACCGCGGAAATCTTGTCACCCTTCTTCAGACTGTCAAAAGTTTTCATGTCGGCCGGGACCTTGACAGTCACGATGCCGCCCTGCGGGCCCTGCACCGTAAGCAGGCGGGTCTTCGCATCGATCTCGAGCACCGTGGCGACAATCGATCTCGTGTGCATCGCCCACATGCCCGGCTTGGCCCCGGCGGGTGCGCGTTCGACGGCGGTGGCCTGGCCAGCGGCGTTGGTATCGCTCGCCTTCTCAAGCTGCGTGGCGGCGGCGCGGTGATACTCGACTTCGAGGATGTCGCCCTTCTTGATCTGGGGGAAGTTGCGCACCTCCTTGGGGACGACCACAACAACCTCGGATCCACTTTCGTCTCGCAGCGTGAGCTCGCGCTCCTTCTTCTTGATGCCGACAACCGTGACCTTGGCGGACACCGAATCGGTCACCACGATGGCGCGATTCTTGGCGGCATCCTGTTCGGCTGCCAGCGACACGGTCGGTGCGGTCGCGAAAACGACGGCCACCGCGATGAAAAACAAATGCAATGCTCGGATCATGATGCGCTCTCCTTGTTCATGTTTCTCGGTTGCATTTGCCAATCCATGCTTCTCGGCAATTGCAGCTCGACACCTCTGCACGGCGGCGAGTCGCCAATGATAAATTTCTCTGGAGCGGGGTGCAACGCCCGCGGCGGCCGTTTCGGTTGGACCGGAAGCCAAACCGCACGTAGCTCAGTGGATCGCATTGGTGGTAGTGTATCAAGCGGCCCCGCAACGAAATGCCGATTCAGTTCGGTGACCGTCATGTCCGCCACACGAAGGCATACCGCGGGATCAAGGCGGACTGGCTGTCTGATCTTTTTCAAGGACTCTGAACCGATTTGCCACAGTTTATTTGGAGGTCAATATGCGCTCACCTACTACTTACGTCGCAATCCTGATCGCCGTGCTTGGTCTTGTCGCCGGCGGCGCCGCACAAGCTGCCGAAGCCTACCACTCGCGCGCCGAGCGCTGGGAATTCACCGTGCAGGCGCGCCCCCTCGGTGAGCAGTCGGTCAAGTTCGATGGTGGCACGGAGATCAGCACCAACTCCGACGTCGGCTGGGGTTTCGGCGTTGGGTACAACTTCGACGACCACCTCGAGCTAAGCTTCGACATCAACTGGAACTCGCCGTCCTTTGACGCCAAGATCGCTTCGGCTACCACGCCGGGAACCTTCATCAACGCGAACTCCGAGATGTCGATCAGCAACTTGCAATTCAACCTGTTTTACAACTTCATTGCCGGACCGGTCACACCGTACGTTTCCGCCGGATTGGGTTCCACCTACATCGACAGCAACATTGCCTACGGTAATGCGTCCACCGGCTGCTGGTACGATCCGTGGTGGGGCTATACCTGCAGCACCTACCAGCCAAGCTACAGCACCAGCCTCTTTTCCTACAACACCAGCGTCGGCGTCCGCTGGGATTTAACCCGCGACGTGTTCCTGCGCGCGGGAATCGGCAAGAGCTGGATCAATTGGGAAAATGGCGGCAGCAACGACAGCTTCACCACCGGCCGCATCGATCTCGGCTTCAGTTACTGACGGCGCAGTGGCCGCGCGCCGCCGGTCTCCGGCGTCGGCGCGCAATTCCGTGAGGTGCGGGCCAGCACGAACCGGCTCGTCGGAGGGCCCGGTCAGCTCCGATCCGGGTCGGTCGCGGCGCCTACGCCTAGCGCTTGCCGGCAAGCGCTAGGCGACATGCCGTTCCAGCGGTGAAAGGCGCGCGTGAAGCTCGCGGGCTCGGAGAAGCCGAGCATATAGGTGATTTCGCCGACCGAATAGCGCGAGTTGCGAACATACTGGTTCGCGAGCTCGCGCCGCGTGTCCTCCCGCAGCCGTGCCAGGCTGGTACGGTGCTCGGCGAGCTTGCGCTGCAGGCTGCGTTCGCTCAGGTGCATCGCCTCCGCCACGCGATGCGCACTCGTCTGACCGGACGGCAGCAGGTCCATGAGCGTCATCCGCGCCTGCGTCACCACATCTTCGCGATCGAACCGCGCGAGGTAATGCAGGATCACCTCGTCGGAAGCGCGCGCCAGCTCGGCGTTGCCGGTTGGCAGCTCGCGGTCCAGGTCGACGACGGCAAACACCAGGGCATTGTCGGGCGCGCCGTACGCGATCGGCGCGCGAAACAACGCATCGAACTGCGGTTCGCACGGGGGGCGTGGACGCCGGAACCGTACGCGCAGCGGACGAAACGCATCGCCGTAACTCGTGCGGCACATCATGACCAGCGCCACCGCCCCGGCGTCCCCCGCCGCCGGCGAGAACGGTAGTACGTCGCTCACTAGTTCGATAACGAGTTCGAACTCCGAACCCACGGCGATGGACCGCAATGTCAGTGCGGTCGACACCAGACGCGTAAAGCGCACAAAACGATCGAGCGCCTCCCGCAGGGTGCGGCTCGCGAGCCAGGCGTAGCCGAGGGCGTGGAAGGTTGTTGGGTGAACGTGCTGTCCCGCGCTCACCCCGAAACACGGGTCATCGGTGACCTCGACGGCCAGATTCCAAAGACGCGTCATCGCCCCAAGCGGGATGCGCGCACCGGCATCCTGCAGATTACCGACACCGACCCCGGCGCGTTCGAAAACCGGACGCGGCGCAATGCCGCGCGCCTCCAGCGCGCGCCAGATGACGGCGGCCCACGACGCGACGGTCGTCGCTTGCATATTTCCTCCCATTCCCGCCGCTCGCTCCCGGACAACTGTTTGGCGTCCGCGGACAAGCCGCCGGGACAAGCGATTGGCGCGTTCTGACAAGCCGATGTCGGCGTGTGCTGCCATTCTAGCACCAGCACACACACTGTCCGCATCGGAGGTCTCCATGCTCACGAATCGCCGCTCGCAGGATCTGGCCTGGCAGCACACGCTGGCAGGCGAGTTCACCTGCGTCGGCCGCGGCCTGCACAGCGGAGCCCGGGTCGGCATGCGGCTGCGGCCGGCGCCGCCCGGCACCGGCATACGTTTCATCCGCCTCGACGTAGACGCCGGCCACCGCGTGGTCACGGCGCACTGGCGTAACGTGGTCGAATCCGAGCTGTGCACCACGATCGCCAACGAGCACGGCGTGACGGTGCGCACGGTTGAGCACCTGCTCGCGGCTCTGCGCGGTTGCGATATCGACAACGCCATTGTCGAGCTCGACGGTCCTGAGGTGCCGATCATGGACGGAAGCGCCGCCCCGTTCGTGTCCCTCCTGCTGCGCATCGGCGCGGTACGCCAGCCGGCCGCGCGCCGTGCGCTGCTCGTCAGACACCCGGTGGTGGCTTACGACGACGACCGGTTCGCGGTGGTCCTGCCGCATCCGCAGCCGCGGATCACGGTGGAGATCGATTTCCCGAGCCCGGCCATCGGCCGCCAGCGCCGCTCCCTGGCGCTGGATGGCGGAGAGTTTGCGCGCGAAATCGCACCGGCCCGTACCTTTGGCTTCGCGCACGGGTTGCGCGCGCTGCGTTCCCGCGGACTCGCCATGGGCGGTTCACTGCGCAACGCGATCCTGGTCGACGAGCAGCGCGTCGTGAACGACGAAGGGCTGCGTTTCCCTGACGAATTCGTGCGCCACAAACTTCTCGACTGCGTGGGCGATCTGTCGCTCCTCGGCGTACCGGTAATTGGCCACCTCATCGCCTATAAGCCGGGGCACCGGCTGTTCCACCGTTTGCTGGCCGCGCTCGATGCGGCCGCCGATGCCGCCGACCTCATCGTGCCGCGCGCCGACGGCCGGCACAACGAATCCTTGTCCCACGAGAGCGACCTGCCTGTCCGCGGCGCCAGCCTGTCAATGCCACACCGAGGAGACAAATCATGACGACCGCGTCGGGTGCCGATACCGCACCGTCCGTCCGCCAGCACACCGTGGCGCGATCGGCGCCGTGGCATGGCGAACGGCGTCGGCGCCGGGACGACGTGCTCGTGGTGCATCCGGCCGAGGCCGATACCGGCGTTCGCTTCGTGATTCACGGCGCGGCCCGGGATACGCGCACGATCGAGGCCCGCTGGGACGCCGTGGTCGATACCCGCGGCGAGATCGCCCTGGGCAATACCCACGGCGTGACGCTGCGTGGCGCGCTCCCGCTGCTGGCGGCATTGCGCGTCGCCGGCGTCGACAATGCGGTGGTGGAAGTGTCCGGTACCAGAATCCCAACGGACGCCGGAAATTTCGACTTTTATCTCGGCATGCTGGCCAACGTTGGTGTTCAGGCCCAGACCCGGGCGCGCCGGCTGCTGTGCGTCGTCGACACAGTCGAGGTCCGAGATCGCCTGGGGTTCGTTGCGCTATCGCCGGCCGCCGAGTTCGCTGCCCGCGTCGACATGACGAGGATCCGGCCTGACGGGCGCACTGACACGGCGCGTATGACATTTCTGAGCGATTTCACCGAGCCTCACGCCGGCGTCAGCGCGACTTCCTGCGGGTCACACGAACCGAAGCTCATCCAGGCCGGGGACGCGGGTGTATCGCGGCCACTTCGGGAAATCAGCACATTGCCGGAGGTGCTGAAGGCCACGGTGGTCGAGATGATCGGACACCTGACGCTCGCGGGGCCGCCGGTGGCGGGTTATGTACACAGTCACGGTACGAGCCCTGCGCTCTACCACGCGCTGCTCCACGCCATCATGGAGCGCGGCGCGGTCTCGCTCACGACAGTTGATGCGCATCGCGCCTGACGCAATTCGATCTCCCGGCACCGCGCTCAAGTTAACCGTCCACCCGCGCCCTGCCGCGAGTGGGCAACGCGAACGGTCGCAGGAGCTGATCGGCTCGATACGGCGTAAAGACCTTTCCGCAACGGGCCGAACGTGTGCGCGGATCGCGATTCATGGAGCCGGCGCAAACCCCGGCCGCGGCCAAAAGAAAGGAGACGCTGCGCAGAGCGATGGCGGCGAGCAGGGTCTGTTCCGTGAGCGGCTTGCGGAGGTAGGCCGCCGCCCCCTGTTGCAGCGCGCGCTCGCGCAAGGCGATGTCGTCGCAGGCGCTGATGAAAATAATCGGCACCGGCACGCGCCGTGCCTGCAGTACCGCCGGCACGTCCAGGCCGCTGAGCGCGGGCATGTGCACGTCCAGCACCACACAGTCCACGGCCCCGGCGCAGGCGGATTGGCGGAATCTGGCGCCGGCGGGGAACGCTTCCACTTCATAGCCGTTGGCGCGCAGCAGGCGCGCCAACGCCTTGCACATGAACACGTCGTCGACTACCGCCGCAAACAAATGGGATGGTGTCATCGGAACGCTCGGATTGGAACCCGAAGCGTACTGCGGCGGCGCGGAAAGAAGATATGGGACCTTACTCCAATACCAGCCGGTCGATGGAAAGGATTCGCGAGGCAGATCAATTTGACGCCGGCGACAGGCCGAGCGCGGTGCGGCAGGGCTGGCGGTCGGCGAGCATCAGTCGCTCGACCAGTAGCGACACCCCCACCGTTCCGACGGCGACGCCCACCGATACGCCGCTTCTGATTGCGCCCTCGCCGCTCACCCCTAACGACGGCGCGCCAAGCGGGCCTTGTATCGCGAACATGTTCGCCACCTCGGTACTCAAACCCAATCCTTTTCGTGCTTGCGTCCGCGCGCGCAGATCGATGGTCTCGCGCCGCAGATCGATGATCCCGCTTGCCACAATGTTGACGTTCGACAATTCGAGCGCCATGCTGCGATCGACGGTCACGATTCCATCCTTGACCGGCAGCCGCACGACCGCGCATTCGAGATCGGTATAGGACTCGTCCTTCGAAAACGGGTTGGCCAGCTTCAAGAACTCGGTAAGCAGGTTGGCGCCCAAATACAGGGTGCGTCCGTCCAATCATCCCTTGCCCACGACGACTCTGGCCTCACCGTTGAGCCCCGCCATCAGTTCGCGTATCGAGCCGCCGGTCGCATGAACGTCGAGCGCCACGTCGGTGCGCGCTCCGGAGATGCCCGCGGTCGTGCCGGCCAACGCCAGCAGGCGTGCAAGCTCGATGGCTCCGCCCTGCAGCGCCGCATGCACGTCGAGCTTCCCGGCCGGCGTCGCGCGCGCCTGCAAACGGAGCGACAGGCCATTGCCGTCGGGGCTCAGTTTCACCGATAGCGGATCCAGGGAGAATGCCCCGTTGGCTACCGCGACATGGGCACTGATCCCGTGTAATTCGTGGCCGTTTCTGCGCACCAACCGCTCGATTCTCAGGTTCAGAGCGAGATCGATCGCGTTGAGCCAGCCGAGGGATAGTGGTTTATCCGGAAAGAGGTACTCGTCCGTCGCCCGCGCCCCCGGCCGCGCGCCCGGTGGCGAGCCGACCAATTCGTGCAGGTCCACCACTGGCCCGTCGAGCTGCGCCGTCAGTTTCAACCGCCCGGCGCTTGACGTGATCGCGGCTGTGCCTGACAGCCTGCTGTGGCTGAGAGTGACGGCGAAGTCACGAATCGCGTAACCCGCACGCGATTGGGTAACGCGCCCCTGCAGCTCGAGCGTCGACGCCGCCGGCAATGTCAAACCGGTGAAATACGACAAATCCTCCAGATCGGCGACGCGCGCGGACAACACGAAGTCCGCGCCCGCGGGTCCGAATACGTTCGGAATCGCACCCTGTAACCGCGCGCCGGTGTGCTCTGGATTGCCCACGATCAAGAGAACATCGCTGGCGGCGAGCGACCGCGCCGAGCCGCTGAGCCGTCCACTCAGTCGGTAGCGGCCGAAGTCCGGCACGATGATTCCTAGATTGTGCGCAGACTTGGCGAAATCATCACTCTCCGCCGTTACCCGCACATCAATCCCAGCGAGCTTGATGGGTTCCGCTACGGTACCAGTGAGCGTCACCCGCGTATAACCCACCTGGGCCGTGAGCCGCAGTGGAAGCGGCTGGCGCGTCTCAGCGACCTTGATCAGCGACCCGACGCTGCCGGTCAGCGTGATCGGCAGGTCGTTCACGTTCGCCTTGAGATCAACGGAAAGCGGCTCGTTCGCCGCACGACTGTGAATATTCAAGCTTGCGAGATGGAAATGTTGTTCACGACCGGTAACGCCGTTGCGAAATACGACGTGTCCGTCGACGACCCGCACCTCGCGGATATCGAGACCGAAATCCCGCCCTTCGGTGCGCGGCGCTGCCGGTCGCGCGGGTGCCTGGCGCGGCGCGAACGCCCAGTTGCCCTGACCCTGCCGGTTGGTCTCGACCAGGACTTCGGGTTGCAGCAGATTGAACCGGTCGATCCTGATGGTGCCCGTTATCAGCGTGAGCAGATTGATTTCGGCATCCAGACGTTTGACGCGAATCATGTCCCGCTGCGAACCCCAGGCCGCATTGCTGAGCCGTACGTCGTCCGCCTGGATTTCCGGGCGCAATGACAGAATGCGCAGCCGCAGTTCGCCGTCGATAGCGAGCTCGCGACCGGTAAGCTCCGTGGTTTGTGTCTGAAGGTAAGCTCGCCAATCAACGGCTCTGATCGAGCGGACTGCGAGATAGACGCCGATCCCCGCGATCGTGAGCACGACCACGAAAGCGAACGCGACGATCTTGAGAATCCGCCGGGTCTTTCCCGGCGGGTGCGGCGATTCGTTGGGCCGGTGACGCGTTGTCATGGGTTGCTGCACGCTCGCTGCTGCAATGGGAGCCACACCGTGATCGGACACGCTGACCGCCGTCCGCTGTCGACGTCGCGGCACGGCGCGGTGGCCTTGCCGCCGATTCTATATAAAAATTCGACTCCTGACCGCGCCACGGGTTGCGTGGCCGCGCCCCGGCTACAGCCAGTCAACCAGCAGGATGCCAAGGCCGGCGGTCGTCTGGCTCCAGTTGTAATCGATCAAGGTTTCGCCGTAACCGCTGAACAGCTTGACATAGCCCATGAGGCGTTGTTGGATCGGAAAGCTCCAGGTTCCCTGCGCCGCGCCGTGGCCGGCGTTCAATCGCCCAAGCAGCGAGAATTGCTGCCGCCCCGACTGGTAGATTGCCGTGACGTCGCCCTGGCCGAGGTACTTTTCGATATCGGGGTTGTCATCGTCGGCGGGATTCTCCTTCAGGCGATACCACGGGCGCACGAGCAGGACAAAGTTCCCGCGCTCGAAACCAAACTGGGCATAGATGCGATTCCAGCTGCGCGACAGCGGATCGCTGCGTCCGTTGGACTGGTGCACCAGTCCCAGGTTGACGAATCGACCGGTGAGACCGAGCAGCTCGTAGCGCACGGGATACAGCAGGAACATCTCAGGCTGATAGTCGGTTTCGCGAAACGGACGCGAAATGTCGCCGTTGTAGAGTTGCCACTGGCTCTGCTGGGTGTAGCCGAACCAAAGATCCGCGTGGTTTCCGAAGAGGTTCTCGGCGGCCTTGATCTTGAAGCTGAGCTGAAACTCGGCCTCGGTGTTGTCGAGCGGTACGGCGCTGGTCAGCGCGTGCGCGGGTGTCTGCGGCGATTCGTTGGGCTTGTTGGTATAGCGCACCGGCAGGATAAACAGCGGCTGTTGCGGGCGCAACACCCACGGCCCCTGCTTGGTCTCGGGGTCGAGTTCCCAACGCACGGAAAGCGCGGTCGGCTGGACGGCGCCGGGCGCCGCCTTCGGCGCGGGGGCCGCGCCGAGTTGTTGAAACGGCTCGGTTCCGGGCTTGGCTTGGCCGCGTTTCGCAACCGCGTCATAGCATTCGAGCCGCTCGCGGTCATTCGCAATTGCCGCGCACGCCGCTGCATCCGCGGGCTCGGCGGCCAGACCCACGTGACCGATCGCGACAAGACAGATGGCGAGCATGAGACAGGTGAACCGTGGCCACGCGGAATTTCGGGTAGTCTTCATGATGGATCAGCCCATGTACTGTCTTCTTCAGAAGCGACGCGGCCCGAGTCCGAAAACGGTTGTCGCTGCGCGCTGCGTGTCGCCCTTTGGGTCGGACCATCGAACGACAATTCCCGATAAAAAATTAAAGCTGGAACCCTCAGAAGCGAATACCGAGACCCAGGTAGGGTCCACTGGCCGTCATGTCCCAGACCATTCCATTATTTTCGTAATCCCAGTACATCTGGCGATAGCCGGCCTTGGCGGTGAAGTCCTTGGCAAACATCCAATTCACGCCGGCGATCACCTGGTAAGTGAAATCCGAACCGCCCGCGCCGGCGTCCACATACCCGACCAACGCCCAGTTTTCGGCCACGGGTTGGAGCACGGACAGTCCCACCACGCCGTCGGTCCAACTCTCGGAACCGCCTGCGCTGATTGTGCCGTCCGGGAATACAATCCCTGGTACCGTCGTAATCTGCACGTCCGCATCGGCTTGCAGCTTGGTGTAGCGCAGCCCGCCTATCAGATCGAGCTTGGTTTTTTCATCGAGCAAACGATATCCGACCGACCCTTGATAGATATAGACGGACGTTGTCACTTGCAGCGCGCCGCTCACATTCACTTGCCCGAAGGGACCGGTCACTGTTTTCGCGCCTTCATCCGCGATCTTGAAGTACACGCCCTCCAATCCATACATCCAGCGCCCGTGGCGGGCCGTAAACAAGCCCATAAGACCTGCATCGAGATGGTCCCAGATATCGCCGAAACTCATGTCGACATCCGACCTGACCCCGCGAACCCCGACAGTCCCGTTGAGCCCCGCCGCGAGGAAATACGGCGTCACCTCGTACTGCCATGCGCCGCCCTCGTCCGCTAGGCCAGGCAGACTGAACCCGAATCCCAGATACGCAAGCGCCAAGACAACGGCTTTCACGGATCGCATCGTATGTTCTCCAATTGAAAGCTCCCAATCCGGGTGCTTCATTTGAGTGTCGAACCGATCACATCTTACGCGAGGTTTATGGATAATTTTCTCGCCGATGGTCGTTTGATATTCGCTTCATTTTCGAATGCGCATTCGCTGTTCTCATTGAGATAGATTTTCGGGAATATCAAAGTCGCCAACCATTAGACTTTGGTCCAATAGCTGCGGTGCCAACCGCTGGCGATGGAGAAGCAGACCGGTGGCGCTTCGCGATCGGCCGGCTCAAGTCCCGCGATACGACGTGCGGCAAAAAAAGAAACCCTCCGACGGGCGGAGGGTCAATTTTCGTCTCACCGGAGGTTAACCGGCTCAGGAGGAGCGAGACGAGAGAAACGTTTTATCCCGGAGTCCGGGCGCGGCGCCATTGAACCATGTTCCCATGCGCTTCTTCGGACGGTTATGCGGGCGCCTGGTCATGCTTGCGCTTTGGATCGACCGCCGTTGCGATGGCGGCGAGCAGTGTCTGCTCCGTCAGCGGCTTGCGCAGGTAGGCCACGGCGCCCTGTTGCAGCGCGCGCGCGCGCAGGGCGTTGTCATCATAGGCAGTGATGAAAATTATCGGTACATCCATGCCACGTTCCAGCAGCGCTGCCTGCACGTCCAGCCCGCTGACCGAGGGCATGTGCACGTCCAGCACCATACAATCCGGTGCTTCCGCCTGGGAGGATTCAAGGAACTCGGCACCGGAAGCGAACACCTTTACTTCATACCCGCAGGCGTGCAACAGACGCGCCAGCGCTTTGCGCACAGAGGCGTCGTCGTCTATTACTGCCATTAGCAAACGTGGTTTCGCCATCGCGGGTCTCGGGCTGAGTTCCGAAGCGTACCGAAACTCCGCTAGTGAATAATATGGGACCTTCGTCCAATACGAACCACAGGCTGAAAAGAATTTGCAGGGGGGTAAGCCGGTCCGCCTTGACTCAATTAAAGCAGCCGGATGCTCGATAACCCCGCGGAAATGGGGGGGGAAGGGTCAAACGCCGAGGGGCGGGGGTATCGCATTACCCTTCTCGACCGCCCGCACCAGATCAGCGACAGAGTTGGCGCCCATCTTTTCCATCACGCGCCCGCGATGGACCTTGACGGTTTTCTCCCCGACGCCCAATTCCACGGCGATCTGTTTATTCAGCTTACCCGCGACCACACCGCATAGCACTTCGTATTCCCGCGGAGTCAGGTGGGCAAGCCGCTCCTGAATAATGGAGAGCTCGAGACGATCCTTCTGTTCCCGGCGGCTGCGATCAAGCGCCTCATCTACTACGCGTAAAAGGTCCTGTGCCATGAACGGCTTGGGCAGAAAGTCCAGGGCGCCGCGTTTCATTGCGCGAACGCTCGTGGGAATGTCGCCATGGCCGCTGATGAATATTATCAGAGGCGAACGGCCGGTCCCGGCCAGCGCTTGTTGCAGTTCCAGCCCGTTCAGGTCGGGCAATTCCATGTCCAGCACCAGACAAGACGGCCCCTGGCAGGCGCCGCGCTGCATGAATTCCCCGGCAGTCGCAAACGTCTCGGCCCGGTACCCGGCGGATTTAAGCAGGCGGCCCAGGCTCTTGCGCACGGAGGGGTCGTCATCCACGACAAATACGGTCGGCGCGGCCTCCATCATGAGATTGAATCCTCGCTGATGGGCAAAACAACTCGAAATGTCGCTCCCCGGCCGGCATTGTTCGTGGCCCAGATACGCGCGCCATGCACATCGGCGATAGAACGGCAGATCGCGAGCCCCATGCCCATGCCGTGGGGTTTGTCTGTAAAGAACGGCTCAAAAACCTTTTCAAGCTGGTCAGCACGAATGCCTTTGCCGGAATCCTGCACCGAGACCTGCACCGAGCGCGCGTCATTTTGCGTGGTGACAATGCCCAATCTCCGTTCGCTTACCGGAACATCTCTCATGGCGTCAAGAGCGTTGATCGCGAGATTCAGCAGAAGCTGCTGCAATTGAATCCGGTCTCCGCGCACCTTCGGTGTATCCGGCGCCAACCGCAGCTCGACCGAGACATGCCTAATCAGGGCGTCGCTGCGGATCAGCCCGATGACTTCGAGAATTACGGTGTTAATGTCGAGCGTCTCGAATTTCAACTCGCTCTTCTTCAGCAAGCTGCGCAGCCTCCGGATTATCTCACCGGCACGCTGATCGTCGGACACGACATCGGCGAGAATCTCGCGTATTTCCATCATGTCGGGCACGGGGTCATCCAGCAAGCGCAGGGCCGTCTGAACGTTGCTCAGGATCGCGGTCAACGGCTGATTCAGCTCGTGCGCGAGCGATGCCGTCAATTCGCCCATCACGGCCACGCGCGCGAGGCGGGCCAGTTCATTGCGCTGCTGCGCCAATTCCAGCTCGGCGTGTTTCCGCGCGGTGATGTCGGTGGCCGAGCCGAGGACCTGGTTCGCCGTCCCATCCTTGTCCAGGATCGGGCGCTTGACCGTCTGCATCCAATGGCCTTTCCCGGCAGCGTCGGTGATATGTTCTTCGGCGATGAATCGATCCTGCAACGTATCCATGACTTCGAGGTCCATCCGGCGAAACACCTCGACTTCTTCCTTGTTGCGGTTGAAATTCGCATCCGTTTTTCCGATCAGGCCCTCGACGGTCGTGCCATAGATATCCGCGACGGCCTGATTGACCAGTGTGAACCGGCCCTGACGGTCCTTGGCGAAGATCAGGTTGGGCACGATGTCGATGATTTGCCGCAGGAGGGCCTGATCCCGCTCCACGATCTCACTCCATTGTTTGCGTTCGGTGATATCGATGCAGGAGCCGACGTAACCGGCGAACTGCCGGTCGGCCAGGAGCTGGGGGACGCCCGCATCCAGGATCCAGCGATACTCGCCGTCATGGCGGCGCAGCCGGTACTCCATGGTGAACGGTTCGCGCGCATCGAACGCGCGGACGTAGGTATCCACGCAGCGCTGCAGGTCCTCCGGATGAACGCTCGTGGTCCAGCCGTCGCCCAGTTCCTGCTCGAGGGTCCGCCCGGTGAATTCCAGCCAGGGCAGGTTGAAATACGTGCAGCGCTTGTCCGTGCCCGACATCCAGATCAAAACCGGCGCCGAATCCGCCAGCCGCCGGAACCGCTCTTCACTCTCGCCCTGAGACTGCTCGGCGAGCTTACGCTCGGTGATGTCCTCGAGAACGGCAACGCCGAAAGCGGGGCCGTCCTCCTTTTCGCGCAGAAGTGACACGCTGAGTCGGCCCCACATGACCTCGCCGCTTTTGCGGAAGCAGCGCTTCTCGATCTGGTACTGTTCGCTCCTCCCGGCGAGCATGTCCCGAAACAGCGTGGCGTCCGGATCGAAATCTTCGGGATGCGTGCACTCGTAAAATGGCATCCCGCGAAGCTCGTCGGACGAGTAGCCGAGCATGCGCTGAAACGCCGGATTGCTTTCGATGGTATGTCCGTCCCGATCGATTAGCGCGACGCCAACGTTCGTCCGGTTGAAGATGGCGCGAAATCGCGTTTCACTCGTTAACGACGGATCGTTCGACCGCCTGCGCTCAACAATTTCCACCACCAAGCTCTCCCCCTTCTTCCTGTCATTGCACTCGGTTCCGGCACACTGTAAAGCCCGCGCGCGGCCGCTTTCCCACCGGTTCCCCTTCCCCCGTCGGAGCGCACGTTGACCACACCAGATCCTGCTCTTTCCTGCCGATGCCTTTGGCCGGCGGATTCACTTGTTTGCAACAGGATTCCGGTAACTGAGCAATATGTTCTGATATGGCGCCGAAACCGGTCTCTGACGTAGATCAAACTTGGATATTGAAGGGGAAAAAGGGCGTTACAGCAAGGAGCCGGATAGCCTCAGTTGGGGTTTGCAGGCTTCCAGGCACTCGATAATACGGCTCGCCGAGCGCCCGACGATGCCCGCCGGACGCAACCGGTCGTGGGAGTCATTCTCCAGCCGAACGGTATCGAAAGCCGGGATTCGGTGGGCCAAGCCGGCGCAACGCCGTCCGCCGATGATTTCCGCCGGTTAGGCCGCCGGAGAGAAACAGGGCCAACTGCCGCAGCGCCGACACCGCACGCTGGTGGCGGGGCAAGGTAACCCGTAACTCGGAAATCCGCCGAAATTGACCAGTTTGCCGCGACCCGCGCCGATGCCCGCCGCCACGACGACCTTACTGGAGGCTCCGATCAGCGCGGCGACATCACGCCAATGCCCTCGAACATGCCTGTCGATGAGGCGGATGTCGTCGGGTGGACCCAAGAGGACACCCGCCTTCGACCAAGTCACGGCATGGATTCGGTTAGCCGGCGGTGCCGCATGCGTTGCGCTCAATGTTAAAAAGCGCGTCCCGGCACTGAACGCCGTGGGCCGCTCCCGTCACTCGACCAGTGGAATCTTGTCGGCCATCTCGTATCGGAGCGCGGCGCGGATTTTGTTTTCAATCTGCAGATAGCGGGCCACCTTCTTCGCGGGCAGCACTTTCTCGAGCTTCGTCGCATACGATTTGCGCATGGCCGCTTCCGATCCTTCGATGGCGAGCGCCTCGTTGATGAGGGTCTGCGCCTGCTTATCGGTCATGGCGCCGCTGTTGTAAGCATCGGCGTAACTCCCGATCATCTTCAGCAGCCGCTGATTAATCTTCATCAGATCCTTCTGGTAGGCGTCGTAGATCGGCCAGAACGCCTTGGATTCGCTGTCGGTCAGATCCATGTTCTGCGCCACGATCAGTTTCTTGTCGGCCTTGACCTTGTCCAACAGAATCTGCATGTTCGTGGCGGCGGCGGTGTCCGCGGCATAAACGGGCGACGCGATCGCCAGCATCCCGCACACGATCGGTAGAATGAGCACTCTTAGTATCTTCATGTTGTCTTCCTTTTGCGGCTGATAGTTGTGGTTTTCGGGAACCGTTGCGACTGACGCGGACCGTCTCCCGTGACGCAACCGCGTCGTCGCGGTCACCGGGGCGTGCCAGCCATTTCCCGTCACGGCGAATGGTTTGAATCATGACTTCCCGTGGAAGCCGTGTTTCAAATCTCTTCACGCGAGGGGATTTTAGGCAGGGCCGCGGCTGTCCGATATTGGACTTTGGTCGCATATCCGGAATCGGGAAAATTCGATATACGGCCGGGCATCGAAATTGACGCCTTGGCCGTCCCGGGGAAAATGTTTTTAAAACAGAACCCCGGCGATCCCGGCGGTTCACGCGGTTATCAGCGATTTCCGGGTTTTTTCAGCCGGCGGCATCCCGCGTGGATTCAAGCCGCAGCTTCCATCCCGCCTCGTGCGCACGCGCCGCGTACGGCTCGCAGACCCAGCGATCGCCGATGGCGGCGAGCTCGCCATTGACGTATATCAGCGGCAGGCGCTGGCGCTCCCACGGAGGGATGCCGGCCTCCTGCAGCAGTTTCTTGAGTTTGTGATGATGCCGGCGACCGGGTAAACGGCAAATTTCTCCGCCCTGGCGCCAGCGCACCGTCAGCGGAACCGCGCCGACGCGCGCCTGCGACAAGCCTTCTCCCTGCCTGGCCAGCGCCCGCAGCCGCAGACCGGTGCCGGGAAGATCGAGCGGTTGGACGGGATTCCACAGTAACCCATGAACGGGATGGATGCCGGCGCCCGGCTTGAGCGCCACCAGTTCGTCGCGATAGCGGCGCACTTCCGCCTGCGGCCAGCGGATCAAGGCCTGGCGGCTGCGCGGTTCATGCGTCACTTGCCCCAGAATCTGGTCCAGGTGCAGCGCTGACGGCGCCTGGAACCCCTGCCGTCGCAGCCAGTAACGGACCAGATTGCGCGCCCGAGGCGGCGGCAACCGCCGCAGCGCCGTAATCGAGAGCGCGGAAGCATCCGGCACGCGGCAGGCGTTCCAATCCGTTTCCGCCAGCAGATCCATCTGTTCCATCGCCTCCGCGGCGAAACCGGCCGCCCGCGCGATCTGTGCGTGCGCGCCGGGCCAGCGCTGTTCGAGCAGCGGGAATACCCGGTGCCGCAGAAAATTGCGCGCCAGATGCTCGTCGCGATTGCTCGGGTCCTCGATCCAGTGGAGATTCTGCTCCCGGGCGTAGGCCAGAAGTTGCATCCGACCGGCTCCCAGCAGCGGTCGCGCCAGGCGGCCGCGGGAAAACCGGGCGATTTCCGGCATGGCCGCCAGCCCATGCACGCCCGCGCCACGCAGCAAATGCAACAACACCGTTTCCGCCTGATCGTCGCGCTGGTGCGCGGTCAGCAGGACCTCATTCGGCCCGATGTGGCCGGACAGACAGGCGTAACGCGCGCGGCGCGCGGCGGACTCCAGACCATGCTCGCGAACGTCCGTGACCTGAATACGCTCCACATGACATTTCACGTCGAGCGCGGAACAAACCTGCATGCAATGTCGCGCCCAGTCGTCGGCGCGCGGATGCAGACCGTGATTGACGTGAATGGCGCTGAGACGCAACGCGTGCGCGCCCCGCAACCGGCTGAGCGCGTGCAACAGGACGTGGGAATCGAGACCGCCGCTGAAGGCCACTTTCAGAGTGACATCGGGAAACACACCTAGGCGGACAAGCGTCTCCGCCAGGGCGTCCGGTGAAAAAATCGTATCAATGTTCTTCAAACTCGCCGTAGTGCATCAACCGGTCGTAACGGCTCTCCAGCAGGCGCTCGAGCGGCACCGCCGTGAGGCGATTCATGGCCGCCACCAGCGCGGACTTGAGCAGGCCGGCCATTTCATCCGTGTCGCGATGCGCCCCGCCCAGAGGCTCCGGCACGATCTCGTCCACAAGGCCGAGCCGGCTCAGGCTTTCGGCGGTGATGCCCATGGCCTGCGCCGCCTCCGACGCCTTGTCGGCGGAACGCCACAGGATCGAGGCACAACCCTCGGGCGAGATCACCGAATACGTCGAATACTGCAACATCAGCAGGCGGTCGCACACGCCGATGGCGAGCGCCCCGCCCGACCCGCCCTCGCCGATCACCACGCTCAGGATCGGGGTGCGCAACCGCGCCATCTCATAGAGATTGCGCGCGATGGCTTCGCTCTGGCCGCGCTCTTCCGCGCCCACGCCGGGATAGGCGCCGGGAGTGTCGATCAGGGTGATCAACGGCAGCCGGAAACGTTCCGCGAAGCGCATCAAGCGCAGCGCCTTGCGGTAACCCTCCGGCCGCGGCATGCCGAAATTGCGCCGCACCTTTTCGCGCGTGTCGCGCCCCTTCTGGTGACCGATGACGACCACCGGCCGGCCCTCGAGTCGCGCCACGCCGCCCACGATCGCGGGGTCGTCGGCGAACGCGCGATCGCCGTGCAGCTCCTCGAAGTCGGTGAAGGCGCGGGCGACGTAGTCGAGCGTATAGGGACGCAGCGGATGGCGCGCCAGCTGCGAGATCTGCCATGGCGTCAGCGCATGGAAAATCGACTCGGTGAGTTTGCGGCTCTTGGCGCGCAGCTTGTTGATTTCATCGTTGATGTTGATCGCGCCGCCCTTGTCGGCGTAGCGCAAGGCCTCGATCTTGGCTTCCAGATCGGCGATCGACTGTTCGAACTCGAGGTAATTCTGGTTCATGGGGCAGGCGAAATGTAGCCGCGGATGAACACCGATACCAGCGGATCAGGGAATTTCCACGCCAGGCCGCCTGCCCCCGGAAGCGGACCGGCGGGGGTGGAGGGGCAATGGCTTGAATACTTGATGCGGTCCGTTCCTTGCCTGCCGTTCCCTTTTCCAGGGGGAAGGGGTGCACCTTTTCTGGGCATTTCCAGAGGTTTTCCGGGCCTATTGATCTGCGTCGTCGATCCGTATCCGTCCGTGTTCATGACTTGGTTGCCCGCTCTATCTATATATAAGGTGGACGTTGGCTTCGCCCGCGAGCCGAGTCAGGCGTTCCAGCAGCGTGTGCGTCGGGCTGATTTTCCATTCCTCACCCAGCGCGATCTCGGCATCCGCCTGGTGTCCGTGATAATGCAGATACACCGGACAAGTCCCCCGCGCCGAGGGACTTAAGATTTCCCTGAGCTCTTCGGCGAAGCCGTTACCCGCCTGCGCGGCATCGACCTCGATCACCAGGCGCTTGCTGAATGCGCTGCGGGCCTGATCCATATTATAGAGCTTCTCGGCCGACATTTTGAACCCGCCTGTGTATTCGTCCACGCTCACGTGACCCTCCACGACCAGGAGCGTGTCCTTGACCAGCAGGTCGCGGGTCTGCGAATAAAGGTCGGAAAATACCGCGAGCTCCAGGCGGCCGGTGCGATCGTCCAGCGTGACGAAAGCCATGCGATCGCCGCGACGCGTCTGCATGGTGCGGATCGCCACCACCAGCCCCGCCACCACCACGGTGCTGTCGGTCGAAGGCTTGAGCTCGGCGATTGAAAAGTCGGTAATGCGTTTGAGTTCCTCGGCGTAACGCGCGATCGGATGCCCGGTGAGGTAAAGCCCGAGGGTTTCCTTCTCACCCTCGAGGCGCTGCTCTTCGCTCCACTCCGCCACGGTTTCGTAGACGTGCACCTCGGTGGGCGACGCGGCGGCGCCGAACAGGTCGTTCTGCCCTGCCGCCTGGTTGCGGCTGTGCTGATCGGCGACCGC
>DASPRK010000031.1:0-17427 GCA_035624495.1 Methylomirabilis sp. (SeqCode) | reverse complement strand
AGGTGACGGCGTGGGCGATGCGCGTGCGGGTACCGGCAGTGGTCGCGAGCGAACGCGAATCCGCCGGCGTCACGCTGGTCGGCATCGACCCCGTGCGTGAACGCGGGCTGTCGTTCATTCCGGACGCCATCACCGAGGGTCGATACCTCGAATCGACGGACGAAGCCGGCATTCTTCTGGGCCGCAAGCTGGCCTCGCGGCTCGAGACCGGGGTGGGACGCCGTGTCGTGGTGATGAGTCAGGACGTCGACAACACCGTCGCCGACCGCGGGTTCCGCGTTGTCGGCATTTTCGACGCCGAGCCCCAGGCCGCGGAGGAAAATTATGTCTTCGTCACGCGCGCCACCGCGCAGCGCATGCTCGGTCTCGGCGACAACATCTCCGAGATCGCGCTCATGACGGCCGACCGCGAACATCTCGGCGATTTACTGGCGTCATTGCGCGCGGCGGCACCCAATCTGGACGTACAGCCCTGGACCGTGGTCGAACCGCTGCTGGTTCTCACCGAGAAGATCGTCAACGTGATCCTCGTCATCTGGTACGTGATCGTGTTTACGGCGATGTCCTTCGGCCTCGTCAACACGCTGCTCATGGCGGTGTTCGAACGCACGCGCGAGTTCGGCCTGTTCCAGGCGCTTGGCATGCCGCCGCGCGACATCCTCGGGCAGGTGGTCGCCGAATCGTTCATCCTGCTCGTCATCGCGCTCGCGCTTGGTAACCTTGGCGGCTGGCTCACGGTGCTCGCGCTCAAGGACGGTCTCGATCTTTCCGCCTTCGCCCAGGGATTCGAGATGATGGGCGTGAGCCCGATCATTTATCCGGCGCTGCGCGCCGGCGACGTGACTGTCGCCAACATGCTGGTCACGGTGCTGGGATTGGCCGCGAGCTTGTATCCCGCCTGGCGCGCGTCGCGCCACGTGCCGGTTGAAGCGATCACGAGGGTTTGACCATGGAGCCTACGGTTGTCTGCCGCAGCGTGAGCAAGGTCTACCGTCAGGATGCCGTGGCGGTGCAGGCGCTGGCGGACATCAACCTGGAAATCCCGCGCCTCGATTTCGTGTGTCTCTCCGGTCCCTCGGGCTCCGGCAAGAGTACATTGCTCAATCTCATCGGTGGGCTCGACCGGCCCACGGGTGGCGAGATTTACGTCGACGGCAACCGCGTCGACCGGATGGAGAAAGGCGAGCTCGCCGAGCTGCGTCTGCGGCGCATCGGCTTCGTGTTCCAGGCGTACAACCTGATCCCGGTGCTGACGGCGCGGGAAAACGTCGAGTTTGTCATGCAGCTGCAAGGCGTGCCGGCGGCGGAGCGCGGCGCCAAGGCGCGCGAGATTCTCAAAGAGGTCGAGCTCGACGGGCTCGAGGAGCGTCGCCCGGGCGAGCTGTCCGGCGGGCAGCAGCAGCGCGTGGCGGTGGCCCGGGCCATCGTCTCCGAGCCGAGCCTGGTGCTGGCCGACGAACCGACCGCCAACCTCGACTCCAAAACCGCGGAGAATCTGATGCAACTCTTGCGACACATGAATGAAGACCACGGCGTGACGTTCGTCTTTTCCACTCACGACCGGTTGGTAATGGACTTCTCGCGGCGGTTGATCACGTTGCGTGACGGGCGGATCGTCGACGACGTGCAGCGAGGTTAGGTTTGTCATTCCGGCGCAAGCCGGAATCCAGATTCTTACAATAATGAATGTTAATGAATGTAATATCTGGATGCCGGCTTTCGCCGGCATGACGACATTCCATATCGAAGGAAGGGCCGATGAAGATTCTACTCTGGAGCGATGACCTCATGAGCCGCGTGCGCATCGAGTCGCGCTGGAAGGCCGCCGGGGCGCAGATGCTGCGACGCGACGCCGCCGAGACGCCGGATCTGATCGTGATGGATCTGACCGCGCGCGACGCCGCCGGTCATATCCGGAAATTGCGCGAACAGTTCCCGGCCACCGACATTCTCGCCTTCGGGCCGCACGTAGACGCCGACGGGTTCCGCGAGGCCAAGGCGGCGGGCGCGAGCGAATGCGTGGCGCGCGGCTCGGCGGTCGAACGCGTGCTCGGGCGCCTGGGCAACGGCGGATGATCGGATTCGGGCGGGCGCTGCTTCTCGTCGCATTGTTCGCCACCGCACCGGTTATGGCCGATGTCTGGAAATTCGGCGGCCACGTTAAATTCCAGTACACCTATACCGATTTCCGACCCGACGATATCAATGCCGTTTTTGGCGGCGATCCGGCGCACGATCAGAACCTCGACCTGCGTCTGAATGCGGAAAACCGTACCGGCCCGTGGGAGTATGTGGCGCATTACGAGCTCCTTGCCGTCGCCGGCGATACGCTGGAAGCGCGGCGGCGCATGGCCGCGGCCGGCGTCCCGCTCATTCGCACGGTGAGCGGATTGCCGGATGACAGCCGCCAGCTGTTCGATCTCACTCATGAAACTGCCGAGCGCGAGCGCCTCGACGCGGTGCAGCGCCTCGACCGGCTTTACGTCGGCTACAGCAGCGCGCGCCGGACGTTGCGCGTCGGGCGCCAGGCGGTGACCTGGGGCAACGGTCTGGTGTTCCAACCGCTCGATTTCGTCAATCCGTTTTCGCCGATCGCCATCGACAAGGACTACAAAACCGGGGAAGACATGCTTTACGGCCAGTGGCTGGTGAGCGAGAGGAGCGACGTGGAGGCGATGGTTGTGCCGCGACGCAACCCATCGACCGATAGTGTGGAAAGCGATCAGAGTTCCTATGCCATCAAGTACCGTTTTCGCGTTACCGGCGTCGATATCGATCTGCTGGCCGCGCGCCATTTCGCCGAGAACCTGGCCGGCCTTGGTGTCGTGAAAAGCGTCGGCGGGGCGGTGTGGCGCATGGATCTCAGTTACACCAGTCTCGAAGACGGCGGCAACGCCACCTCGCTCGTGACCAACATGGACTACTCGTGGATGTGGGGCGGCAAGAACGTGTACGGATACGCCGAGTATTTCCACAGCGGCGTCGGCGAATCCGAGCGCGCGAATTACGCCACGCCCAACGTGGAGCTCAGCGACCGCCTCGCGCGCGGCGAGCTGTTCACGCTGGCGCGTGACTACGGCGCGCTCGGGCTGCAGGTCGAACTCACTCCGCTGTTCAATCTGTTTACCAGTTTCATCGCGAATCTGAACGACGGCAGCAAGTATTTTCAACTGCGCGGCGTGTATGACTGGCAGCAGGACGTGCAATTGATGGCGGGCCTCAATATGCCGTCAGGGAGCCGGGGGACTGAATATGGGGGCGTGCCAGTGGCGGGGACTGATAGTTTTGCATCCGCGGGGAAGTCGGTTTATTTGAGAGGGGCGTATTACTTTTGAATCCCCTCTCCCCTGGCGGGAGCGAGATAGGGTGAGGGGGATTATTAAATGTCGGGCGGGTTAGACGTTTCTGCCGTAACCCACCTAACAACGCCGCCGTCATTCCCGCGAAAGCGGGAATCCAGGCCTTGAATGGTATCGCGCGCCTTGCGCGCGATTCTAAAAAACCTAATTGCGGTTCCCGCACCGCGGGCGGGTTTCTTTGGACTCGGACCATCCCTGGTCCTCGCCCTTCGGGCAGGCTTCGCCTGTCCAAATTCGATCCCGTCGAATTTGTCTTTGCTCGTGCAAAGAAAAGAAACCAAAAGAAAGCACGCCCCGGATGGCGCACTCCTCCTGCGCTTCGCGGCTTTGGGTCCCGGCGCTGGTACACGAGACATCCTGTCTCGCGTACGAGTCGCGCGCCCAAAGCCTTGCGGTGCTCGGGTGCGCCATACGGGGTTTGAACAGCAACGAATCAAGTTGCCCGGCGTCAACCAAATCACCGGCCGAGCATTTCAATGTTCCCGATCCCTGTGCTGCTACTTGCCGTTTATCGAGACTTGGGCATATGCTCTGTGGCTATCAAGAAAAACAACGGGAGGGCCGTCATGCACGTGCTAGCCATTCGCCGCCCCGGCCAACGCGGAACGCAGAAGCTCGTAGCGCTGTATGGAGAAAGGCTGGTTTGCGTGCGTTATCGCTACGATGCCGCCTCGGGCACACGCTATAAAACCGTGGAACTTATTGTCGATCAGGCGGCATGGGTCCCGCCGCCACCGCATCCGCATGCCGACAAGCCGGTTATTCGGGTCGACCGTGTCGAAGACCTGGAAACCCCGCCGCCGCAACACGTGGGCGTGAAGGTCTTCTTCCGTGAGAATGAACTGCGCGAGCGCGTCAAGGCCGCTGGCGGCCAGTGGTCGAAGGCGGAGAAGTTGTGGCGATTGCCTTATCGAACGGTCGTTTCCCTGGGGCTGGAACACCGGATTGCGAAGCGATGAATGTTTCTATATATGTAAACCTGTTTACAGGTATAGCAACATGGTTCTATATATGAAAACTGTTTCTAGAGGTTTCTATGCTGTCTACTTCTAGTTATGCGTACATACCTCGAATGAAGAAGCTCATCTCTCTCGTGTTAGTCGGCACACTGCTCCTTGCGTTGAACGCCCCTCACGCCAATGCTGAAAATTGCCGGATTGCAGGCGTATGGAAGTCCAATGAAGAGCTGACACTTAAGAACATGGAGAAAGCGCAGCTGACTGAGAAACAACGAAAATTATTCTCCAACAACTTCTTCGGTAAGCTGGTTCTCAACTACACCTGTAAAGGCTTTACAAGCACCTTTGAGGGCAAGATAGACACCTACGAGTTTTTAAGCATGAGTGAGTCCGGCGACACAGTCACAACTGAGTACTACGATCCCTTTTACAAGCAAAACATGAAGCGCACTGCCGTTATTAGTGGCAACTGCTACTCAATTGCTTTGGAACACCTTGGCTTCGATGAAGTATTTTGCAGAATCAAATAGTACGCATAACTCGTTGTTCGTGCCGACACCGGGGTCAACGCGCCACGTTTCCTGTGGTTTTCGGGGCGGGCGCGGCACAACAACACGTTAGCCATTATGAAGGCACTTTTCATCGCTATCTTCCTTAGTTCGTGCGTCGCCTGTGCTCAAGAAGGCTGGCGCGATGAGCACGGGCACGCCATTCCCGACACGGACGCCCGCAAATCAATAGGTGGTTTTGGCGGTTGGGTGCTCGTCACCTCAGATGCTGACTGGCGGGCGAAGTGGGAAACCCCATCGAACACGGTGCCACGTTTCACTGAAGCTAAGAATGTATCGCGAGGTAATCGAGTATTTGTGCTCACCTTCTTCGTAAATCCGCGACTGAATAGCGCCGGAGAGGCCAATGTCACCTGCGACATTGACGTGACTAGACCCGATGGTACAACATCAATTCATCAAGTCGATGCAGTATGCTTCAAGGGCGTGTTGAAAATCGATCCGCACTACACGTATCTATCGGCTCCCGTTATGGAGTTTGTGGGAGACCCTGGCGATCCGGCTGGCGAATGGCTGGTCCGCGTAACCTTGTAAGGACAATATTCGACACATCACCGTACCACTAAAGACGTCTTTTGTGCTTTTAGAGAAATGATGGCTAACTATTGCTTGCAGCCGACCCGCCTTACGCCTGCGGTGTCCAGCGGTTTGCGGCGTTGCTCACTCTCAGCGGTGTCCATCGTTCCGCTCTCCGTCGCTCGGCGGGCAGCTGAAGCTAAACGTTAGCCGCCAATAAATCCCGTCACTTGACATATATGTATATGATACATATATTTGATCCGTGCACTTCCAATTCGATCCCGCAAAGGCCGCAAGCAATCTAAAAAAACACGGCGTGTCCTTCGCGGACGCGGAAGGCGTGTTTTACGACCCGCTGGCGATTCATCAATTGGATCCCGATTCAGATGATGAAGAACGGTTTGTTGCAATTGGTTTGGGTAGCGCGGGAACAATCCTGGTTGTTATCTATACGCTTCGTGGCGAGGAAATTCGAATCATATCGGCTCGTCATGCTACGCGACATGAGGTGAAAAGCTATGAGAACTGAATATGACTTTTCGAAAGGTAAGCGAGGCGCCATGATTCCGACGAAAGGCAAGACTCGCATTACGATCTATATCGATGATTCCATATTGGGTGAGTTTCGGTCCCGTGCTGAACGCGCTGGTACTGGTTACCAAACGATGATGAACGAAGCTTTGAAGGCCTTCTTGGAAAAGAGCGAACAGCCCGTTACCGCCGCCATGTTGCGTCAGATTATCCGAGAAGAACTTCCGGAGAAATCGCGGCTAACACGTCGCTCCACCGGACGCGCAAAGACAGCGCGCCGGTGAACTCAGCGTTAGGCCTTGTTGCGTGGTGCGCAACATGCTATGCTTGACGCATGATTCAATCGTTCCGACACAAGGGGCTCCGGAAGTTCTTTGAGTCGGGAAGCGCGGCGGGGATACAACCGCACCATGCCAAGCGACTGCGGATGCTTTTAGCGGCCTTGGATACGGCCCTGAATATCGAGGATATGAACGTTCCTGGGTTTCGGCTGCACCCTCTGAAGGGATCGGAACGCGGTCGATGGTCTGTGTGGGTAAACGGTAACTGGCGCTTAACTTTCGAATTCAAAGGCGGACACGCCTACGTCTTGGAATATGAGGATTATCATTGATGGCTATGCACAATCCGCCCCATCCTGGGGAGTTCATCATTCAGGTCTATCTGGAGCCCAACAACCTTAGCGGCCGGGAGTTGGCCGTAAAGCTTGGCGTGGCGGCTTCGACATTAAATCGTATTCTGGTGGGCTCCAGCCGCATCAGCCCTGAAATGGCGCTGCGTCTCTCCAAGGCCCTCGGGCGGTCTCCCGAGAGCTGGCTTGCTATGCAGAGTAATTATGATCTCTGGCAAGCGAAACAGCATCTAAAACTCAGCAATGTTGGAAAGGTACGGCTAACGGCGGCCTAACTCGATGTTCAACCGGACGCCGTGTTTCACCGGTGCAATGTTTGTTGTCGTGGCCCACGCCGGTTAACTTCGCGTTAGCCCGTGCATCTGATGCCGTTTGGCGCATCAGACCTCAGAATCGCAAACCCAGCACCAAAGGAGATTACATGAACTTCGACGAGGCACGAGAGAAGCACGCACAATGGCGCTTCAAATTTCGGAGCGCCATCCTGAAGAAGGAAACGTTCGACGTCGACGCGATTGCCAGGGATGATCGATGCGATCTGGGGAAATGGTTGCACGGAGAAGCCAAGGCCAAGTACTCGCGGCTGCCGAGCTACGCAGACTGTGTTAAAGAACACGCGAACTTCCACATCGAGGCGAGCAAGGTGGCGAAAGTGATCAATGCACAGAATTACGAGGAGGCCCGCGCACTCCTCGACATGGGTTCTGGGTTTTCGATCGCGTCGGCGGCCATCGGTACGGCGCTTAACAGGCTGGAAAAGGAGGCTGGCGGTAGTACGGGCTAACAACGCGTTCGAGCGGACCATGGACCAGCGTGGCTGCGTTCACGAGTCGGCCGCGGCCGCTCGACTCGGTCGTCAAACTAAATCGAGACTCCGATTGTCTGCAACCGCAAAACTCTTCCTCGCCCTCGGCGGCATCAATGCCGCCCTCGTCGTCATGCTCGGCGCGTTCGGCGCGCATGGGCTGAAGGCGCGGCTGTCGGTGGATATGCTGGTGGTGTATCAGACCGGGGTGCATTACCACCTTTTTCACGCGCTCGGGCTGCTGGTGGTGGGGTTGGTGGCGACGCAGATTTCGGATTCGGCGTACCTGCGTTGGTCAGGGTGGTTGATGCTGATTGGCATCATGCTCTTCTCTGGCAGTCTTTACGTACTGAGCGTGACCGGTGTGCGCTGGCTCGGTGCAATTACTCCCTTCGGCGGTGTTTCGTTCATCGCCGCCTGGTTGCTGTTCGTGGTCGCGCTGTTCAAGACAACGTAACGACGGCTTCGTCATAGCCACAATTCCGCTGCGCGTAATCCCGCGCGTCCCGCCGCTGGTGTATGGTTTCTTACCGTGCGTCTGGAGGTTACGCCAGGCCCGAATTTTCAGTCGTAAAATAAGTCATAGTGAGTGGCCGCATGGAAGCGGTCATATACGAGCGGGCGGAATTTAACGTCCGTGTTCCGGCCGCCGGCAGCGAAGGATCGCCATGCAGGATTTTCTAAATATTTCCGGGCAAGCCAGTCTGGTGCGGCGGTTCATCCCCGTCTTCAGCGTTCTGCTTTGCACCGTTATTATCTCGCTCCTGCTGACGCTGGGCGCGGTGGAGGTGCTATCCGCCGCCCGCGGCTACATGACCGGCGAGAGATTGTGGTCGACGGCCCGGCATGACGCGATCTACTCCCTCACGCTGTACGGTCAGACGCGCGAACCCGCGTATTTCAATCGCTTCCGGCAGGCACTGACGATTCCGCTGAGCGATCGTGAGGCGCGGATCGAGCTCGATAAGCAGCAATTCGATTACGCCAAGGCCGCTGCCTGGCTGCGTCGCGGCGGTAGCCATCCCGAGGACATACGCGGGCTGATCCTGCTGTACCGTTGCTGCGCGGAATACCCTCAGTTCGCCCGCCCGGTGGAGCTATGGAGAGAAAGCGACGCGTACCTCGTCCAACTGGAGCGTCTGGGCGACACATTGCACGCCGAGATTTCCTCCGCCGCGCCGGCGCGCAAACGGATCGACGCGCTCCTCGAGCAGGTGCGCGCCGTGGACGCTGGCGTCAGGCCGCTGGAGCAGGCCTTCGACGCGACGCTCGATGAGGCGGCGCAGTGGCTGAAATCCACTCTCGCATGGGCCATCTATGCAATCATCTCTCTCCTGATCGTGCTCGGTATTTATTTGTCCTCGCGCGTGCTGGGCCGGATCCGGCGAGCCGAAGGACACTACCGCCTCCTGATCAACGCGTTCGCCCATACCGCCGACGGCATCATGATTCTGGATACTGCACGGCGCATTGTCGCGGTCAATCATGCGTTCACGACGATTACCGGTTACGCGCCCGAGGAAGTCATCGGCGAAATGTTTATCCGCCCGAAGACGATGAAAATCCCCGGCCCACCGCTGTTTGCCGTGTGGGCGGACACGCGCACCGCGGGCCGATGGGAAGGCGAGGTGTGGAACGTGCGCAAGAATGGCGATCTGTATCCCATGCGCCTGAGCCTGAGCGCCGTGCACGACGGGCGGCGCGGCGCGGTCGACCACTACGTCGCGGTATTCAGCGACATCTCGCCTTACAAGGCGGACGAGGAGCGACTCAAGCATCTCGCGACTCATGATCCGCTGACGGGCCTGCCGAACCGGGCGGAATTCGACCGGTGTTTTCGCGAGGCGATCGAACGCGCGCGCCGCCACGGGCAGCGGGTGTCCCTGTTGTACATCGACCTCGATGGCTTCAAGCCGGTCAATGACACCTACGGGCACGCGGTCGGAGACGCACTGCTTCGGACGCTCGGTGCACGCATGAAACAAGTGATGCGGGAAACGGATATCGTGGCGCGCGTCGGTGGCGACGAATTCAGTGTTCTGCTCGCCGACCTCGATGACGTTTCGCGCAGTTATATCGTGGCATGCAAGCTGCTCGACATGTTATCGCAGCCGGTCGTGACCAAGCGCGGCACGCACCACGTCGGCGCCAGCATCGGCATCAGCACGTATCCCGACGACGGCGACGATCCGCAGACGCTGCTGCGACGCGCTGACGCCGCGATGTACCGGGTGAAGCAGGGAGGGCGGGGCGGTGTCGCCTTCTATTCCGTGCACGCAGAGTCACAAACTCAATCGGCAACGCCGGGAGCGGCGCAGAAGATCCTCGCGGATCATTGAAATGCCGATTTGACCGGAAAACGAGCCAGTGCGTTGACTGTTGCCGCCAACCCAGATGCAGAGGCGAATGCAGTTTGGCGTTCCCTGGTTCCGCATCGGCAGATGGGTTGGAACCGACTCGATATGATTGCTTCCTTCGGCCGTATTCCGCTTATTGCCGCCTGGTGTTTTTCCCTCATTGCGGTCGTGAAAGCGGCATAATCCCGACGTGCTTCGCCGTGGCTGTGCCTCGCCCTTTGATGGGGGTCAAGGTTTATTACCATTACGTGTGTTAGAGACTGATGTTATTGCAGGCGGGAGAACGATCATGGACCCGAAATTGGAGCGATTAATCCTGGATCTGATCGCTTCGCACAACGTCATGACCGTCGCGACGCTGCGTCCGGACGGGTGGCCGCAGGCGACCACGGTGGCCTACGCCAACGACGGGCTGACGATTTACTTCGCCGCGGACAAGAACAGCCAGAAGCTGAAGAACATCGCTTCCAACAACAAAGTCTCGCTCACGATCGACCGGGATTATGAAGACTGGTACAAGATCAAGGGCCTGTCGATGGCGGCGACCGCGGAAAATCTGACGCAACCCGCGGATATCAAGCGCGGTCTCGATCTGCTCGCGAAAAAATTCGCGGCGTATGCGGCGGTGCTCGCGCCCGATGATCCGGGAATTGCAGTGGTTCGGGTCACGCCCCGGATCATTTCGATTCTCAACTATGAAATCGAATTCGGACATACGGACATCGTGCGAGTCTGAGCCGGCATGCGGTGTCGGGGTTGCAGGAGGCAGCATGGTCAAAGTTCTGACAGCGGCGATTTGCGTGGTCCTGACGGTTGCGCCCTTGAATGTCGCAATGTCGGCGGCGCCGGAGCAGCGGCCCGTGCCGGAAGTGCAACTGCCGATCCCCAGGCCGGCCACGCCGTCGGCGCAAACCGTATCGCGCGGCCAGTTGCTGTACGAGAACCACTGCATTGCCTGTCACGAAAGCGTCGTTCACGTCCGCCACGACCGCCGGGCGCAGTCATACAAGGCACTGCAAGAATGGGTGGTACGTTGGTCGAATCAGCAGCAACTTGGTTGGGGCGCGGGCGAAATCGCCGACGTCGTGGATTATCTCAATCGCCGCTACTACAAATTCCCCTCCGCTCCGGGCGGCCAATAATCATCAAGGCCTCGTTGCCTGCGCCGGGGATGGCTTATCCGTTCCCGGTTCCGGCATCTTAGCTACCGTTCATCCCGCCGGCAGTTTTTAAGATTGCGCGCAAAATAAGCGGTTTTCCTGATGGTACCCCGCTGGCACGCTAGTTGCTTTATCTCGGGTGCATGACTGAGGGGTTTTCTGTCATGAGAAGAAAGTTCTGACAAAGGTCAACCCGATCGAAAGGTCGGGGGCGCAAAGTTACCGGTCTACGGGGTTCACCCTACGACAGCGGGATTGCCGGAACGCAGCATTCCAGGGTGGGAAGCACGAAAGAAGCGGTTTTCCCGCGAAGCATCCCATCACTGAGCCGGTGTTGCCGTCTGTTGCTCCCGATCCGGGAACGTTACGCCGCGATAGCTCGGGGAGGGACAGGCAATGGAATACGGATACGCGGCCGATTTCGCACGCCACGGTTTTCTGCACGGGTGTGCGCGCACGACAGGTGTCGCATTACGCTTTTTGATTCTGACATTTCTTGTTTTTGCCAGCTTTTTGGTTAGGATCGCGCAAGCCGATGAACTGAGCCTGCTGGTCAATGGCAAAGCCGTCCATATCAACGCGCCCGCCGGCAGCAGTCTGAATGAAAAGAACTGGGGCCTGGGTGTCCAGTACGACGGAAATGCGATCGACAAGAAGTGGGTTCCCTTCGTCACCGCCTCGGGCTTCAGCGATTCCAACGAGAATCCCTCGTATTACGCGGGCGGCGGTGTGCTGAGGCGCTTTCAGGGCGACACGCTGCATTTCGATATCGGAGCCGTCGGGTTCCTCATGACGCGCAAGGGCTACAAGAATGACAAACCTTTCTTCGGCGCGTTGCCGGCGTTCTCCGCCGGCACGGAGTGGGTCTCGGTGAACATGACGTACATCCCGAAGGTGGAACCGAAGATGGTGGCGCTGTGGTTCTTCCAGCTCAAGATCAAGCTGGCCGACTTCTGACACGTATTGGCGTCCCCGCGCGTAAACCTTGCGGCGCGTCGATTCGAAGCTGCCGACGCGCCGCTCATCCGCCTCGATAATCCAATAGTCTGCGAAAGGTTTTCTTTTCGCGCGCGACCGGGTATTAATTGGCTAGTACAGCGGTGCACGTAGTGAGTGTCGATCGCGGGTCTCAACCGCGACACAAAACAATAAAGGAAAAACCGCAGGAGACGAAACGTAAAGATTCGCCGTTAGCCTGCGGATCCAGTCGAACCGGGTTTCGGAATGCCGATTCGACTACAGGGAGGATGTGTTCATGACATTACGTGCGTTTTCGATTGCGCCGCGTTTCAGCCGCGCTGCGCGGGTTACTCTGGCTTCCATATTGCTCGCCGCGTCTCTGCTGATTTCCGCCTGCGGTGGCGGCGGCGACAGCAATACCAGCCCCGTCAACAGCAGCGCGGTATTACCTACGCCTACACCCAGTAACTTCACGTTGAGCGTGAGCAAGACCGGCTCCGGCACCGTCACGACTTCCTCCGGCGGGATCAACTGCGGCACGAGCTGCAGCGCCAGTTATGCGAGCGGTACGAGCGTCACGCTCACTGCCTCCGCCGCCACTGGTTACAGCTTCTCCGGCTGGGGCGGGGCGTGCAGCGGCACCGGCGCCACTTGCACGGTCTCGATGACGGCCGCGCGCAGCGTGACTGCAACCTTCAGCCAGAATGGCGCCAGCAACTATACATTGACCGTGAGCAAGACCGGCTCCGGCACCGTCACGTCCTCCCCCAGCGGGATCAATTGTGGCACGAGCTGCAGTTCTCCCTATGCTTCGGGCACCTCCGTCACGCTGACCGCCTCCGCCGCCACTGGTTACAGCTTCTCCGGCTGGGGCGGGGCGTGCAGCGGCACGACCGCCACTTGCACGGTCTCGATGTCGACCGCGCGCAGCGTGACCGCAACCTTCAGCCAGAACGTCGTCAACTACACATTGACGGTGACCAACAGCGGGTCCGGCACCGTCACGTCCTCCCCCAGCGGGATCAACTGCGGCGCAAGCTGCAGCGCCAGTTATGCGAGCGGCACGAGCGTCACGCTCACGGCCTCCGCCGCCACCGGCTACAGCTTTACCGGCTGGAGCGGCGCCTGCAGCGGCACGAGCGCGAGCTGTGCGGTTTCGATGACGGCCGCGCGCAGCGTGACCGCGACCTTCAGCCAGGTCAGCAGCGTCAGCGCTACGTATGTGATCTCATGGGATCCGGTTACCGATCCGAGCGTTACGGGGTACAAGATCTACTACGCCACTGCTCCCTTCAGCAGCGGCCCGCAGGTCAAATCCATCGACGTCGGACCGCTGACCACCTATGAATTCACCTCCGCGACATTGGGGGTTCCGGTGGGCAGCACGGTTTATCTCGCCGTGACGGCAGTGGGCAACAACGTCGAATCGGCGCTGTCGACCTCGGTGTCCGGGGTACTTCAATAACCAGAGCGCCTTCCGCCCGGCTTGACCGGGCGGAAGGCGGCTGGCTCAGCAGATCCGCGGCAGTGGATCGTCATCCAGTTCGTCCAGCATGCGCTCGCCGCCGAGCGCCGTCTGCATCACCACGAAGCGTTTCGCCTTCGTCACTCTTCCGATCATGACGGCGCTCTGTCCCTGGGGCAGGGCGCGCCACGCCTGCAACGCGGCTGGCGCATCCGCCGGGGCCACCACCGCCACTACCCGGCCCTCGCAAGCGAGATACAGCGGATCGTAGCCGAGCATCTCACACACCGAAGCCACGGCTTCGCGGATCGGAATCGCCGGTTCGTCGAGGTGGATGCCCATGCCGGTGGCGCGGCGGATCTCGTGCGCGATCATGGCCAGCCCGCCGCGCGTGGGATCGCGCATGAAGCGCAGCCCCGGGAAAGCCAGCACCGCCTGGGTCAACGGCAGCACGCTGGCGCAGTCCGATAGCAGCTCGCCGTGCAGGCCGAACTGCTCGCGCGCCAGCA
The DNA here is from genome assembly GCA_035624495.1 of Methylomirabilis sp. (SeqCode). GTDB lineage: Bacteria > Pseudomonadota > Gammaproteobacteria > Acidiferrobacterales > Sulfurifustaceae > Sulfuricaulis. Next base: position 3,603 of record DASPRK010000031.1, on the reverse strand, counting down.
TCACCGCGATGCCGTGATCGCCGACGGGACCGCTGACGAGAATGACATCGCCGTCGCGTATCCGGTCCAGCCCAAGTCGTATGCCGCGGTCGCGCACGCCCACGCCGGTGGTCGCGAGATAAAGCCCGCCGCCCTCGCCGCGGCGCACGACCTTGGTATCGCCGGCGGCGATTTTCACTCCGGCTTCGGTAGCGGTGCGTCCCAGGCTCGCGACCACACGTTCGAGCTGTGCGACCTCGAGGCCTTCCTCGATGAACGCGTTGAGCGACAGGTAAAGCGGCGTGGCGCCGCTGACGGCGAGGTCGTTCACGGTGCCGTTGACCGCGAGCGAGCCGATGTCGCCGCCGGGAAACTCGAGCGGTTGCACCGTAAAGCCGTCGGTGGTGAACATGATCTCCCCGTCCGGCGTGGGCAGCGGCACGGCATCGGCCTGGACATCAAGCAGGGTGTTGGCGAGACGTGGTGCGAACACGCGTTCGATCAGCTCGCGCATGAAGCGTCCGCCGTTGCCGTGGGCGAGCATGATGTGCTTGGCGTCGAGAATTTCCGGTTTGGCGTTCATGCGAGTTTGGCGTGCGCCTCGATTACCTGGCCGTAGCTGATGCCGCCGTCGTTGCACGGCAGGTGCTCGGCGAGCCGCGCGTCAAATCCATGCTCGCGCAGCAGCGACGCGGCCTGTTCCACCAGCGCGCGGTTCTGGAACACTCCGCCGCCCAGGCCCACGGTCAGCTCGCCGCGCTCTTCGCGTATCGCGCGCGCTTGCGCCAGCAACGCGTGCGCCAAGCTCGTGTGAAATGCGCTGGCGCGTTCGGCGACAGTGCGGCGTTCGTCGAGCAGCAGCGGCAGTAGCGGCGCCCAGTCGGTTTCCCACAGCGCCTGCTTGTTGCGTCGCAGCGGTAACGGCACCAGCTGGCCGGCGCCGGCACAAGCGGCCTCCAGCATCATCGGCCCCTGGCCCTCGTAGTCCGATCGATGATTCAAACCCGTGAGCGCGGCGGCGGCGTCGAACAAGCGTCCGACGGCGGTGGTTTGCGGCGAGTTGAGGCGCCGCTGCCAGGCGTGATGCGCCACCGTGACGTCTTCCGGGCACTGCTTCCATACCGTTCCGGTTTCCCAGCACAGCGACACCGCCGAGCGCCATGGTTCGCGTCCGGCTTTCTCGCCACCCGGGAGATTGAACGGCCGCATGTGGCCCAGGCGCTGCCAATGTCCCGGGACTCCATACAGCGTTTCGCCGCCCCAGAGCGTGCCGTCCACGCCGTAACCGACGCCGTCCCAGGCGAACACCAGCCAGCTGTCCACGTCCGGGTGTTCGCCGGCGAGCGCCGCGGCATGCGCGTAATGATGAAACACCGGCATCACCGGCACGCCGCTGCGGCGCGACCAGCGCGAGCTGACGTACACCGGATGCGCGTCGCAGGCGATGCTATGCGGGCGCACGCCGTACAGTGCCTGCAGATCGGCTATCACCGCTTCGAACACCGCCAGGCTGCGCGGCGCGTCGAGGTCCCCGATGTGCGGCGAGACGACCACGCGATCGTCCCACGCCAGCGCCACGGTGTTTTTCATGTGTCCGCCAACGGCCAGCAGCGGCTTGTCGAGCGTGAACGGCAGCGTCAGTTCAAGGGGCGCACTGCCGCGGCCGTGCCGCAGCGGGCGCGCGGCGCCCGCGATGACGCGCACGACCGGATCGTCCGCCGGCCGCTCGATCGGACGATTGTGATGCAGGAACGCTTCGGCCACGTGTGCCAGCCGCTCGCTGGCCTCGGCATTGTCCGTCAGCACCGGCTCGCCGCTGATGTTGCCGGAGGTTGCCACTAACGGCGCACCGAAATCCTCGAGCAGCATGTGATGCAACGGGCTGTACGGAAGCATGACGCCGATCTCTTTCAATCCCGGCGCGATGCGCGCCGAAATCGGGGCGAGTGTTTTCTTGCCGGCCAGCACGATGGGCCGCGTCGGATCGCGCAGGGAGCGCTCGTGTTCCGGCGCCAGATCCGCGGCCGCGCGTACCGCGTCGAGCCCGTCGGCGCCGCGTAGCGGAAACATCACCGCCAGCGGTTTGTGCGGGCGCGGTTTTTTCGCGCGCAGCCGCGAAACCGCGATATCGTTGCGGGCGTCGCACATGAGGTGATAACCACCGATGCCTTTCACGGCAACGATCCGGCCGGCGCGCAGCGCGGCCACCGTCTGCGCCAGCGCCGCCTCGTTACCGCTGATTTTCACGTCGGAATGTTTCTGATTCAGTTCCCTCCCCCTTGATGGGGGAGGGTTAGGGTGGGGGTGTAAGGGCATGGGTTCGCCGTACTGTTCACCCCCATCCTGTCCTTCCCCCGTCAAGGGGGAAGGAACGCTTGCGTTCAGGTTCCGTTGGGGGATTTCCTTGGCAGGTGAAATGAAGTGCAGTGCCGGTCCACAGGCCGGGCAGGCCACCGGCTCGGCGTGAAACCGCCGGTCCTGGGGATCTTCGTATTCGCGCCGGCATTCGGGGCAGAGCGGGAAGTCCGCCATGGTTGTGTGCGGCCGGTCGTACGGCAGCTTGCGGATCAGGGTGTAACGCGGACCGCACTGGGTGCAGTTGATGAACGGGTAACGGTGGCGGCGGTCGCCAGGATCGTGCAGCTCGCGCAGGCAGTCGTCGCAGGCGAAATAATCCGGCGGCACGTGCACCCGCGCGGGCAACGCGTCGCGGCTGGCCTGGATCGTGAAGTCTTCCAGCGGTTGCCGTTCGGCGGCAGCGCGCGCGAGGACGGCCGGTCTGGCGAGCGGCGGTGCCTCCTGCACGAGCGCGCGGTCGAATTCGGCGAGCGCATACGGCTCGCCCTGAATGAATATTTCCACCGAGCCGGCGTCGTTGCGCACCCAGCCGCGCAGACCCAGCCGCTGCGCGAGGCGATACACGAACGGGCGGAAGCCCACGCCTTGCACGCGCCCGCCGACGGTCAGATATTGCGCGCGTTCTGCGCCGTCCGCATCGGGTTTGGGAGGGGGTGTCGTCGGCGCCGTCATGGGTACGTCGCACGATGCGCGTTCAAGGCGGATGCCTTTCCGGTGAAGCCGTGCGGTTTATCCGCGGTGTCCGTTGCGGTCTGTTGCATGCGTGCCTCGTCGGGTTGTATCGCCGGGCGCAGAATCTGACCGCCGCGTGCGCGCTCGCGTTGCGCGGCGTGTTCCTGACGCAACCACTCAAACCACGTCGCGAGTCCCTCATGCTTCTTCGCCGAGAGGCGCAGGACCGGCGCCGGATTGGCCAGCGCGCGCACGCCAAGCTCGGCGCGCGCCGGATCGAAATCGTCCAGCACCGGCAGCAGGTCGGTCTTGGCGAGCACCACCAGATCGGCGGCGCGGAACATCACCGGATACTTGGCCGGCTTGTCGTCGCCCTCCGTGACGGAGAGCAGTGTGACATTGCGGTGCTGGCCCAGGTCGAAACTGGCCGGACAGACCAGATTGCCGACATTTTCGATGAACAGGATGTCGACGTCCGCGAGGATGAGGTGATGCAGCGCGCCGTGCACCATGTGCGCGTCCAGATGGCAGGCGGTGCCGGTGGTGATCTGGACCGCCGGAACGCCGTGGGCGCGGATGCGCGCGGCGTCGTTC
>DASPRK010000006.1:0-13272 GCA_035624495.1 Methylomirabilis sp. (SeqCode) | reverse complement strand
GCTCGCGGCCTTGCAGTAGTCGCCGGCGAGAATGCCGAGGCCGCCGGAATAGATCTGGAAGCTTTCGTGCAGGCCGAACTCGGCGCAGAAATAGGCGACCAGGTCTTCCTTGGGATCGAGCAGGCGCGTGATGTCGGACCGCGCGCGTTCCTGGTGATAGGTGTCGTAGACCGACAGCACCCGGTTGTAGTCCTCCATGAACACGCGATCTTCGGCCGCGTCCAGCAATCGCTGCTGCGCGACGCGGCGCAGGAACACCTTGGGATTGTGGCCGCAGGCCTCCCACAGTTCGCGGTCGAGGCGGAAGAACAACGAGCGCACCTCGCGGTCCCAGCTGTACAGCAGGTCATTGGCCAGTTCCTGCACACGCTTCAGGCGCTCGGGGATGACAGGTTGGACTTCCAGTTTGTAACGGGTGCCGGGCATGGTGTCTTCAGTTCGTTCCGGGTAATCTGAAGCTACATATTATAGTATGTCCGCCTGCCCCGGGTCACAGCGGCGCATCGACGCGCCCGGCCGTTGCGTCAGACGAAACGCATGCGCAAATCCGATTTCCATTATTCCCTTCCCGAAGAACTGATCGCGCAATTTCCGGCGTCGCCGCGCAGCGCGAGCCGGCTGTTGCACCTCGATGACGCGAGCGGCGCGCTGCATGACCTTCAGTTCGCCGACTTGCCGTCATTGTTGCGCGTTGGCGACCTGCTGGTGTTCAACGACACGCGCGTGATTCCGGCGCGGGTTCACGGCCGCAAGGACAGCGGCGGGCGCATCGAGGTGCTGATCGAGCGCATCCGCGACGCGCACCGGGTGCTGGCGCAGGTGCGCGCGAGCAAGCCGCCGAAGCCGGGCCAGAAACTCGAGCTGGAAGGAAACGTGACTGCCGAAGTTCGCGGGCGTGAAGGGGAATTTTACGAACTGGCGTTCGACGGCGAGGCGCCGGTAGCGGAGGTGCTCGAGCGCATCGGCCACGTGCCGCTGCCGCCGTACATCGCGCGTCCCGATGAAACCTCGGACCGGGAGCGATATCAGACGGTCTACGCGCGCCATCGTGGCGCGGTGGCGGCGCCGACCGCCGGCCTGCATTTCGACCAGACCATGCTGGCAGCGCTGGACGCGCGCGGCGTGCAGCGCACCTTCGTCACGCTGCACGTGGGCGCCGGGACGTTCCAGCCCGTGCGGGTGGACGACATCCGGGAGCACAAGATGCACGCGGAATCCCTCAGCGTGAGCCCGGCGACCTGCGACAGAATCAAAACGGCGCAGCAGGAAGGGCGGCGCGTGGTGGCGGTCGGCACGACCGTGGTGCGGGCGCTCGAAACCGCGGCACGCGACGGAATCATCGCGCCATACGAAGGCGAAACCGACATTTTCATTTATCCGGGATACCGGTTCCGGGTCGTGGACGCGCTGCTGACCAACTTCCACCTGCCGGAATCGACCCTGCTGATGCTGATATGTGCCTTCGGTGGCACGGCGCACGTGCTCAACGCCTACCGCCACGCGGTGGAAAATAAATACCGTTTCTATAGTTACGGCGACGCGATGTTTGTTACCCGTACGGGCGAAGCCCGCTAATTTCGATCGCAATGGGCACGTCTGCGCACGAGCGCGACAAAGGCGAGAAACATTGAGACCACGATCCAGTCGCCGCTGCTTCGCATCGGCGATGGAGTGGCGGCAATCGAGCATCCAGAGGATGACGTGGAAGTTACGGTATCCGTCATCAATACCGGTGCGCCGATGTGGATAATGCTGTTCACAGTGGGGTCGTTGTCGCCGCGCTGGCCGTCAACGAAGTGCAACAGGATCTTGTTGCCGACAAACTCGGCACCCGTTCCCGTTGTGCTGTCAAACGTGAAGTCGTACCAATGCGGGGTCAGATCATCGGCTGTGGGACCGTAAGCGTAGTAGTGGTTCGGAGTTGTGGGATCGTCATTGCGTAACGTTACGATACGGCCGGTCGGATCCACCACTCCCGTCATCGCAAATCGGAGTATCCCATCGTTGAATTGTACGGTTTTATTCGGTGGCGGCGTGAATGTATCTAACAACGTCGTTGAAATGCTCTGAGGGAGGGTTTGAGCGTAACCAAATGTCATGTCTACATCAGTCGTGAACGTCGCCAGATACCCCGGAAGTGTAGTTGTTGATATGACATTCGGGATACTGGTCACCGACACGAGATTACTTGGGTCCAGGCCTGTTGACGGATTGTAATTGTTGACAGGAACCTCGTTGAGTGCCGCAATGGGAAGATTGCATGGTGTTGAACAGGTAAACGATGGATCCGTTGTATTCACCTGTGTCAAATTGCCAATGTCATCCACGTAATTCATTCCCGAGATTACTTGTCCGAAAACCGTGAATCCGCCGCTGTTGTTGGTGTCGTCGAGAGCTGCCGAGTTATCATCAAGGTTAATAAACCATTCGCTGGTGGCACTGTTGGGATCGGCTGTCTTAGCCATCGCGATGGTACCGCGACGGTTTGATCGCGTTGGGGAGAACTCATTCTGGATCGGCGCGGCTGTCGGAACATGTGAGTAGCCGACGTAGTTGGCGACGAAATTGCCTCCGGTTCTCAAATCAGAATAGGCGTAACCGCCGCCCTGTATGACCGATACTCCGTCAAAATTAATAGTTGCACGGCGGTGAATGAATCCAACTGCCGGAGCTCCTTGCGAAGTAGTATAAGTGCTGTAGTAGCCGCTGCCGGCGTAACGGAGGAAATTCGCAACTGTTATCGGGGCCTGATCGTCGAAAAGTTGAATATCGATCGTGCCGAGGGTGGTTACCATGCGCACGGTCGTATCGGTCGCGGCTGCGGGCTGGGGCAAAGAGAACGCGGCCGTCAGAACAACACAGGCCGAGATGCGTAAACACATCCAGCTCTGATGATAACGACGGCGGAAAAAAGTAACCTGGGAAATTGCCCGCGAGATGTTCATGACCCTCTGTTCACTTCACTCCCTGACGTCAAGGAGATTTATTTTGTAACGTCGCGGCATTCTGACACAGCTCGGTGGACGGGTCCAACCAGGCAGGCCGGCGCGTTTGACTCGCGCATAAAACAGGCTGTTTTATAACCTAAATTGCACCGATACGCCGTATCTGTGCTTCCATCATCTGAATTACTTCTTTTGATAGGACGGTCAACAAGTGAGCGGTACCGCTGTGCTACCATCGCCGCTTGTCATGAGTTTCAAATTCGAATTGCTGGCAACCGACGGTTCCGCCCGTCGCGGACGCATGACCTTCGAACGCGGGATCGTCGAAACGCCGGCGTTCATGCCGGTCGGCACCTATGGTACGGTCAAGGGCATGACGCCGGAGGAGTTGCGCACCACCGGCGCCGAGATGATCCTCGGCAACACCTTCCATCTCATGTTGCGGCCGGGCGTGGAAGTGGTTCGCGCGCACGGCGGCTTGCATCGCTTCATGCACTGGAACGGGCCGATCCTCACCGACTCCGGTGGTTTTCAGGTGTGGAGCCTCGGCCAGTTGCGCAAGCTGTCGGAGAAGGGCGTGCTGTTCCAGTCGCCGGTGGACGGCGCGAGGATTTTTCTCGGGCCGGAGGAGTCGATGGCGGTGCAGCGGGCGCTCGACGCCGACATCATCATGATCTTCGACGAGTGCACGCATCACCCGGCGACCGAACCGGAGGCGCGCGCCTCCATGGAATTGTCGCTGCGCTGGGCCGAGCGCTCCAAGGTCGCGCTTGATAAACTAACCGGCGATGCACAGGGATGTGCAAGTGCCGCGGGAGGCAGGGACTGCCGAGAGCGGCCGGCGCTGTTCGGCATCATCCAGGGCGGCATGTACCAGCACCTGCGCGATATCTCGCTCACCGGCCTGAAACAGATCGGCTTCGACGGCTACGCCATCGGCGGCCTGTCGGTGGGGGAGAGCAAGGCCGAGATGTTCCGCGTAATCGACCATATTGCGCCGCGGATGCCGGCCGACCGGCCGCGTTACCTCATGGGGGTCGGCACCCCGGAAGATCTGGTCGAAGCGGTGCGCCGCGGCATGGACATGTTCGACTGCGTGCTGCCCACGCGAAACGCGCGCAACGGCTGGCTTTTCACGCATGCAGGCAGCCTCAAGATCCACAACAGCCGTTATCGCGGGGACACCGGGCCGGTGGACGAACACTGTGCGTGTTACACCTGCCAGAATTACACCCGCGCCTACCTGCGCCATTTGCAGCAGGCCAACGAAATTCTGGGGGCGCGGCTGGCCACGATCCACAACCTCCATTATTACCAGGGTTTGATGCGGGGCCTGCGTCAGGCGATTGCTGAAAAAAAACTGGATGAATTCATCGAGAAGTTTTATCGTATGCGCCGCCCCGCGGCTCCCGCCGGGACAGGCGCGGGCGTTAACCGACACCAAATTAAGGACATGCCATGAATTTTCCGATTTCCGAAGCCTGGGCCGATGCCCCGGCCGCCCCCGCCGCGGGCGCGGCGCAGGGCAGCCCCCTGATGACGCTGATCATGCTCGGCGTGTTGTTCGCCGCGTTTTATTTCATCCTCATCCGTCCGCAGGCCAAGCGCGCCAAGGAGCACAAGGCGATGATCGCGGCGCTCGCCAAGGGCGACGAGGTCGTGACCGGCGGCGGCGTCCTTGGCCGCGTCACCGGAATCAGCGACCAGTACGTCACGTTGGAAATCGCCGACAAGGTGGAGATCAAGGTCCAGCGGCCGGCGATTCAAACCGTGCTGCCCAAGGGCACGATCAAGTCGGTTTGACGAAATATAAAACCACCGTGGGCACGGAACACATCGCCATCTGAAAAATCTTCTGATTTATTTCTCTGCGTTCTCCGTGGCTAAGAATTATAAATGAATAAATATCCACTCTGGAAAAATCTGCTGATCTTCATCGCGGTGTTGATCGGGGTGATCTATACCCTGCCCAATTTCTACGGCGAGTATCCGGCGGTCCAGGTTTCGCCGACGCGCACCACCAAGGTCGATCAGTCACTGCTGGCCTTCGTCGAGAGCGAGCTGAAACAGGCGAACGTTCCGTATACCGACGCCAGACTCGAGAACACAACCGCCCTCATCCGCTTCAAGGACACCGACACGCAAATCCGCGCGCGTGACCTGGTGCAGAAGGCGATCGGCGACAATTACACGGTGGCGCTCAACCTGGTGCCGGCGACGCCGGCTTGGCTCGCTGCCATTGGCGCCAAGCCCATGTACCTCGGTCTCGACCTGCGCGGCGGCGTGTATTTCCTGATGCAGGTGGACATGTCCGCGGTGTTGAAGAAGGCCGAGGAGAGTTACACCGATGACATGCGCCGCGTGATGCGCGAAAAAAAGGTGCAGTACCACACGGTGACCCGTCTCGAGCGCGGCGGCATTGAAATCCGCTTTCCCAGCGCCGCCGAGCGTGACCAAGGCCAAAAAATCATCGCCAAGGAAATGCCGGACCTCGATTTCACCGACATCAACCGCGGTGGCGATATCGTCCTCAGTGCCGCGATGAAACCGTCCGCCATCGCCGAGAAGAGCCGCTTCGCGCTGGAACAGAACATGAATTCGCTGCGCAACCGCGTGAATGAACTGGGCGTGGCCGAGCCGATCATCCAGCAGCAGGGGCAGGACCGCATCGTGGTGCAGCTGCCGGGCGTGCAGGACACCGCCAAAGCCAAGGAAATCCTGGGGCGCACCGCCACCCTCGAGATCATGATGGTGGACGAGGAGCATGACATCACCGGCGCGCTCGCCGGCCAGGTCCCGCCCGGCGACAAAATCTACAAGATGCGGGACGGCCGTCCGATCCTGCTCAAGAACCGCGTGATCTATTCCGGCGACAACATCATCAATGCCGCCGCCGGCTTCGACAGCCAGACCAGCCAGCCGATCGTGTCCATCACGCTCGACTCCCGCGGCGCCGCCATCAACCAGCGCGTTACCGGGGAAAACGTCGGCAAGCGCATGGCGGTGGTTTACATCGAAATCAAGTCCGAGCCCAAGCTGGATGCAAGCGGCAAGCCGGCGTTGGACACGGACGGGCGGCCGGTGCTGGTGAGCAAGCGCACGGAAGAGGTCATCACCGCGCCGGTGATCCGTTCGCAGCTCGGCGCGCGCTTCCAGATCGAGGGGCTCGATTCGGTGCAGGAGGCGAACGACCTGGCGCTGCTGCTGCGGGCCGGCGCCTTCGCCGCGCCGGTGGAGATCATCGAGGAGCGCACCGTCGGACCGAGCCTCGGCGCCGACAACATCGCCAAGGGATTCCACTCCACCTGGGTCGGTTTTGCGGCGATTGCCGTGTTCATGTGCGTCTATTACGTGGTTTTCGGCGTGGTGTCGGTGCTGGCGCTGGCGGTCAACGTGCTGCTGCTGGTGGCGCTGCTTTCCATGCTCCAGGCCACCCTGACGCTGCCCGGCATGGCCGGCATCGCGCTCACGGTCGGCATGGCGATCGACGCCAACGTGCTGATCAACGAACGCATCCGCGAGGAATTGCGAAACGGCAATACGCCGCAGGCGAGCATCTTCGCCGGTTACGAGCGCGCCTTCGGCACCATTCTCGACTCGAACGTGACCACCCTGATCGCGGGCCTGGCCCTGTTCATGTTCGGTTCCGGCCCGGTTCGCGGTTTCGCCGTGGTGCTGTGCCTGGGCATCCTCACCTCGATGTTCAGCGCCGTCATGGTCTCGCGCTCCATGGTCAATCTGCTGTACGGCGGCCGGCGCAAGCTCGAACGCATACCCATCGGCAACACTTCGTGGAAAGAGGCCGGCCAGTCGGCGCGGTAATCCAGCACCATGGAATTCTTCAAGATCAAGAAAGACATCCCGTTCATGCGCCACGCGCTGGTGTTCAACGTGATTTCGCTCATCACGTTCATCCTGGCGGTGTTTTTCCTGATTCACAAGGGCCTCAATTTCGGCGTGGACTTCACCGGTGGCACGGTCATGGAAGTGAATTACACGCACGCTGCCGATATCCCGAAGATCCGGGAAACGCTGACGCGGCTCGGTTATCGCGACGTGGCGGTGCAGAATTTCGGTACCTCGCGCGACGTGCTGATCCGCCTGCCAGTGAAACAGGATGTCGGGCAGTCGAAGATCTCCGACATCGTCATGGCGAGCCTGCGCCAGTCCGACCCGACGGTCGACCTGCGCCGGGTCGAATTCGTGGGGCCGCAGGTCGGCCGGGAATTGGTGGAAAACGGTGCGCTCGGGCTGGTGTTCGTTTCCATCGGCATCGTGCTCTATCTCTGGTTCCGGTTCGAGTGGAAGTTCGGCGTCGCCACCATCATCGCGAATCTGCATGACGTCGTCATCATTCTCGGCTTCTTCGCTTTTTTTCAATGGGAATTTTCGCTCACGGTGTTGGCTGCGGTGCTCGCCATCTTCGGTTACTCGGTGAACGAGTCGGTGGTGGTGTTCGACCGCGTGCGCGAGAACTTCCGCAAGCTGCGCAAGCACACGGTGCCCCAGATCATCGACAACGCCATCACGCGCACGCTGTCGCGCACCATTATCACCCACGGCAGCACCCAGATGGCGGTGCTCGCCATGCTGTTCCTGGGCGGCGAGACGCTGCATTATTTCGCCCTCGCGCTCACCATCGGCATTCTGTTCGGCATCTATTCCTCGGCGCTGGTCGCGAGCCCCATCGTCATGTGGCTTGGCGTCTCGCGCGAGGACCTGCTGCCGGCGAAGAAAGAAACCCTCGACGACGGTCGTCCCTGATCTCTTGCCGTTCTTGACCGTGTCTCGGGCCCATCGCGCACCAAAGACGGGCATTTTCCCGATCCATTCACCATCACCGTGCATGCACGCTGCGACCCGCGTCGCTTCAACACGCTCGTTTCCCGCCGAATCAAACAGTTAGACATTCCGCCGGCGCTGGCACACGGGTTGCTAATGCAGTCGTAGCACACCGGATTGTAGGCGATGCGAAAGCGAATCCTGCTCATGACCGATCATGGTGATCACGCCAAGCCGCTGGAATGGGCGCTGGTTGCGGCACGGCATGTAATCGTGGCCATCATCCGGTCGGACGACGATCTTTGCTTCTATGCGTGGCAGGCCCGGCCGGATGCCGTGGTAGTGGCGCTGACCGCGCTCGATCACGGGTTGCTGCAGCAACTGGAGCGGCTGTCCCGCGAACAACCGCTGCCGGTGGTCGTGTTCGTCGATCGCACCGAGCAAGAAGCCTTGCGCGCCGCGGTAAAAGCCGGTGTGAGTTCTTACGTGGTGGACGGCTTGGAAATCGCGCGCGTGGTGCCGGTGTTCGAGGCGGCGCTCGCGCGGTTTCGTGAATTTCAGATTTTGCGCGAGCAACGCGACGCCGCGGTGGCGCGACTTTCCGAGCGCAAGCGCATCGAGCGCGCCAAGAGCGTCTTGATGGAGCGGCGCGGCCTCTCGGAAAAGGCCGCGCATGCCGCGCTGCGCCAGATGGCCGATGCCGCCGGCAAAAGGGCGTCGGAGATGGCGCAACAGATACTCGCCGTGGAAGCGCTGCTCCACGGCCAAGCGCAGCCGGATGGTCCCGGCGCCCGCGCGACGACGGTTTCAACCGATCCGGCCAAGCTCATGAAGGCATCCCGCGCCAAATGAACGTGCGCGTCATGGTGGTTGACGAAAGCCCCGCGCGCGCCGAGTCGCTGCGGCAGGCGCTGCTCGAGCTGGGTTATCGGGTCATCGCCTGCATCGGCCCGGACGAACATATCCCGACGCGCGTGCGCGAGACGCAGCCCGACGTCATCATCATCGACGTCGATTCGCCGGACCGAGATACCCTCGAGCATCTTTGCGTTATCGACCGCGATCAGCCGCGCCCGGTGGTGCTGTTCACCCACGACGACGATCGCGACAAGATTCGCGCCGCCATGCGCGCGGGCGTGAGCGCCTACGTGGTCCGGGGGCTGAGCAGCGAGCGCGTGCAGCCCGTGATCGAAGTGGCGATGGCGCGCTTCCAGGAGTTCCAGGCGCTGCGGCGCCGGCTGGATCAGGCGAACGCGTCGCTCGCCGAGCGCAAGCGCATCGAGCGCGCCAAGGGCATCTTGATGAAGAGCCGCGGCTGTGCCGAAGACGAGGCGTACCGCCTGCTGCGCAAGATGGCGATGGACCGCGGCAAGCGTGTGGCGGACATCGCCGATACCCTGATCGCCGCCGAGGATCTGCTTGCTCAGGGCTGACCGCCGGCCGCAGATGATCCTCGATTCGCGGCGTCATGCACCATTGCGAGTCAGCGGCGCGGATCAATTCACCAACACGGTGCTTGCGGGGCGGCGATGGCGTCGTGCGCCGAGCGAGAAACAGCAGCGCCAGCGATATTTCGCCCGTTTTGACTGTTGGCATGGCGCTTGCTTAACGGAATTCGGACGCGCCGACGTCTCGGACGGCGGCGCGCGGATTACAGGCGGACGGGTCAACGGCGATCCGTCGCACCGGACAACGGCGTCCATTCGCGCGGGAACGGCCTCGAGCGAATGGGCGCTTTTTATTTGAACGATCAGGAGACAACATGCAACGCAAGAAAACCAAGACATCCCCCGCGGCGGGTTCGCGGGACATTACGCGGCGCGATTTCCTCAAGGTCGGGATCGCCGGACTCGGCGCCGCCGGGCTCGCCAGCTGGCGCGCGAGCGTCTGGGCCGCGGGTTCGGACGGGCCCGAAAAACCCGAGGTCAAAATCGGCTTCATTCCGCTCACCGACTGCGCCAGCGTCGTGATCGCCTCGGAGCTCGGTTTCGACAAGAAGTACGGCCTCAAGATCACGCCCTCCAAAGAGGCCAGCTGGGCAGCGGTGCGCGACAAGCTGGTGAACGGCGAGCTCGACGCTTCGCACGTGCTCTACGGCCTGATCTATGGCGTGCAGCTCGGGATCGGCGGCCCCAAGAAGGACATGGCCGTGCTCATGAACATCAATCACAACGGCCAGGCGATCACGCTGTCGAACCAGCTTCGGGACAAAGGTGCCACCGACGGCGCCAAGCTCAAGGCGTTGATCATCAAGGAGAAGCGCGATTACACCTTCGCCCAGACGTTTCCGACCGGCACGCACGCCATGTGGCTCTATTACTGGATGGCGGCGAACGGCATCAATCCCATGACGGACGTGAAGAACATCACGGTACCGCCGCCGCAAATGGTGGCCAATATGCGCGTTGGCAACATGGACGGATTCTGCGTCGGCGAGCCGTGGGGCGCGCGCGCGATTTTCGACAACATCGGTTTCACCGCGATCACGACGCAGGAAATCTGGAAGGATCACCCGGAGAAGACGCTCGGCACGCGGCTGGAGTTCGTGCAGAAATATCCGAACACCGCGCGCGCCATGACCGCGGCGATTCTCGAGGCGTCCAAGTACATCGACACCATGGCCAATCGTCCCAAGGTTTCGCAGATCATCGCCCAGAAGTCCTATGTCAATACCGAAGAGAGCGTGATCGAAGGCCGCATGAAGGGCGAGTACGACAACGGCATCGGCAAGAAGTGGAAGGACGCGAACTACATGAAGTTCTACGGCGACGGCAAGGTCAACTTCCCGTACCTGTCGGACGGCATGTGGTTTCTGACGCAGCATCGCCGCTGGGGGCTGCTCAAGGAAGACGTGGATTACCTGGCGGTGGCGAAGCAGGTGAACCAGATCGACGTGTACAAGCAGGCTGCCGCGGCGGCGAAGGTGCCGGTGCCGCCGAGCCCGATGCGCACGAGCAAGCTCATCGACAGCGTGGTCTGGGACGGCAAGGACCCGAAGGCCTACGCCGCGGGCTTCAAGATCAAGGCCTGAGGGGGACGACGGTCACCCGCGGTCGGGTCGTGCAACAGGAGACTACGTAACGTGCTAAACCGGAAACAAATCAGAGAGTCGGCGCTGGAGGCCAAGGAAAAGAAGGGAATGACGTGGGCGCAACTCGGAGAGCAGATCGGCCGCCGCCCGGTCTACGCGGCGACGCTGGTCTACGGTTACGGCCAGGCCGACGAGGCGGAAGCGCGCGGGTTGGTCCGGGCGCTGGCGCTTCCCGAGTCGGCGGTGAATGTCCTGATGCAGGCCCCGCACCGGACTCCGGCGCAACCCTGGCCGCCCACGGATCCGTTCGTGTACCGCTTCTATGAAGCCGTCATGCTGTACGGACCGGTGTTCAAGGACGTGGCGCACGAGATGTTCGGCGACGGGATCATGAGCGCCATCGACATGTCGGTCGACATCCGCCGGATCGAGGACCCGGCCGGGGTGCCGCGCATGGCGATCACCTTCAACGGCAAGTGGCTGACGTATAAAAAATTCTAGGTTACCACCGTACACTTCAAACCGGGAGCGCATGATGAACGTGGTACAAGCGAGCAAACGATGGCAACAGGCAAGGCAGGCGGTCGCTGAAGACGAAGCGGAGCCCGCTACCGTGGTCATTCCGGCGACGCTTCCTCCGGCGCCGGCGAACGCCCCGCTGCGGGCCGGCATCCGGATATTCCTGCACGGGTTCGTGCCTCCGGCCGTGGGCATGGCGCTGTTCGTGTTCCTGTGGGCGGTGGTGGCGGCGCACAGCGGATTGCCGGGACCGCTCAAAACCTGGGACTCGGCGGTGCAGCTTTTCAGCGATCCGTTTTATCAGAAAGGTCCGAACGATCAGGGGATCGGCTGGAACGTGCTGCGTTCGCTCACGCGCGTCGCCATGGGTTTCGGCCTGGCCGCGCTCATCGGCATTCCGCTCGGGTTTCTCATCGGTTACTTCAGTGTGCTGAACCGCATGATCTCGCCCATCATCAGCGTACTGCGGCCGGTGAGCCCGCTCGCCTGGCTGCCAATCGGTCTCTACGTCTTCAAGGAGGCACAGCCGGCGGCGATCTGGGTGATCTTCATCTCGAGCCTGTGGCCGATGGTGCTCAACACCGCATCGGGCGTGAGCCAGGTGCCGGCGGACTATCTCAACGTAGCGCGCGTGCTGAATCTCTCGCCGTGGAAACTCTTCAGCCGCATTCTGCTGCCAGCGGTGATGCCGTACGTGCTCACGGGCGTGCGGCTGTCGGTGGGTGTCGCGTGGCTCGTGATCGTCGCGGCCGAGATGCTCACCGGCGGCGTGGGGCTCGGTTTCTGGGTATGGGACGAGTGGAACAACCTCAATGTCGAGCACATCATCATCGCCATCTTCGTGGTCGGCTTCGTCGGCTTGGCTCTCGAGCAGGCGATTCTGCTGGCCGCCCGCCGTTTCCGTTACTGAAGCGAGGAACCTCATGGAAAAATCCGTGCAGATCGAAAACGTGCAGATGACGTTCGACGCCCGTCAAGGGCGTTACGTCGCCCTTCAGGACGTGAACCTGACTGTCCGCCAGGGCGAGTTCGTCGCTCTCATCGGGCATTCGGGTTGCGGCAAATCCACCCTGCTCAATCTCGTGGCCGGATTGCTGGCGCCCACGGGCGGCGTGGTGCTCGCCCACGGGCGCGAGATCGCTGGTCCCGGACCCGACCGCGCGGTGGTGTTCCAGAATCATTCGCTGTTGCCGTGGTTGACCTGTTTCGGCAACGTGCACCTCGCGGTCGAGCGGGTGTTCCGCGGCGCGGAGGGAAGAGCGCAGCTCAAGCGGCGCACGGAAGAGGCGCTCGCGCTCGTGGGGCTCGCGCACGCGATCCACAAGTATCCGCACGAGATCTCGGGCGGCATGAAGCAGCGCGTCGGCATTGCCCGGGCCCTCTCGATGGAGCCCAAGGTGCTGCTGCTCGATGAACCGTTCGGCGCGCTCGATGCGCTCACCCGCGCCAATCTGCAGGAAGAACTGATGCGCATCGTCGCCGCGGCCGGCACTACCACGCTCATGGTCACGCACGACGTCGACGAGGCGGTGCTGCTCTCGGACCGCCTCGTCATGATGACCAACGGGCCGGCGGCGACGATCGGGCAGATTCTCGACGTGCGGCTGGCACGCCCGCGCCGGCGCCTTGAACTCGCGGACGACCCGGCGTACCTCCGTTATCGCGGCGAGGTGCTGAGATTTCTGTACGATCGCGCGGCTCAGGCGGCCTGATCGAACACAAAGGGAGGTACCATATTCACGCAAACCATGATGCAGAATCTGGGCGCGCTCAAGGTGGGATGGTATTGGTTTTTGACGATGCTGGTGGGCGCCGTCTATGGGGTCAGGAAGCTGAAACAGGAAAAGTAGGGAATGCGGTCACGGCGGCTGCAGATCCGTGGCGGTCCTTCGGTGCGGCAGGTAGCATTCGATCAGGCGCGCGTGGCCAGCGAGTTCAACCGGCATATCGGCGAAGTGCGGGCGCGCGTCGAAGCGCTTATCCGGGGCCACGGCG
>DASPRK010000241.1:0-8602 GCA_035624495.1 Methylomirabilis sp. (SeqCode) | reverse complement strand
TTATTGCATCGACGCCGTCACGGACGGCACGGCTATGGAATCATTCATACACGAACGTCTGACCGAAATCGTCAAGGGCTCCGAGCAGGAGCTGAACCTGGCGGAAGCCGCCTTGCTGATCGCCAGGGACGAGTACCCCGCTCTGGACGTCGAGGCTTACCTGCGGCAGATCGACGAGCTGGCCACCGGCGTGCAGCAACGGCTGCCGGCGCAGGCGGGCCTGGAGGACACGCTGATCGCCCTCAATCAGTTTCTGTTCGTGGAACAGGGGTTCTCCGGGGACATGGACAACTACGACGACCCGCGCAACAGCTTTCTGAACGAGGTGCTGGACCGCAAGCGCGGAATTCCCATAACGCTCTCCATTCTTTACATGGAAGTCGGCCGCCGCCTCGGGCTGCCACTGAAGGGCGTGTCTTTTCCGGGCCATTTTCTGGTCAAATTCACGACCCGCGAAGGCGAGGTCGTGCTCGATCCTTTTTCCGGCGGCTGCCTGATGAGCAAGGAAGACCTGGAGCAGATGCTGGAGGATACCTTCGGCGCGGCCGAGGCCGCTTACGCGCCGCTCGAGCGCCTGCTCACCGCAGCCAACAAGAAGGAAATCCTGGTTCGAATGCTGCGTAACCTCAAAGGCGCCTACCTGCGGCGTGAGCGTTACGACAAGGCGCTTACCGTCGTCGACCGGATCCTGCTCATCCAGCCCGATCAACCCGATGAGGTACGTGATCGCGGCCGTATCTATGAACATCTCGAATGCTTCCGGGCCGCGCTTGAGAATTACCAGTCTTACCTCGCACAGCGCCCCGGCGCGGGCGACGCGCCCGACGTGCATAAACGCATCGCCGAACTGAAACTGATCGTCGCCAATTTCAACTGAGCATGTCCATGTCCAAGGATGACAGACCCGCGGCGGTCCGGGCCGGTGACGCCGGCGCGGAAAAACCCTGGTATGTCTATATAATGGAATGCAGCGACGGTTCGCTCTACACCGGCGTTACCAACGACATCGAGCGGCGCCATCAGCAACACAACGATGGCAGCGCCTCGCGTTATACCCGCAGCCGGCGGCCAGTCGTCTTGCGTTACCAGGAAGTTTGCGGCAGCCGCTCCGAGGCCCTGATCCGTGAATGCGCCGTGCGCCTGCTCTCGCGCAAGGAAAAAGAGACGCTCATCAACCGGGGGAAATAAATCGTCCGCGTTACCGCGGCGCGGTTTTGAATCAATAATCGACCCGCCAACAGGCGGTGTTACGCCGAACGCCGATAAACCAGATCGCGCACCGCATGGCCCAGCCGGCGGCCGCGTCGCTCGAACCGTGTCGGCGGCCGGGCAAGCAAAACCGCACGCGAGACGTCCTCGACCATTCCCGACGCCTGTGCCAGCACCGTCGCCATGTGCTCGGCGTAATCCGGCCAGTCGGTGGCGACATGTATATATCCCCCGGGCGCGAGCTTGACCGCCACCAACGCGGCAAAATCCGGCTGCACCAGGCGGCGCTTGTGGTGCCGTTTCTTCGGCCACGGGTCGGGGAAGAACAGACGCACGGCCGCGAGCGAGCCGTCCGGAACACGCATGGCCATCACGTCCTTGGCGTCGGCTGTGATGACGCGAACGTTGGCCAGGCTTTGCGCCGCCAGCCGACGCAGCAACGCGCCCACGCCCGGGCGATGCACCTCGACCCCGACATAGTCGTTCTCCGGATGCGCCGCCGCCGTCGCGGCGAGCGCCTCGCCGTCGCCGAAACCGATCTCGAGCACCACCGGCGCGTGTCGTCCGAATATCCGCGCGAAATCGAGCGGCATTGCGCCCGCATCCAGGCCATAGCGCGGCCAGAGTTCCGCGAGCGCGCGCTGTTGCGCCGGGGTGATGCGCCCCTCGCGGCGCACAAAACTGCGGATAGGCCGGTGTGGTCTGGCAGAAGGCGACATTCGATTGTTATCGTCCGCGATGGCGCAAAGCCAAATCGAGAGTTTAAAGAATCAAACGAAGCTTTCAGCTTCTTCGAACGCCTTTCGCGGCGTCCAGGTCGGCGGGAACAATCAGAAAATGGTTCCGCCGAGCGGAGAGGACGGCGAACCGTACAATTTGCGCGGCATGCGTCCGGCAAGATAGGCCTCGCGTCCGGCCTCGACCGCCTTCCTCATCGCCTGCGCCATCAGCACCGGATTCCGCGCCGCGGCGATCGCGGTGTTCATGAGCACGCCGTCGCAGCCGAGCTCCATTGCCACCGCTGCGTCGCTCGCGGTGCCCACGCCCGCGTCCACCAGGATCGGCACGGTGGCCTCCTCGACGATGAAGCGGATGTTGTACGGATTGCGGATGCCCAGGCCCGAGCCGATCGGCGCCGCGAGCGGCATCACCGCCACGCAACCCATGTCGGCGAATCGCTTGGCCACCACCGGATCGTCGTTGGTGTACACCATGACCTTGAAACCATCCTTAATAAGAATCTCGGCGGCCTTCAGTGTCTGGGGGATGTCGGGATATAGCGTCTTTTCGCTCCCGAGCACCTCGAGCTTCACCAGGTCGTGGCCGTCGAGCAGCTCGCGTGCCAGGCGACAGGTGCGCACGGCGTCTTCGGCGTTGTAGCAGCCGGCGGTGTTCGGAAGATAGGTGTATTGCGACTGCGGCAGGGCGTCGAGCAGGTTCGGCTCGTTCGGGTTCTGGCCGATGTTGGTGCGCCGGATCGCGACCGTGACGATCTGCGCGCCGCTCGCCTCGACCGCGCGGCGGGTTTCGTTCATGTCCTTGTACTTGCCGGTGCCGACCAGCAACCGCGAGGCGTAGGCCTTGCCCGCGATGATGAGCGGGTCCACCGAGGCGGAACGAATCGTTTCGGCCGTCACTGCCATAAGTTACCTCCTGCCCGGTGCAACCGCCATCTGCCGGCTGCCGCCTCCGATCGCAAATACGACTTCGACGCGATCGTTGTCTTTCAATTCAAACGCGCCATGCTGGCTGCGCGGGATGATCTCCCGGTTGACTTCGATCGCGATCCGGCGCTCACCCAGCCCCATTTCCTGCAATAACCTGGCGAGCGTCATGGGCGTCGCGAAGTTTTTTTCCTGACCGTTGAGTATGATCTTCATGGGCTGGGATGGGTCCGGAATCGGCCTGCCCGCCGCCACCGAGCCTGTTATTGTATTCCCGGTTCCGGAATTTCGCACGCCGGGGCGGCGTGCGCTCAGAAGAGCTCGATGTCGCCAGTCGGCACGTTCACCGGAGCCAGCTTTCCTTCCGCCACCAGGTTTTCGTAGCAACAGACCTGATTGCGTCCGTTTTGCTTGGCGTGATACAGCGCCTTGTCGGCACGGTTGATAATCGTATCCACGCTCTCGCCAGCGGAAATATCGGCTACCCCAATGCTCACGGTCTTGCACCCGATCTGCGGAAAGACATGCGCCTCCAGCATTCGCCGAAAGGATTCCAGCACCGGCACGGTCGCCGCGGCGGCGATGCCGACCAGGACCACGGCGAACTCCTCGCCGCCGTAGCGGAACATCATGTCCTGCTGGCGAAAGGCACGGCTCATCAGTCGTGAGAACTGCACCAGCACCTCGTCGCCGTACAGGTGGCCGTACCTGTCATTGACCATCTTGAAGTGATCGATATCCAGCAGCGCCAAACTGTTGTCCGGTGCGATCACAGCCGGGTGCGCGCGGCGGTCTGGGCGACCGGCGTTAAGCACAAGATGCTTGATGCGCTCGTCGAAAGCCTGGCGGTTGTGCAGACCGGTGAGTCCGTCCAGTTCGTTGCGGGACAGCAAATACAGCTGATTGCCGAAGATCTGCAGCAGCCGCGCAAGCACCGCTTCTTCGCCGCCGACCTCGCACATGCCCTCGATCACCAGCATCGCCATGACATGGTTCACCCCGAAGATGGGCAGAATCAGCCGGCGCACATCGGACCTGGGGAACGTGCGGCCGACCCGTTGCCGCGTGCGCGCGCAGGCCAGCAGATCCGCGTCATGCGCAATCGGCACCGCGGCGGACAACGGATCGAGCCAGTCGCGCACGACCATGTCCTGCATGCGGTTTCCATCGAACTCGTCGTTTTTATCGAAAGTCAAGATCGACAACAGCCGGAAACGCTCCGCCCGCACGTGCCGGCACAGGGAATCGATCAGGGACGCGGTGAGCCCCTGCGCCTCGCGCTGGCAGGTGAGCGCCACGATCGCATCCAGATAGCTGATCAACAACGGATCGGCGTCATTTCGCGCATGTGGCTTGATGTCTTGCATTACCAATGTAGAATCACTCCGGCCGATTGACCTCGGCTGGCGCCGTTTCCCCCTGATCCTTGCATTATCTGGGCCATCGCGGGTGTAGTTCAATGGTAGAACGAGAGCTTCCCAAGCTTTAGACGTGGGTTCGATTCCCATCACCCGCTCCATTTCCAGCGAGGAATGCCTTGAAAAAATCCCTGAAAATACTGGCAATCGTGGCGGGCGGCCTGATCGTCCTGTTCATACTTCTGGCCGTCGGCCTGACGCTGTTTTTCGATCCTAACCAGTACAAGGGCAAGATCATCGATACGGTCAAAAACGAGACCGGGCGTGAGCTGCGCATCGACGGCAAGCTCGGTTGGTCATTCTTCCCCTGGATCGGCATCGAAACCGGCAAGCTCGAGCTCGGCAATGCTCCGGGTTTCGGCCCCGAACCGTTCGCGCGCATCGATGCCGCCGGCGCCAAGGTCGAGTTGTTGCCGTTGCTGCGCAAACAGGTGGTCGTGGGAACGATTTTTCTCGATGGTCTGAAGCTCAATCTGGCGCGCAACGCCGCGGGCAAAACCAACTGGGACGATCTGCGCAAACCCTCCAAGACTGAAAAGGTCCCCGAGAAAACCTCGCCGGGCAAGGAGGTCAGCATCGGCGGCATCAGCATCAGGAAAGTCGACATACGCAAAGCTGACATCAGCTGGAACGATCAATCGAGCGGCGCGCGTTACGCCGTGCACAACCTCGACTTCAAGACCGGTCAAATCGCCGTCGGCCGCGCGGTGGACGTGAGTCTTTCATTCGACCTCGAGAGCGGCCAGCCGCCGGTGCGCGCGCGGGTGGACCTGACATCGCGCATGGCGCTCGACCTCGAAACGCAAACGCTCGAGGTTTCCGAACTTTCCCTTTCGACCGGCAATCTCGGCCTGCTCGCGAACTTCAAAGGCACCCGCCTATTCGCGGCGCCGGCCATAAACGGCACGCTCGAGATGAAACCCTTCAACCCGCGCACTCTGATGGACAAGCTGGGAGTGAAATACGAGACCGCCGACAAAAACACCCTCAAGATGTTCGCGTTCAAAACCAAATTCGCTGCGACCGCCGACAGCGTCGAGTTCAAGGACCTGGCGCTCGCCCTCGATGACAGTCACGTGACCGGCGCCATGGGGATCAGGCATCTCGCCAGACCGGCGTATCAGGTCGATCTCGCCGTCGACCAGATCGATCTCGACCGCTACCTGCCGGCGTCCGCACCGCCGACCGCGTCCGGCGCCAAACCCGACGCGGCGGCGCCGCCGGCACCAGTGGAAATTCCACTCAGCATGCTGCGCGCGCTCGCGGTGCAGGGCAGGCTGCGGGTACAGAAGCTGAAGGCGTTCAGCCTGCACGCCACCGACGCGGTGGTGCAGGTGTCGGCCGACAACGGACTGATCACGCTCGGTCCGAACCAGGCGAAACTCTACAGCGGCAATTACGCCGGCCGCACCGCGCTCGACGTGCGCGGCAAAATACCGCTGCTCAACATTGACGAATCGGTCAGCGGCATCGAACTGGCGCCGGCCCTCAAGGATGCGCTGCAGTTCGACAAATTTACCGGCGCCGCCAACCTGAGCGCGACGCTGACGGCCCAGGGGCTGGATGCAAACCGGATCAAGGAAACGCTCAACGGCGCGGCAAAGTTCGCCGTACAAAACGGTTCCATCAAGGGAGTCAACCTGAAGAAAATGAGCGATGCTATCGCCGCGGCCATACGCGACAAGTCCTACCAGAAACTGACGGAGCTCGTCCCGCAATCCGGGGATGAAACCCGATTCACGCAGCTGGGCGGAACGGCGCAGATAAAAAATGGCATCGTCGAGAACAAAGACCTGAAGCTCCAGAGCCCGGACTTGTTCAACGTCAGCGGCAAGGGTTCCGCGAATCTGCCCAAGGAAACCCTGGACTATACCGTTACGCTCGGTTCATACCCGCTTCTGATCGACGGCACTTTTTCACATCCCAGATTCAAGCCGGACTGGAACGCCATTTTCAAGGGCAAACTGGAAGAAATGAAATCCGAAAAAACAAAAGAACTGGAACAGAAACTGGATGAGAAGCTGAAAGAAAAATTCAAGCGGTTCAGATAGTATTTATACGGAACGTGCGGCGTTGCATGACAGGTTTGCTGGCGATCGGTCTCCTGGCCCCCGCCATTGTCTCGGCCGCCACCATCGAGCACCTCGAAACCGAGCACGCGGGCAATCGATACACCCTGACGTTCGAGGTCGTGCTTGACGCCGAACGCGACCGGATCTGGCGGATCATGACGGATTACGAGCATCTGTCGCGGGTGTCGGACATGATCGTAAGCAGCCGCGTGCTTGAAACCAAGGATCCAAACCGGCATCGCGTCGACGTCCGGTTTCACGCCTGCGTCCTGATCTTCTGCAAGAGCATGAAAAAAGTCGTGGACATCGAGTCGCGACCGCAAGACGACATCGTCGTGATTGGCGTGCCCGCGCTCAGCGATTTCAGTTATTCGGTCGAGCACTGGCGGGTGTCGGCGGAAGGCGCGCAAACGCGGCTGCGCTACAGCGCCGAGATGGTGCCGGATTTTTTCATTCCCCCCGTCATCGGCCCGTGGCTGGTGAAATCCTTTCTGCAAAAGGAAATCCGCGCCACCGCGATCAAGGTGGAGGCGCTGGCCCGGCAATGAACGAGCGCCCCATCGGTCGCCGACTGCTCGGCTGGTACGACCGCCACGGCCGCAAGACCCTGCCTTGGAAAAAGAAACGCGACCCCTACCGCATCTGGGTCTCGGAGATCATGCTGCAGCAGACCCAGGTTGCCACTGTCATCCCTTATTTCAAGCGCTTCATCGAGCGTTTCCCCGACGTGCGCGCACTGGCACGCGCCAAGCTCGACACCGTGCTGCATCTCTGGACTGGGCTCGGCTACTACGCCCGCGCGCGCAACCTGCACCGCGCGGCGCAAATCATCGTGCGCGAACACGACGGTGCGTTCCCGCGATCATTGCAGGCGGTGACGGAACTGCCGGGCGTCGGCCGCTCCACCGCCGGCGCGATTCTGGCGCTCGCTTTCGGGCAGCGGCATCCGATTCTGGACGGCAACGTCAAGCGCGTGCTGGCGCGGTATCACGCGGTCGACACGCCGCTCAACCAGCGCGTCACCGAAGAACGGCTGTGGCGCCTCGCGGAGCAACACACGCCGCGGACGCGCGTGGCCGATTACACCCAGGCGATCATGGACCTCGGCGCCACCGTGTGCGTGCGCGCCCGGCCGAAATGCGAAATCTGCCCGTTGCGCGCGAACTGCCGCGCGTATCAGCGCGGCGCGGCGCAGCAATATCCGGCGCGCGCGGCCACCCACGCCGCGCCAGTCAGAGCCACCCGCATGCTCATGATCCGCGACGACCGCGGGCGCGTGCTGCTGCAGCGGCGAGCGCCGGTGGGGTTGTGGGGCGGGTTGTGGGGATTTCCCGAATGCGCCGACGACAACGTGCGGGCCTGGTGTCGCGAAAATTTCGGGCTCGACGTCCGCACCGAAACCCCATGGCCGGTGCTGCGTCATGTCTTCAGTCATTTCCAGCTCGACATCACGCCCATACCCGCGCGCGTGGTGGGGGCAACGCAGCGGGCGATGGAGAATGCAGAAACAGTCTGGTATAACGTGCGGCGGCCGGATCAGCGCGGGTTGAGCGCGCCGGTAAAACTTCTGCTCGAACAACTGAGGGCGAGTCGGAGCATTCGCGAGGACACTTAGGGAATGGCTTTCATAACAATATTTATTTGTCAGGAGTCGAACTGATGGCTCGCATGGTGAAGTGTGTGAAGCTCGGCCGCGAGGCCGAAGGTCTGGATTACCCCACCTATCCCGGCGAGCTCGGGAAGCGCATCTGGGAAAACATCTCGAAGGAAGCCTGGAAGATGTGGCTCGGCCAACAGACCATGCTGATGAACGAGTACCGCCTCAACCCGCTCGATCCCAAGGCGCGCAAGTTCCTCGAAACCGAGATGGAGAAATTTTTCTTCGGTGCCGGTTCCACGCCGCCCGAAGGTTACGTCACGCCGGGCAAATAATCATCGTCTCCCGCCCTCCGGCCATGGCGCCGGGGTTTTGTTTTCCGCGGATTACCCCTGCTTTTACAAAGCCGGCCGGTTCTCTATAATCCGCGGTCTTTCCTCACGGCCGGGTAGCTCAGTTGGTAGAGCAGCGGACTGAAAATCCGCGTGTCGTTGGTTCGATTCCGACCCCGGCCACCATTTCCTGTTCCAGTCCGTCCGCGCGATCACAAGCCGGATGCTAGAGTTGGAACCATGACCGTTCCGCAGCTTGTCGCGCACCGGGGTTGGCCCCGGCACTATCCGGAAAACACCCTCATCGGCA